>JAIRRJ010000075.1 GCA_031256035.1 Treponema sp. | reverse complement strand
GATCAATTTTGTGTACCGGTTCCAGTACGGGTCATCAATGCGAATTGCGGAAAGAAGGAGTGTTTGTTTCATAACTATGTATTTTACACTATTGATGTTGTTTTTTCAATAATGGCGTTGTTCAGTGTGAGCTTCTTCCTAAAAGATGATAGTCGCCTTTAGCCGCTTTGTGATGCTGCATTCACTTGTTAATCACCAAATCCCTTATTGTAAGGCTAAACGATCCAAGTGCGCCGTCATTGGTAGACCATGAAATGTTTTGTATCGCTGACTTGGTAAAAGGTTTTCGTACGCCCCAATTCGGCTGAGCAAAATCGCCTAAATTAAGTGTAACTGTAGTTTCCACGCCATTTGTTGTTGGAAATGCTGCAAAATAAGAGCTGTAATCCATAATGTCTTTTGTCGGCAGAAATACTTTATATGTTTTTCCATCGCCTTTAATCTTAAACGAAATGGAGTTTGCCGCTCTCAGATTCGTCAATGTTATGTAATCAGGCATGGTATACCAGTGGACATAACCGTTATCGGTAACATTTCCGGTAATTGAATGAGTCCCTGCTGTTCCAGAAACAGTAATTGCATTTGAATCATCATAAGAACCCCAAGTCCAGCTTGCGGGATTCTGTTTTGTACCGCCATTATTCTTGATTTCAAATCTGGTAAATGTCAAAGTCGGCGCGCTTGCCGTGCCTGTCGAGAAATGTATCCTGTTTGCATTAGGGCTTGCCCTTGTAGCCGTTCCGGTGGCGTTTATGGTTATCTCTCCGCTGTATATGGTATTTGCCGCGATAGCCTCTTTTATCGTTACACGATTTGACAGCTCATTCCATGCATAATTGGTTGTTGCATTGCAGTCAACAAGAAAAACTTGTAAATAATTCATAGCGACATTGGAGCTAAATGAATAGCTAAAGGTGTATGTATTGCCTTGTACGATTCCGCTTTCGTTGAATAGCAAGTGGTCAGTGTATTCATACGACCAATCGCCAGGATTATTTTCTATGAAGTTAAAAGTGTGCGGGTCTAAGACAGGCAGGGGTGGTATATCGCTGATCCCTGTTCCCTTGAGCAATGCGCGAATGTATTCGGGGAAATAATAGGTATTGTTTCTCCGGTTAATTATGGCGTGATCTTTACCTCCGCAATCACATAAGAAGCAGGGTATGCCCTTGCTCCTCGCATAACTCACAAAAAATTCAGCCCATTCCACTCTTGCTTTGGTGTTGTTTTTGTCCGTTGCGCCGGTTTCGCCCATTATAACCGGAATTCCCTTGCTGACAAAGGTGTTATACACAAGGTCAATCGGATCGGTAATGGGCAATGTATCATAAGAGTTATTTTTGCTCCATGTAGATTCATTTGCCCAGGGCGCTTCATCCACAGGAAAACAAAATTCGTTCGGAGCATAACTGTGGACAGAAACAATAAGCCTGCCCGGTTCCTGGTCAGTAGGCAGGGTAAAGCCGTTTAACGCCTCCGGAGAGGCTCCGGCCCCCATTGGATTTACTATCAAAAACCGCTTGCCGTTATTTCCGCCACTTGCTCGTACCACATCTACAAAAACCTGATAATACCTGTTAAGGTTAGCGCGTTCCTCAGACGTGCCCCCATACCATTCAGCCGGACTGCCTATGGTTCTCGGCTCGTTTATTGCCTCAAAGATCAGTTTCTCATCGTAGTTTTTGAAGTTATCTGCAATCTGTTTCCATATTTTCTTGAATGCTGTTAATGATGCGTCCACATCCGCATTTTCTAATTTGAATATATGTTCGTCATTGTGGCTGTTGAGAATGATATACATTTCATTGTCAACCGCATAATTAACGACTTCCGTAACCCTCGCCATCCAGTCCTGCCGGATATTGTTGTCACTGTCGATGGCCTTATGCCAGGCAACGCCGATTCTGATCGCGTTAAAACCGGCGTTTTTAATAGCGGTGATATTCTCTTTTGTGGTTGCGGGAGTTCCATACCCTGTTTCCATCTGACATACCGTAGGGTTCTCGCGTGGAAATCCACTGGAGGTGTCAAGCGCACAGTTTAGATGCCAGCCGAGTTTGATTTCTTTCACCAACCGTGTAGCAGGCGTATCGGGTATGATAATGCTTCTGTTCCCACTGGGAGAACCGGAACAGCCCGCCATTGTAAATGTGATTAATATAACTACGGCAATTAGCCCCATGTATTTGATTGTGGATTTCATCAGAAATACTCCTTCCGTTTTAAACAAGCACAAGCCGTATCACATTCCATGAAGCGGGGGGAAGCGAGACCGTTAGCTGATTTTCTTCGATCTTGCCGCCTTCGGCAGTTCCTGCCGTGTGCACAACAGGTTTCACTTTTTCCTGCGAAACTGAATTGCAGGCATCAAGATCGCTGTTCTGCAAAACACGGTGTTCAATTATGCGTATGTCCCCAAAGCCGGACATTTCCGCTTCAAGTTGTATCGCTTCATTTAAATTACGGTTCACAGCAAAAATGGTTAACTCATTTTTCTCAGGATTGTGAACACCAACAGCTTCAAGGTACGGCACATCGCAGAATTCTTTTGAATCGTACTTGTCCACTGTTACCGGACAACGAAGCACTGTCCCTCTGCCATAACGGGATACATCCATAAACGGATAGAAAATCGTCTGCCGCCACGAACCGCCGCCCTTTTCGGTCATGATCGGCGCGATAACATTTACCAGTTGGGCAAGGCAGGCAATTTTTACGCGGTCTGCGTTTTTGAGCAGGGTTATAAGCATACATCCCGCTACCAGCGCATCCGCCATCGTGTAGATGTCTTCCAACAGCGGCGGCGCTTCAGTCCATTTTTCAATTTTCTTGTCCGCCTCGTTTGAGTGATACCATACATTCCATTCATCGAACGAGAGGTGTAACGTTTTTTTGCTGTTCTTTTTTACTTTGACGAGGTCGCATATACCCGCGACGGTTTTGATGAAGCGATCCATTTCAAGGCTGCGGGCAAGAAAATTGGGAACATCATTGTCCCGGTTGGCAAAATAGGTGTGAAGCGAAATATGGTCCGCGTGATCGTAGAGATGATCCAGCACCGTACGTTCCCAGTCGCCGAAAGTCGGCATCCCGCTAAACGAACTGCCGCAGGCGACAAGTTCTATCGAAGGATCTGTCCACTTCATCACTTTGGCGGCTTCGACCGCTGCCCTGCCGTACTCATCGGCAGTGCGGCTGCATATCTGCCAGGGGCCGTCCATTTCGTTCCCGAGACACCACAGCTTGATACCGTGAGGCTTGTCGATGCCGTGGCTTCGGCGCAGATCACTGTAGAAACTGCCGCCCGGGAAATTGCAATACTCAACGAGGTTTCTTGCTGCGTCCGCTCCCTGCGTCCCCAGGTTTACCGCCATCATCACTTCGGCATTTACCTTTTTTGCCCATGCGGCGAATTCATTAGTCCCGAAGCGGTTGCTTTCTTTGGTACCCCAGGCAAGATCAAGCCGCATGGGGCGCTGCTCTATTGGCCCCACGCCGTTTTCCCAGTTATACCCCGATACAAAATTGCCGCCGGGATAGCGTATAACGGAAACATTAAGCTCTTTCACCAGAGATGCCACATCGTTTCTGAAACCGGAACCATCCGCGTCAGGATGCCCAGGCTCATAAATCCCTGTATAAACCGCCCTGCCCAAATGTTCAATGAATGAGCCAAAGAGCCGTTTGTCCGTTTCCCCAATGGAGAATTCTTTGTGCAGTGTTAATTTCGCTTTCATAGTTTTCAGTTTTTCATCCCTGTTAATACAATACCTTCTACGAAGTGTTTTTGTCCAATCAAATAAAAGATAACTCCGGGCAAAAAGGACATGCAGGTCGCGCACATAAGTTTTGCCCAATCCTGCTGCAATGAACCTTTGAACTGGGTTAAGCCGATGGCAATGGTGAATTTTGGCGCGGAATGAATGTATATCGTCTGCTGCAACAGATCATTCCACAGAAAGATAAACAAGAGCAGGGACACTACAATCATTGCCGGTTTGATCGCCGGAACGATGATCCTTGTCAGTATCGTCCAATACCCAGCGCCGTCAATAAAAGCCGCTTCATCAAGCTCCCGCGGGACGGTACGGATAAACTGCCTGATAAGAAAAATATTAAAAGCGCCCCCGCCGCAGAGATAGGGTAAAACAAGCGGCAGGTATGAATCCGTTATGCGCAAAAACCTTGTCCACATGATGAACAGGGGGATAAGCGTAACCATGTTGGGTAGCAGCATGGAGCCGACACAAAGGGAGAACAGAAATTTCTTTCCGGGAAACCTGAGGCGTGCGAAAGCATAGCCGCAGAATGTAGCGGTAACCGTGCCAAAAATAACCGCGGGAGCAATAATCATCATTGTGTTGCGGAAATACAGCAGGAATGGAAAGTGTTGCAGCGTTGCCGGATAATTTGAGAACAGCCATTTCTTTGGATAAAGGGAGGGGGGCCAGGCGTACAATTCCGCGTTGTTCATCAGGCTTGAACGTACAATCCACCAGATCGGAAAAATAACGGCGAGGGTGATAAGAATCAAACACGCAAAGGAGACGCCGTTAATTACTTTTTCACGCTTCATTTGTCCCCCTCATAAAACACCCATTCTTTGGATGTGGCGAACAGAATACTTGTAAAAATCGCGACTATAATAAAAAAGACAAATGATATGGCGCTGGCATAACCAAGATTAAAGGATTTAAAAGCATACCGGTACATCAGGTATGTCAGAAACATTGAGGAATTGCCGGGACCGCCGCTTGTCAGCGCAAGGGCGGGAGTTACAACCTGCAAATTGGTAACAAGAGCCATCAACAGATTATAAAAAATAATCGGAGTCATGCTGGGAATGGTTACGTGCAAGAACCGCTGAAACGCATTGGCGCCGTCAATTTCCGCAGCCTCATAATAGACTCTGGGTACATTCTGCAAACCGGCGAGAAATATAACGATCAGGTTTCCCGACAGCCACACAGCGATCAATACGAGAGAAGGCACAACAAGTTTGGGATCGGCAATGAAATGAACTTTATTGATACCAAGTGAACTTATTATATAATTAAATAAACCAAAATTGCTTTCGTAAAGCCATGCCCAGCCGATATACACTGCCACCGCAGGCAAAATATACGGCAGATAAAAGACAGCGCGAAAAAATCCTCTGGCGGGGATTTTGCGGTTTAAGAGCATTGCCGCGCCCAGAGAATAGATCATGCAGCAAAAAACAGATAACAGAGAAAAGTAGCAGGTAACTTTTATTGAATCGATAAAATAAGGGTCTTCGGTAAACAGGCGGATAAAGTTGGTGAAGCCGACAAAAGACGGCGGGAGAGAACCCCTCCAGTTGAAAAAACTTAAAACAAACACCGCAATGAGGGGCCCGTAGGTTAATACCGTAAGCCCCACCAATGCGGGTATCAAAAAAAGATACGCAACACGGGATTCGTGGGCCGCGTTTTTAGATGCAGACTTCAATATGAATTTCCTTTTACCATCAGCGATGCACAACTGAGGCAATTCAGAAATGTATGTCCAATAAATTACTTGAGGGGTGTCAGGGGTAAAAGTGCCGCCTCCGTGCGGTGCTTTTAATCCCTGACAGGACCCCATAAACTAGTTTCAGGCATACATTTCTGCTATTACCATAGTTTTGCAAGAGCCTCTATTTTTCTGCATGGATTCGTTTCAGAGCGGCGGAGTTCGCGGTGATAACATCACGCGCTGTTTTGGCGCCGGTCCAGACTTCACCCAGAATTGATTGAAGCAGATTGTTGAAATCAGCGGTATTGGGTGTGAAGAACCAAGCCGCGGGCTTCGCGCTGCTCAGGGTATAGTCAATAACCGCGCTCCGGTAATCAGCGGCAGGCGGATAAGCGGGGTACGATATCCACTTTTTAATCAAGGCTTCATCCTTGTAGTAGCTTTCCAGCGGAGGCATCCAGATGCCCAATTCAATCAGGAACCATGAATTTTCTATCTGCGTATACCACTTGATAAAATCCATCGCTTCCTTCGGGTGTTTGGTCTGGTTGAACACAACAGGAGCGCCTGAGGTGTTTATGGTGAGTTTGTTCTTCATGTAGGGAAGAACCGCTATACCGTAATCAAGACCCTGCTCATCGCGGGCTGTGGACAGACAGGTGCCGATGTTCCAGTGGCCGTTAGTCGTCATTGCCACAGTGCCGGCGATAAGCGAACGCTGAACGCCGTCATCGGTAAGGCCGGGGGAAAGCGGCGCTACGTTATCTTTAAGGTGCAGGTCTGCTACTTTCTGGATGGCTTCAATCGCCGCGTCCTGATCGATTATGACGCTTTTCCCATCGGGGCTGTAGAACCCGCCGCCATTACTGAGCGCCCACACTTCCAACTGCCATGTAAGGTTTTCTACCATCGCGCCGTACTGCCTGATCTGGTTGCGGTTAAAGCCCGCGTCGTTAGGTGTTCTGCCGTTTGTGTCAAGGGTGAGTTTTTTGGCGGTTGCGACAAACTCATCCCATGTCCAGGCACGGTCAACGGCTGCCGGCGGATACGGCACGCCTGCCGCATCGAACATTTTCTTGTTGTAATACATTATCAGGATTTCGTTGGATGCCGCGTAAGCCACCGGCTTACCGTCCATCTTGAAGGTGATGCTGTCAAGAGGCTTTGCGTCCTTGGTGCCGTACATTTGGGAAACGTCCATAAGATAGCCCATATTGGCGTACTTCAGAATGTTGCCTTCGATCATCATTCCGCAGTCGGGCAGCATTCCAGCCGCCGCCCTTGTGTTGAGCGCCGCTTCGTAAGAGTCATGGGGAATTTGGACGGCAGTAACCAGAACCTTGTTCTGCATATCGTTGTATACGTTGATTGCTTTCTGTGTGGCTACAAATTCTTCGGGCGTTCCCCAGAAAGAATAGGTGATTTGTATTCTGGCATCACTGGACTGCTTGTTTCCTCCGGCAAATCCCATAACAGCCGCCAAGAGCAGAATCGCTCCTAAAATCGCGATTTTCTTCATAGTTTTCCTCCTAAAAAATACTTTAAAGATTACCTAAATATTTTAGGTAATATCGTTAATCTATAGTAAACCCTGTTTTTTTTATCTGTCAAGAAAATAAGTGTTTTGATGATGGTCGAAATTAATGGTGAAATGTTTGAAATGAGCCTTTTCCAAAGGGCACTGTTGTACTGTTCACTAATTACCATCCATTATATACTACCCTCATTATGGCAAAATATCCTTTTGAGACAATTGAACCTAAGTGGCAAAAATACTGGGCTGCACACCAAACATTTAAGGTGATTGAAGACCCTGCCTTCCCCAAAGACAAGCGGCGTTATGTGCTTGATATGTTTCCCTATCCATCCGCGCAGGGGCTTCATGTCGGCCACCCCGAGGGCTACACTGCCACGGACATTTACTGCCGTTATCTGCGCATGAACGGATTCAACGTGCTGCATACGATGGGTTTCGATTCCTTCGGTCTTCCCGCTGAAAATTATGCGATAAAAACCGGCACTCATCCGGCTGTTACTACCGCGGCTAACATCGATCATTTCCGGGGTCAGATTAAGGCGCTTGGTTTTTCCTATGACTGGGATCGCGAAGTTGATACTTCAAACGAAAATTATTACCGCTGGACACAGTGGATATTCCTGAAACTGTTTGAAAAGGGTCTTGCCTACGAAGCTGAAAGCCCGATCAACTGGTGTCCCGCTTGCAAGACCGGTCTTGCCAATGAAGAAGTACCAGACGGCGTGTGCGACCGCTGCGGTGAAAAAGTTACGCGCAAACGTATCCGCCAGTGGATTCTGAAAATAACCGCCTATGCCGAGCGGCTGTTAGCTGACCTTGACCCGTTGGATTGGCCGGAGCCGATTAAAATTCAACAGCGCAACTGGATTGGCCGCAGCGAGGGCGCGAATGTGGTGTTTAAGGTTGATGGTAATGCTGATACGGGGGACAACAAGTTGTCCCTTGAAATTTACACCACGCGGCCTGATACCCTCTTCGGCGCAACTTATATGGTGCTGTCGCCGGAGCATCCGTTAGTTGAAAAACTCACCACCCCTGACCAAAAGCAGGCTGTTACCGCATACATCGAAGCAGCAGCCCGCAAAAGCGACCTTGAACGTACCGATCTTGCAAAGGAAAAGACCGGCGTTTTCTGCGGCGCGTATGCGATCAATCCGGTGAATGATGCGAAGATACCGGTATGGATCGCCGACTATGTGCTGATTTCCTACGGAACCGGCGCGATCATGGCGGTTCCAGCTCACGATGAACGCGACTGGGAATTTGCCAAAGCGTTTGGATTGCCGATCACTCAGGTGGTCGCTGATAAAAAACCGGATGCAGGAAGCGGCTATTCAGGCGAACCGGCTGAATGTACTTCTGCCGATGGTTACTCTGTAAACTCCGGTCAGTTTAACGGCCTTCCCACCGCCGATGCAAAAAAGCACATAACGGAATGGCTCGAAGAAAAGGGCATCGGCAAAAAGGCGGTAAACTACAAATTACGGGACTGGATTTTCAGCCGACAGCGTTACTGGGGCGAACCGATTCCCGTGGTACATTGCGACAAATGCGAAGCAGAGCATGGCTCTGCAATCATTCCGTTATCTGAAAGTGAACTGCCTCTGTTACTGCCGCAGGTACAATCCTACGCGCCCACCGGCACAGGCGAGTCCCCGCTAGCAGGTATCGAAGAATGGGTGAATACCAAATGCCCCAAATGCGGCGGAAAGGCAAAACGGGAAACCAACACTATGCCCCAATGGGCAGGTTCCTGCTGGTACTATCTCCGCTACCTCGATCCAAAAAATGACAAGGCTTTCGCTGCAAAGGATAAAATCGACTACTGGATGCCGGTTGACCTCTATGTTGGCGGCGCGGAACACGCGGTTCTGCATCTGTTGTACAGCCGCTTCTGGCACAAAGTTCTCTATGACCTCGGTTTTGTAAACACCGTTGAGCCTTTTCAGCGGCTCATTAACCAGGGGATGATCCTCGGCGAAGATAACCAGAAGATGAGCAAGAGCCGCGGCAATGTGATTAACCCCGACGACATCATCAAAAATTACGGCGCGGATTCCATGCGCGTCTACGAAATGTTCATGGGTCCACTGGAAGTGAGTAAGCCGTGGATTACTGCCGGCTTGGTGGGTGTAACCCGGTTTTTGGAGAGAATATGGGGAACCAGTAATTGCGTCCCGCCAAGGGACGTTGACGAACATATGCAACACGTTCCGGCACAGGAAAAATCTGGTGAGTGCAATGACGATAGGCTGCCTTTAGGTAGCCGTGCGTGCCGCGGGGGAAAAACGGAGAAATTCTCACCCGAAGATATAGAACGGCTGACAAAGTTGCTTCATCGCACAATCAAAAAAGTGACAGACGACACCGTTACTCTCAACTTTAACACCGCTATCAGCGCCATGATGATCTATTCCAACGAACTGGCAAAGTTAGCTGAAATCCCACGCGCACTGTGGGAGCCGCTGGTAATCATGCTGAGCGCATACGCGCCGCACCTTGGTGAAGAACTCTGGGAAAAACTGGGATACAAGGAATCAGTGTCCGCCTGCAAATGGCCTTCCTACGATGAGCGGCTGACAGTGGACAACGAAGTAACCGTCGTTGTACAGGTGAACGGTAAAATCCGCGATAAGTTTACCGCCGCTGCCGGAACCGGCAAGGAACAGCTTGAAAAAACAGCCTTTGCTCTTCCCGGCGTTCTCAAATGGACCGAAGGAAAAATACCGGTAAAAGTGATCACCGTGCCTGATAAGCTGGTGAATATTGTTCTATAGCTAAAACGGCCATGTATTCTTTGGCTTATCCGGGGCAGGCGCCGGAGTTGTCGGTTTGGGTACCGGCCACGGGTTGCTTGGCTGCGTCGGCGTGTTGTTAGTCGATGGTGTAGCAGGCGCAGGTGTGCTTGCTGCCGGGGGCGGCTGTTCTGGTGCAGCGGCAGGCTGCTGAATGGCAGCTGCGCCCGGTTTACCGATGTCCAACGCATAGACAGTAATGGATTTATTGCTGTCGGTAATTGACCAATATATTTTTCCGTTTTGTTTGTTGTAGCGTAACACGTCATTCATGTTCAGGCGCGCTCCTTCGATCTTCCTGATGTCTGACAGTCTGTTGCCTCTTTCGTCAATGATGAGCATGTGTGTGCCCTGATAACCGGTTTGACCGCTTCCGAATCCGTACAGTTCCCACATCAAAAGATACTTTCCGGAATCCATTGCGGTAATTTTAGGATGCGCTATATGAAATTTTTCAGTTGTGTAATTTGTAATATAAACCGGGGGATTATAAGCGCCGAGATCATCCCTTATTGTAAGAACCAATAAATTCCGCGGGGTGCTTGCGTCTTTCGCGTGTGTGCCTGTAAAAATAAAGCCAGTGGATGTTTTTGCAAGACCGCCCATTTCTGAAAAAGTTGCATTCTGTCCAACCTGCCCCGGGAACTTAAACGCATGCAACCGTTTGGTGTTTACTCCGTTTTGAAATTTGGCAAAGGTAAAACCCCTTGGGTAAGCATCGCCGTGGTCTACAAAAACAAAACCGTTGTCAACTGGCAGAATAAACTCGTTAAAAGAATGGCTGACGTACGGCATTTGAGTATTGGCTCCTACATCGGGGTGTGTCGCCGCGCCTTTGTCTACTCTTGCGAAAGTATTTTTGTCCAGTACAAAACCATAGGACGCCTGGTGTCCATCAAACATCCCGCGCGCAAAATATACCGCTAACATGGAACCTGATAATTCCAGCCTGCATGTGCCGGCATCAAACGGAGTTTGAATTCCGCTGAAGCTGTTCGGAGCGTTCGCTACAAGTTTGAATGACCTGACACTTTTCCCGTCTTTATCGTATTTTACCATTGCCATATTGTTGACCGTTTTACTGTTTGTTTTGCTTCCGTAAAAAAAGTAATAACTTCCATCGTTGTCTTTTGTAAAAGCGCCTAACATATCAAGTTCATTTTTAAACTTATGAGTTTTTCGCTCTGCAAGATCGGCTGAGTATTCATAGATATATGTCATCTTTGCGCTGTCATCGGATACGCAGACAGTTACAGAGCCGTCATTGTTAACAAAAGTAAAAACAGAAGGATGCTGACTGGCGTAATGGGCATAGGCGCTTCCGGTATCAACCGAAGAACGGATGGTGTAATCAACCGTCCGGCGGACAGAATCGGGAATTTCCTGAGACTGAATTGAATACAGGCCGATAACCAGAAAGGGCAAAAACATCAACAATTTCTTCATCTTATCCTCTGGCTATAATATATACCGCTCATTTCTTTTTGTCAGTACTGGAACATCCTCCGGCTTTGTGATATACTCATGCCCGTGAGCGCGGAATTTACAACAGCCAAACTTGACGCTTTTTTCAGGAGTTTTCTGGAAATAGAAGGCTTTACCAAAGATGACAATTCGCTGAACGGGATACAGGTTGATAATGACGGCGCCCCTGTCAGGAAAATTGCCTTTGGCGTGGATGCTTCATTGGAGACTTTTCAGCAGGCTGCCGCCGCCGGTGCGGGGATGCTCTTTGTACACCACGGTATGTTTTGGGGTGCGTCGGCGCGGATCGCAGGAAACCTCAGGCACAGAATCAAGTTTTTGCTTGACAGCAACATCTGCCTTTACGCGGCGCATTTACCGCTGGATCAGCATCCCAAATTTGGGAACAACGCCGTTCTTGCGCAGCTTTTGGGGCTGGAAAATATCGAACCTTTCGGCGGATACAGCGGCAGAAAAATCGGGTATAAGGGAACTTTTCCCAAACCTGTTACAATTGAAGAAGCGGTGAAAAAGATTAACTTTATGGGCAGGCCGCCAACGGGGATTTTTCCCTTCGGCAAAAAAGAAAATACAAGCGCCGCAGTAATGTCCGGCGGGGGTGCGTCAAATGTGCGGGATGCCATTGAAGAAGGCGTGGATTTATTTGTTACGGGTGAAAGCGCGCATCAAGTTTACCATGACTGTCTGGAAGGAAAGATCAACATGATCGCCGGCGGCCACTATTCCACCGAGGTCTGGGGGCTTCGCGCTGTTATGCAGCACTGTGTTGGCGAACTTGGCATTAACGCTGAATTTGTTGATGTTCCAACGGGTTTATAATTTTTTTTAAGGAGGATACTATGAAAAACCTGAAAGAAAAAATCCTGCCGTTGTCTTTAACGGCGTTTATTATTCTGACGGACCAAATCACAAAAGCCATTATTGTAAAGAACTTTCGAATACGGGAAATAAAGTCTGTTTTTGACAATGACTTCCTGTGGATTCATCATGTGCGCAATAAGGCTATCGCTTTCAGTCTGGGAGACAGCCTCCCCGATGCAGTCAAGCCGGTGCTTTTCATAGTTCTTCCCATTCTGGTGTTGGGTTTTCTGGTTTGGTATTATTTCAGAACAGATGAATTCAGCCGCCTGCAGCGATGGGTTGCAGCCGGAATAGTCGGCGGAGGCATCGGAAATATTATTGACCGTATTTTCCGTCCCGACGGAGTAGTGGATTTTGTCAGCGTCAAGTTTTACGGGTTTTTGGGTTTTGAACGCTGGCCTACTTTCAACGTTGCCGATTCATGCGTGGTGGTGTGCTGCCTTGTAATGTTTGTTTCAGTTTTCATTAATCCCAAAAAAGCAAAAAAGGAGAAGGCAAATGAATAAAAAGCTCAATACCCTGCTTTTCATTCTTTGCGCAACCCTGTTCAATGTTCTGGTTACCGTATTTTGTTTTGCGTTGTTTTCGTTTCTGTATATAAAATTTATTATGCCGCTGCTGCCGGAGGCGAACCGGTACTGGGGCTTTGCTCTCATTTTTATCGCTTCAATCGTTGCATCCTTTTTGGTTTACCGCGCCATAATCAAATATCTGACAAATAAAGTGGATGTTGAAAGGTATTTCGATCAGATTTTCGGAAAAAAGAGAGGCTGAAAAACATCCTGCGACACGGCGCCTCGGTCGGCGGCGCCGTGGTTTTCTCTGACTGCTCCCCTGAAAAGCTCCACAAATTCATGTGTGCTGATATTCACGGCTCCCAGGCCTGTTTTATAGTCCAGAGGCATCCCCAAGTCAAAAAATGAAAATCCGTTTTTTTCCAGGTATTGGGCGGTTAGGATAATCTGCACAGTTCCGGCGTTATCTTCGTCATAATAGCCGGAATAGCTTGTGTAGACCCTGCCGCAGACAACGCCGAATTCCCCGGCAACAAGTTTTCCGTTCCGGTAAAGGGCGAATGAGGCGGGATAGGCATTGGCTGACGGGGCAAGCACGCCCGGCGAAGGTGAAGTATCCCGTATCTTTCTGATACATTCGATCAAGGGGGATGTGAGCCAGTCGCTGCCGTGTTTTTCCACACAAAGGTCTACAATCCGGTCAAATTCCGCGTTCGGCTGAAGTTCATACCGTGGCAAAAGCCGGCGAATTGACTTTTTTATGTGCAAATTTTCAAAAAACAAGGCAGAACGGACAAGATGCAGCTTGGGAAGCAAAAAACAGCCATCTTCAAAATCCTCATATTTTGCGGACATAACCAAAAAACCGGCTTCCATTAGCCTTGAGACAAATTCCGGGCTGAAATTATCGGCAACACAAAAGTCCTCGCCGTAATTTGTATCCAGCATAGCGTCCACTATTTCGTGGCAGTCGTTCTGGGGAAGGATAACTAAAAAGCCGGTAGAGGTATAATATATGTTCAATAGGTAGTTATACCGTCTTGACCTTTTTTACTCAATAATCTATATTAAGAAATCAGGTAGTTGAAATCTAAGGCAGTTGTTCCGAAATTTCATATTTTGTAACAGTCTTCCTTGTATATAAATAGGAGAGTATCCCATGAAACGGACTTATCAGCCCAGTAAAGTCAAGCGGAACCGAAAATTCGGGTTTCGTGCGCGGATGAAAACACGGGGCGGACAACTGGTTCTAAAACGCCGAAGGGCAAAGGGCCGGATTAAGTTATCAGCATCTGACGAGAAAAAGCCTTATTAGTTTGAATGAGGTTCCCATAAAGGGAGAAAAAAGCTCTTTCCGTTTTAGGCGGCAGGAGCATCTAAAGGGAAGGGATGAGATTCGGGAGGTTTTTAAGGGCAGGCGCTTCGGATGCCGGGGTGCGAAACTTTTTATGTTGAAAAACAATCTGCCCCACAACCGGATATGTTTTACTTTTTCCCGCGGGTTTGGGACTGCGGTTGAAAGAAACCGCGCCAGGCGTCTTGCGCGGGAAGCGTACAGGTTAATGCAGCCGAAACTTTCAGGCGGCAATGACCTGATCCTGTTGATGTATCCCGAAACTCCGCCTGACAATGTCAGGAAAATGGCTCTTTCCGGCAGGATGGAGCAGCTTGAATCCCTTTTTACAAAAGCCGGTTTGTTGAAATGAAGAATATAGCGCTTAAGGTCATTCGATTTTATCAATTAGCTCTGTCCCCTCATTTTCCGCCGGCTTGCAGGTATTATCCAAGCTGTTCATCTTACGCATATGAGGCTGTTGAAAAACACGGCATTTTACGCGGATGTCTTTTGGCTGTCAGACGGCTTCTCCGTTGTCATCCTTTTCATGCCGGCGGCTATGATCCTGTTACTTGACATTAATTTATTGAAGGACTGAATATGGAAAAAAATACGATTTTAGCGGTGATACTTTCTATCGTTGTGCTGGTTGGTTTTTATCTGGCGCAGGGAGTTTTTTTTCCCTCCAAACAGACTGCGCCTGCTGTTCAACAACCGCCTGCGGCAGTAGTTGCAACGGACACTCCGGTTCAGGAATTGCCGCCGTCGGCTATTCAGCCGGGTGAACAGTCGTCTGCTGCGCAGGGTTCGGCTGTTCAGCCGGGCGAACCGGAAAAGCCGGAGGAAACGGCGGATACCGGCCCGCAGCAGGTACAGTACGTAACCATTGAAACAGAGCTGATGACCGTAAGGCTCACCAGCTCAGGCGGCGATGTGGCTTTTTTGAAACTCAAGGAACATTTTGACAATGAAGATTTTGTTGACATGATCCTTTCAGGCGTTAATGAGGCTCATGCTTTTTCCGTTGCCTTCGGCGGCATGGACGCGCAGCCGGTAACTTCATTCTTTCATGTGAGGCGTTTGTCTGATTATTCGGTGGAATTCTACCGCGATTTTACGATTCCCTCCGGAGCTTCAGCTAACGCGGGCGGAACATTCCGCCTGATAAAACGGTACGATTTCAAACCGCGTGATTATATGTTTGAACTGACAATAACCCTGGACGGCGGCTATTCGGTGCCGGGCTTTAATTTTTCCGGCAATGCCTATACCCTCGCTTTTGGCCCGCAGCTCGGTCCAAAATTTGTAAAACTTGACAACCGTTACGATTACCGGCAGTACATGACATTTATCAACGGAAAAAGGAAAAGCGCAAAGGTAAATGATATCATTGATACCCGCCCGACATGGGCTGCGATTTCCGGTAAATATTTTACTTTCATCGCCATTCCCTACCTTGCCCAATACAGCCTTACTTTCTCCGAAAAACAGGAACCGGGAATCCCTTCGGCTTCCAGACTCTACATCGTCCGCCCTGCCGCAAACGCGTCCAGAATTGCGGATACATACCGTTTTTATCTGGGGCCGAAAACACAGGAGACGCTTGCGATTTACAACACCGGCAAAAATGATTTTGGCCTGAAAGACATGAACCTTGTCGAAGCTGCAAGTACGCGGGGGATTCTCTCTCCGCTTGAAAAAGTTTTGAAGTGGCTGCTTCTTATTTTTTACAGAATAGTCCCGAATTACGGCGTTGCGATTATTCTTCTTACACTGCTGGTAAAAATAGTTTTCTTCCCGCTGACAAAAAAGAGTTCGGAAGCGACTTTGCGAATGCAAGCGCTTGCGCCGAAGATCAAGGAATTGCAGGCAAAGCACAAGGCCAATCCGCAGAAAATGAACGCCGAGATGGCGGAATTTTACAAAAAAGAGGGCTACAATCCCCTTTCGGGATGCCTTCCCATGCTGCTCCAGATTCCTCTTTTCATCGCCATGTACAACCTTTTTAACAATCATTTTGATCTGCGCGGCGCAATGTTTATTCCCGGCTGGATACCCGATCTTTCCGTTCCCGAATCGGTTTGGAATTTCCCCGAAGGCGTTAAGCTGCCATTTCTTGGCTGGACAGCCTTGAGGCTTCTGCCTTTCATTTATGTAGGGTCGCAGCTTCTTTACGGCAGAGTTACGCAGACGCCCGATCAGCAGGGAAACACACAGATGAAAATGATGTTATACGTCATGCCGATAATGTTTTTCTTCATTCTTTACAACATGCCGTCGGGACTGCTGATATACTGGATTTTTTCCAACATTCTCACACTGGTACAGCAGGTGATCATTAACAAATACTTTTTACCGAAACGCAAACAGGAATATCCACAGCCTGTTATCGCGCCGGGTAAAAAGAAAAAATGACGAACCCCGCCGCAGAACGCATACCGAAGATGCAATGCTTTTGTTGTGATATTTGCGGTTCGGCGGGGTATCGTCGTTCTGTAATGTATGGATTGTATGCGGGTTTATTACCTCACATACATATATTTTAGCAAGGTTGAAACCGCTGGAGGGGAACAGATTTCTGGTCTGACCCTGTAGGCGATTTTGGGTAATAAACCCGCTTGCGAATAGGAGATATATATGGAATTCGAATTTGAAGGCCGTACCGAAAAAGAGGCAATCGACCGTGCGGCGGAAGAACTTGGTCTTGCAAAAGACAATTTTGACGTGGAGATATTGGAAACCCAAAAACAGGGATTGTTCAAGAAAGGCTATGTGCGGATTAGGGTGCATACAGGAAATTCCGTTAAGCCGGCGAATGTTCGTGGAAAGGATTCTGCCGGAAGCCATGAAAAATCCAAGGCAGTTTTCGGCGAGCCTGTGCCGCAGAACGAATTTGAAGAAAAAATGGCAGGATTTACAGCCGGCCTCATTGAACGCATGGGGTATCCGGGCAAGATTACGGTTTTGTTCCGGGAAAAGCACAAGCTTGGGCTTAAAATTGATTCCGAACATTCATCAATCCTGATTGGCAAAAAAGGCAAAAATCTTGACGCTTTGCAGCTGCTGTTGAACATTTACGCGGGCAGGCTTGGCAGGGAAGATGTGCGGGTGATTCTTGATACCGAAAATTACCGCATACGCCGGGAAGAGTCTCTGGTGCGTCTTGCGTATAATGTTGCGGAAAAAGTACGTGAAAGCCGCAGCTCAGTCCTGCTTGAACCGATGAATCCCTTTGACCGGTGGCTTATCCATACAACGCTTAACGACATCAGCGATGTTGAAACCAAAAGCGAAGGTGATGGTTTATATAAGCAGGTGCGTGTTTATTTCCGCGGATTAAGGTAAGTTTATGAGGAAAAATTTAAGTTTAATTCTTCTGATCGCCTGTGCCGCATCGAATGTCTTTTCATTGTCTCTTGATGAATTGATTGATCCTGCGTATGCGGCGCGGCTGCGTTCTGACGGCGAAGCCATTACCGAAACACAGTTGAAAAAACCAGCGCCAAAGTTAATGCCCCGCCATCCCGCGCTGCGGCAGTTTGTTTCCGGGGCTTTGTCTCTTGACCCGAATGTATGCGCGGAAACTCTCTATCTTTACAGGAAGCCGGTATTTTCAGGCAGTTGGAGTGAAGCTCAGCGCGCTCAATTATTCAATCAGATGCTGGCTCTGAGCAGCTTGTCCGGCATCCAGTACTATTCGGCAAGCCGGAAAACCATGCGGACTTTTTATGAAACATCCGGCGTGATAGACGCGCCGGATACTAAAAAACCTGTTCCCGATCCTGTTTTTTCCCGGCCGCCCGAAGCGTTTACCTTGTACGCAAGGCAAAAAGATCTTACCTTTGGCGATAACATCTACCGTTATGATTATCAGACCGTACAGGACGGCATCTTTTTCCTTCAGGAAAACCTCACACCTCTCAATGCCGGTATTATTACAGCAGTGGGAAAAAACAGACTCCGCTCAATTCTTGCGGTAATTGACTGCGGCGATTCCCTTTTAATATACGCCGTTTCTCTCGCAAAAGCCGCCACTGTTCTTGGAATGGGAGACCGCATCAGTAATTCCTTCGGCAACCGGGCGGATGCGGTTATTGAATGGTTTTCCGGCAGAGCTGATTTCGTTTTCAACGGCGTCTTCGATGGCGTATTTTCTGATAATTAATTGCGGTTTTTTCACCTTTCAATTATAATAAATATAGAATATAATCGAATTTACCGGAATTACGGAGAGGATGGTGGAAAATGAGATTGCTGACCAGATCTGACTTTGACGGCTTGGCCTGCGGCGCGTTGTTGGTATATTTGGGGCTGATTGACGACTGGAAATTTGTGCATCCGAAGGACATTCAGGATGGCCAAGTGGAAGCTACGGATAACGATATTTTAGCGAATATTCCCTATATTAAGGGTTGTAAACTCTGGTTTGATCATCATTCCAGCGAAACCGAGCGTTTGGGCAAACAAACGTATTTCGAGGGAGTATCAAAGTCCGCTCCAAGCTGCGCCCGGGTGGTATATGAATACTACGGAGGCGACAGCAAGCTGGGGCGTTTTGCAGAAATGATCCATTTTGTTGATAAGGTGGATTCGGGAGACCTTACCGCCGATGAAATCCTTGAACCCAGAGGATGGGTGCTTTTGGGATTTATCATGGATCCCCGAACCGGCCTTGGACGTTTCAGGAATTTTACAATCAGCAACTATGACCTGATGAAAAAACTTGCCAAGGATTGTTCGGAAAAATCCATTTATGACATTCTTGCCTTCCCCGACGTAAAAGAGCGCCTTGAATTGTACCATGAGCAGACAGACCTTTTTAAGGAAATGGTAAAGAAATACGCCAAACCCAACGGAAACGCCCTGATCGTTGACCTTCGCGGTGTTGAAACGATTTATGCCGGAAACCGTTTTCTGATATACACGCTTTTCCCCGAGCAGAACATTTCTGTCTGGATCGTGGATGGCCGCAATAAAGCCAATGTCGCAATTACTGTCGGCTACAGCATCATCAACCGCAGCGCAACAACGGATGTAGGCTCGCTTTTACTCCATTACGGCGGCGGCGGACACCGGCAGGTCGGCACTTGTCAGGCTTCTTGTGAAGACGCGAACAGGATTATTGCCGAGATCATTGAGAAGGTAAGGTGAAGAAAAACAATCATTCAGTTGTTTTGTGCTTTTTATTTTTCACCATGTTTATTGTTACAGCATGTAATGAAAAACAGAAACTCAGCGTACCTGAAAATGTTGGTATTACCGTTGCAGGCAGAGATATGACCGTTGCCTGGGATTCGGTAGACAATGCGCAAGGCTACATGATTATTCTGACAGGCGAGGGCTGCGGTACGGCAGACAGAACAATAAACACCAGAAAAGGTACTGTTGTAGTAACCAGAACCGGAAAACCTGCTTCCAATGTTGAAATTACCGGGGAAACATCATTAAAAATGATCTTGATGGAATCATCCGAAGACCCGGAAATCCCAATGGCAAATTCTGTTACGGCAAAGGTAATGTCGCTCGGCGGAACGGTTTCTAATAAAAAGTATATCGATTCTGTGTATTCGGAAGCAGTAAGTAAAATTATTGATAAGTAAACTTGCCCTGCAATTAGCAACTATATCTCCCGGGTGCGGGTCAGTAGGGACTTGGAAAGTGCTTGATGAGTCCGCCTTGAAGCCCTTAGCGAACCATAGGTTCGAGGTCTTCTCGGCGGGGAACTCAAGAAAACTTTCCAAGCCCTACAGCCCCGCCACCCATGATAAATAATACCCACTTGAAGAGCATGTTTACCGTAAGTAGTGAAGATATTTCCCTTGACACTCCCGCTCATTTTGTGATTAAATACACTCACAATGCAACTTGCTGTTTTTGGGCAGAAAACCGCCATTTTAGCATATCGTTCTCTAAGCTTAAAAAAACTGCCATTGGCAGTTTTTTTAAGCAGTGATCAATCAATCAATCAATCAATTATACACACCCTCTAAATAACCGTGTCAAGCCCCCTACGGGGGCTTGGCTCTTTCAAGGAATTGATTATCTGCCCGCTATCGCGGGCGGACGGGTCAATACTATCCGACAGTTAAGCATTTCTCATTTTTGGAAAAACGCCCCGTATTATGGCGGCTTTTTCATATACCAACACAAGGATGTTTTTCATCTAAAGGAGAAAACAATCATGGCAAAAAAAGATGATGACGAACCAGGGCTTATCTTCCACAAAATCCGTGCGAAGTTATTCAAAAGCTACCTGCCCAATGCGAAAGGCAAGTACATCGCGCGCACCAACAGCGAGAGGACGCTTACGGTCAGCGATATTTGCGGCATCATGAAGACGCGCGCGGGCTTCACCGGCAAGTATGAAGACCTGCTGGAAAACGTGAAGCAGTTCAACAAGGAATGGGCTTACCAGCTCTGCGACGGATTTGCCGTAACGAACGGCTATTTCACCACGTATCCCGTAATAGGCGGCGTCTTTGACGGCGTAAACGAGATGCACGACCACAAAAAGCACCCAGTCGGCTTTAAGTTCAGCATACGCGCGAAGCTCAAAGATCTGACCAAAGACATCAAGGTAATCCTTGAAGGGCTGTCGGACTCGGGAGAGTATATCGACACCTTCACCGACCAGGAAGAGGATTCGGTGAACGGGATTTTCATACCGGGGAATATGTTCTCTCTGCACGGCAGCAAAATCAAGCTGGAAGGGAACGACCCCTCTGTCGGGCTGTATTTTGTACCAGTGGACGACCCGTCCAAGGCTGTCAAGGTAAAGCGTATCGGCAAAAACAACCCCACGGAGATAACGGGGATAGCGCCTGATACTGGGTATCAGAGCAACCGTATAGAGGTGCGCACGCAGTTTTCGGGAATGTCAGGGCGTCCGGTCAAGGAAGTGCGTGTTATAACCAGCCACTTTACTCTGGAATCTTCGTAGACCTGGGGGCGTCCGCCGCCCAGCTTTGGTGGCGATCGCCACCAAGGTTTAGTGGCGTTTGCCACCAAGGTTTAGTGGCGTTTGCCACCAAGCTTTAGTGGCATCTGCCCCCAGCGCCGGGGCATGATTTTGTGGAAAAACAGCCTGTAAGCTGTCCGTTGGACAGCAGGCTTGTTTATAAGTCGGCAGGACTTAAAGCTGCAAGGGAGTCTGTGTATGAAAAAGAGACTTGTTTTTTTGGGAATGCTGGCAATAGCGCTGGCAATCGGGTTCGCATTCGTCAGTTGCGATGAAGAAGACAGTGATCCTTTTGAGGGAACCTGGGAAGGCAAAGAGGGGCCGTGGGCAGGTAAGCCTGTAAAACTAACGCTTTCCGGCGGCAATTTTACGATAGAATATGATGGCAAAAAAGAGAGCGGCACTTATACTACGGATTTATCAGACTTACCGAAAGGGCTTAAAGATTCTATAGAATCACAAAAGAAGAGTCTTCCCAACGGTGTTACTGCAGAATATGCAATGCTCAAAGGTCCAAATGATGGCATTGGCTTTATTGCTTATACCGAATATGAGGGTAAAGAAATGCTCGGTATTACATATCAAGGTGAAAAAGTTGGAACTGTTGCCGGCGGTGGGCTTGTAAAGAAATAACCTTCATCGTAGCGCATAGCACAAAGGGCGGTCCGAGAAGTAATACTCTTTTTGGACAGCCCTGATAAGTCGGCAGGACTTAAAGCCGCAAGGGAGTTATCTATGAAAAAGGGTTTAATAATATCAACAATACTGGCAATGACGCTTGTTTTAGGACTGACGGTTATTGCGTGTGATGAAGACGATGATAACGAAGGTCTGCCAATGGGACCCAAATGGACGACAGTGTCGAATCCGCCACTTGGTGGCAAATACTTTGACATAGCATTTGGTGATGGGAAGTTTATCGTTGTTGGGCATGGTGGTCATGATTCTGCTATGGCTTATTCCACAGACGGCGTAAACTGGACTAAGATAAATAATTACATAAGTTCTATTTATCGTATTCCTGAGGCTATTGCTTATGGTAATGGAAGATGGGTAACAGGTGATGATTATTTGACTTCAACCGATGGTATAAACTGGAATGTAGCTACGAAAACACCAAGTATAAGTAACATCAGCAAGATAGCATACGGGAACGGGAAATTCGTTGCTATCGGAGGACAAAACAAGATAGCTTATACCACAGATGGTCTATCATGGGAAATGGTATCAAATCCGCCCAGTGTTTATCTTCAAGACATAGCATACGGCGGCGGGAAGTTCATAGCTGTTGGTCGCAAAATAAACGGAGACGACACTTACGGAAACGCTGTAGTAGCAAGCTCTGAAGACGGCATAAGCTGGACAACGGTGTCACCGTCTCTCTTCGGTGATAGTCTTGATTGCATAGCTTACGGCGGTGGAAAATTCGTTGCGAGCGGTGGCGCTACAGCATATTCTTCGGATGGCATAAGCTGGAAACAGATAATTGGAAAAGAAGAGGGTTCTGGCTATTCCGGCGTTCACTATAGTGGGTTTAAATGTATAGCATACGGCAATGGTAAATGGATGGCAATAGTAGATTCTAGCTGTATTGCATATTCGTCGGACGGTATTAACTGGACACCTGCATTTAATCCGCCGGATATTTTTGGATTTCTCAGGGCAACATACGGTAATGGGAAGTTCATTGTTGTAACCGGCGAAGGTGGAGGTGGTGGTATGGCATATTCCACCCAGTAACACCAGAGAGCAGGGATCGCTGACAGCAGTCCCCTGCTCTTTTTATCTTTTGTGCGGACTTTTGGGAAACAATGCTTTACAGGTTCAGGCGGCTTCATCTGAACAATGGGAAGCCGGAGGCAAAAAAAGGAAGGAGAGTAAACCATGAAATGTGGTATTTGCAAAGCTGGAATGGAAGAAAAAAACGTTACATATACCGAAGATATTGATCAAGGTGTTATTGTGGTACGCCATGTTCCTGCCCATGTCTGTACAGAATGTGGCAACACATGGTATACCGGAACAGTTGCAGCAGAACTTGAAAAGCTCGTTGACAAGTTTGCCACTTCTACAGGTTCTGAAGTTTCAGTCATTAATTTTGCCAAATTGGTAGCCTAAGAATGATGCCAGTGTCGCAATGGGCTGAATACCGGGAATTCTCATTGTAAAATCCGCCAAAATAGGCTACCGTAGACACATCAATGAAAAAATGGGAAAAAACTGACATTGCCCCCGAACAGGTAAAGGAGATTTCCGCAAAGTATGGGTGCGATCTTTTAACCGCTTCTGTCCTTGCGCGCCGGGGCTTTTGCGCCGGGGATTCAATACGCTATTTTCTTGAAGACGATCTGCGCCATCTGCGCAATCCTTTCGCGCTGGATGGGATGGATGACGCGGTGGAGCGTATTCTCGCGGCAAAGGAAGAAGGCGAGAAGGCGCTGGTTTTCGGAGACAGCGATGTTGACGGCATTACCGGAACTGCGCTGCTTGCCGGATACCTTGAAAGCCTTGGCATGGACGTGACTTGGCGCATTCCCACCGGGGACGATCCTTACGGGCTTTCAATGAAAGCTGTCGAAGAATTTGCCGCCAAAGACGGCACATTGATAATCACCGTTGACTGCGGCATTTCCCGGTTTGCTGAAATCAGGCGCGCGGGCGAATTATCCGTCGATGTGATCGTTACTGACCACCATGAGCCTCAGGATGAACTGCCCGAAGCCCTCGTCATCATCAACCCCAAACTTAAAAATTCTACGTACCCCTTTCGCGATCTTTCCGGCTGCGGTGTCGCCTTCAAACTTGTTTCCGCCCTGCGTTTCGCGCAAAATAGCGAACTCTACGATCAGCAGATTTGCCTCTTGAACACGAGGCCGGTGAAAGACGCGTGGACTATCGAAATTGCAAAAATGCGCAACCTCATGGTCGTTGACACCCTCTCCGAAACCATTGTGCCGGGGATGATTTCCGTAAGCGAAACGCGGCTGCCATCTTTTCTTGAGGGGCAGCAGATTTTGGTGTGGGACGCGCCCCTTCACAAGAGGACGCTTGCGAAACTTTTCGGCAATGTCGAAGTCGGTATGCTTGACATCGCTCCTGAGATTGGCAAAGAGATACCGCAGACTGCGGGTCAGAGCCTGCTGCGCATCAAGGAACTTTCAAAGATTGCCAAATACTCCGAAAACGAATTGACCGAGCTTGATGTCTTCGTCAATTTATTTTCATCCTATGCGCAGCTTCGGGAAAAGAACACGGCGGTGGACAGCGCCGATTTGCAGCTTGCCGCCCTGGGGACAATCGCGGACATAATGCCGCTGTTGGACGAGAACAGGATACTCGTTCGCAAAGGCTTAGAGTCCCTTGCGGGAAAACCGCGTGCCGGTATTTCGGAATTGCTTTACAAACTGGAACTTGCAGGCCGCCGTTTCGATGCGAAAGACATTTCATGGAAACTCTGCCCTGTCATTAACGCGGCGCGGAGGATGGGCAGCGCGGAAACCGCGGCGGCTCTGTTTTTTGAAAATGATCCGGCAAAGAGGAATCGCCTTGCCGGGGAACTTGTCTCCATGAATGAAGACCGCAGGGATCTTGAGGAAGAAACATGGGGCATCATCGAACCCGCGGCTTATAAAAGTCTTACCGAGTACGATGAAAAACTCACCCTTGCTTTCAGCGAAAAAATTAACAAGGGCGTTACCGGTCTTATTGCCCAGCGCGCCGCCCGTCAATTCAATGTTCCGGCGATAGTTGTTTCCGCCGGAGAAAATATCTCAACAGGTTCACTTCGTTCTGCAAGGGGGTACAATGTCTGCGCCCTGTTGGAGCAATGCGCCGATCTTTTTATTGATTCAGGCGGCCATCAGGCTGCGGGTGGTTTCAGCATTGAAATGACAAAATGGGAATTATTTTTGGAACGGTTAAAAAACATAGCGCGCGCCATCGACTTTGAAGAAAAAGAAGATGAAGAAATTATCAAGATTGATGCAAAACTTCCGCTTGATTATCTTAACCCTGATATTTTCAAACTGATTGACCGCTTTGAACCTTACGGCAAGGAAAACGAACAGCTTGTTTTTCTGGCTGAAAACCTGATTATTAAAGATGTAGCTTTCATCGGCAAGCCGGAAGCAAAACACGTCAAAATGACGCTTGACGCCGGTAAACACAAATGGCCTGCACTTTACTGGCAAAGCGCCGAACGTGTCCATAACAAGGAGTTCGGCGTCAACAGCAGGGTTGATGTTGTCTTCACCCTCTCCCGCGACTATTACCGCGGCAATGAAACGCCGCAGATGATGATAACAGATTTAAGGATCAGCAAATGAAACGGATGTGTTTTTCTTTTTGTGTTTTTTTCTTTCTTGTAAACCTTGCGGCAACTCAGGAAAAATATGCGGTCATTCCTGAAAACCCGCGCCCGGGAGAACCGGTTACAATCTGCGCAGTAGGCGGCGTAAGAAAGGCGGCGCTGATCTCCGGCGGGAAACAACTGTCCGCATCCGCATTATTTTTCACCGTTCCTCCTGCGGACGGAAAGCCCGGCTTTCTTGCGGCTGTGCTGACCGTTCCTTCGACTGCCGCTCCGGGAGACGCGGTAATCAGGCTGGAAAATGAAACAGGCGTAGTTCACGAAATACCACTGACAATCACAGAGCGGGAATTTGTCTCCGAAACAATAGAGCTTGACGTAGTCCTTACCGGCATCAGGACGGAGCCTGATCCGCAGAAAACCGCCGAAGCCGACAAACTTTGGGCAATCCTCAACAGGAAGGGTACTGTTATATATCATGACGGCTCTTTCAAAATGCCGGTTACTTCGACAAGGAGGACAAGTTTTTTCGGCGACCGGCGGATCTATAAATATTCAACCGGCAGGAGCGACACTTCGATTCATTCTGGTGTGGATTTCGGCGTGCCGACAGGAACAAAGGTGAACGCCTGCGGGTCGGGCAGGGTAGTTCTCTCCGTCATGAGAATCGTTACCGGAAATACGGTAGTAATCGAACATCTGCCCGGCATTTATTCGCTGTACTATCACATGGACAAGCTCGAAGTAAAAGAGGGCGCGTTTGTGGATACGGGGGAGCTGCTTGGTTTTTCAGGCGCTACCGGGCTTGCGACCGGTCCGCATCTGCACTGGGAGGTTCGCATCAACGGGGAGTATGCTGACCCGGACGCTTTTGCCGCCCGCCCCATTCTTGACAAAAACGCTGTTTTAAGTAAAATTGGTTATTATCTGCCCATGAGGAAAGGAGGTGATTACTTTGGCGCATATTACGATTGATGACAACGAACTGCTTGAAAAAGCCATCAAGCGTTTCAAACGCATGGTGGAAAAAGAAGGCATCATTCGCGAATTTAAAAAACGGGAATACTATGAAAAGCCCTCCACCATCCTCAACAGAAAGAAAAAGGCCAACGCCCGCAAGCTGCTGAAAAGAAACCGGAAGGGCCGGACTGAATACTAAAAAATTTCACCTTCATGAAACCTCCCAAAAACTCAAGCGGGTTTTACGAACCGCCGGTTCGGGAGGTTTTCTTTTTTTTCTTGTTTTGTTATTTTTATTTTCCTGCGCCACTCTCTCTTTTCTTGAGCTGGATGATTTTGTCATCTTTGCTGATGTCAGCGCGGTAACGCCGGAATGGTATCCGTTATCCGCGGGAGTTGACTATCTCCACGGAAGGATCGAAAAAACTCCTCTTGAATTTTGGGCGCTGCGCGTTGACCTCTCCGCGCCCGGTATGCAAATCGTTGTGAAGGGAGGAGGAGGCGCCGGAAAAAATACCATGAGCGCAAAAGTTTCCAGCTTTGTCAGGGACAACGATTTAATCGCCGGTATTAACGCCGTCCCCTTCGATGTTTCCACCGCCGAAGAAGGCAGGCCGATAAAGAACGTGGGCATCGTTATTTCCGGCGGAGAGTTGATAGCCCCCGCCAATCCGAATTATGACGCGCTTGTGATATGCGGCGCTGAAGCTGCAATCGTAAGGCAGGCGGAAATAAAATCCATTGAAAACATTGACAATGCCGTGGGCGGCTTTCATCAAATACTTAAAGCGGGAGAACCGGCAAGCCGCACATTGAACCGCGAAGACAGGCATCCCAGAAGCGCCGCCGGAGTTTCATCGGACGGAAAATGCCTGTACCTGCTTGTAATTGACGGCAGGCGCAGGGACAGCGCGGGCGGCACTGAAAACGAAACCGCCGTGCTTTTGCGTTCGCTGGGTTCATGGGACGGAATTAATCTTGACGGCGGCGGCTCAAGCGCACTTGCCCTGCGTTACCCGGACGGTAAAATCAGAGCCGTTAACAATCCCGTTCACGGAGGAATCCCCGGCACGGAACGCGCAGTCGCGGGATGTTTGGGGATTAATCAGTGAACAGTGAGAAAGGATTAACATTTCCATAAACTCGAAAAACTGCTTATGCTTTCTTTTTGAACGTTTGAGCTATCATAATCATCGAAATTCCTACAAACAATAACGCAATGCTCACGGTCAACTGAAAAAACATATCAACCTCCTAAAATCCTAACCATTGTCGCATTATGTCAACAATACTTAAAATACTCATTACCGTAATTACGGTTCCGACTATCCCCAATACCCTCATAAATTGGTTTTCGGGTTTGTTCATTATGCTTATTATGGTATCGGCCTTTTTATTTAATGCCGCCAGTTCTGCAACAACCTGTTCCATATCCTTATCTTACACAATATTTGCCGCCTTGTCAAACAAATCTTTCTTTTTTCCACTCACTCTTCACTGCTCATTGATTCTGTCTCCCGAACTGCCGCTCTTCCCTTGCGTACATC
Organism: Treponema sp.; assembly: GCA_031256035.1. Taxonomy (GTDB): domain Bacteria; phylum Spirochaetota; class Spirochaetia; order Treponematales; family Breznakiellaceae; genus WQXQ01. Next base: position 106,415 of record JAIRRJ010000075.1, on the reverse strand, counting down.
GTCCACTACTTTGCGCATACCTGCGGTTGTTTTAGGGCTGATGTTTTCGACAACGATTTTTCCGTCCGCGAACCTTTGGTTCGATTTACCGTGAATTAATGCGTGAAGATCGCGTTCCAGTTCTTTTTCGGTGGGTTCGGCGGTGATGTGTTTTACTCTCTTAAAGTAGGTTTTCAGGTCGCGGTAAAGTTCCATTGCTGTGGGATCGCCGCGCTTTGACATTTCCTTTACCATGTTGTAATAAATCAGCGCCATGCTGTATGCGTCATCGGTGTAAATGAGCATGGTGTTGGTTACGGCTCTTGCAAATGAATGTAACAATATGACAAGGTCGCGGCACATTTCAATGTTGCGTATGCAATTTTTAAGATCGGCAATTTTGAAAAACTGGGCGAACTGCGGGTTGGCGTCTGCTAAGTCAGAAACTTTGTCGATGAAGCCGTAATTGCGCACGCCGGGGCCAATCTTCCGGCGGCGCTGCGCCGCTGTAAGGTTGTTATTCGCAATGTCAACAAAATCTTCCATGCTTGATTTGACGGATGTCATTGCGTCTTCCATGAGGCTTGGCGGCAATAAGGGGATATTTTGCTGATGCGCGCCGTTATTTGCAAGGTTTACGGGAACATTCGCGGCTCTCTTTTTTGCTGCCGGAGCTTTCTTTTTAGCGATTGTTGTCTTCTTTGCTGGTGTTGTCGTCTTCCAAACGGAAGACGGTTTCTTTTTTGTGGTAACTGCTTTCTTTTTCGCCATAAATCCTCCCTATTTTTTACCAAGCGCTTTGGATTTTTTTCAAAACGCTTTGGATTTTGTCCAAAACGCTTTGGATTTCGTCCATAACGCTTTGGTTTTTGTCCAAAACACTTTGGTTTTAATCCAAAACACTTTGGTTTTAATCCAAAACGCTTTGGATTTTATCCAAAACGCTTTGGTTTTCGTCCATAACGCTTTGGATTTTATCCAAAACGTTTACCGTTTTTTAGGTTCAATTTAGCCGAATTTACCTTCAATCCGGCTAAAAAAGCCATGTTTTTTCACTACGTAACCAACAATTCCGGGCTGTTAAACAATCCGTTTTCGGTCTGAATCTGCGACCGCGTCTTCTTGTCGACCGAGGAGACACTTGGCGAAAGGCCAATATCTATAATACTTTGCGTGAAGCCCTTAAATTCCTGGAAGTTTTTAATTTGTAGCAGTATATTAAACCTGAAATCCACACCGCCCGCTTCTTTCGGCATATTGTTTATTAAATATTTCTCAATTTTAATGAACCTATCGGCGTCGGTAGGGTCAATTCCCATAGCGTCAAGACACGCATTCAATTCACTTAATTTGGATGCCCCTTTGTCGCCATGGTGGCGCTTATCCACATAGTTCGCTAACTTTAATGCTTTCATGGCATTTTGGAAGTCGGCTTTTTTTGCATCGTCACTAAACAATTCGTAAATTGCATTTTCCATGTTTTCATAATGTGAGTCCAATGCGCCTTTACCCGCGCCGAATCCCAATTCGTATGTACCATAGCCCGCCAAGAAACCCGCATCAAGACCATAATCACGTAAATTTTCAAAAATACCGTTTTGCCCCGCGATAATTTTACTTCTGTATGTTGCGCTTTTTCCGCTGGTTCCGCTCCAATTATTAAATGCGGTTCGAGTTGTGTTGTTTTGAGCCTTTAATAAGGGTAGCAACTCCTCCATTGTCGAATTAAACAAAAATCGTTGGAAACTAATACTCATACCGAGATAAAAGCTACTACTAAAAAGACTGCCTTTTGATGGATCTCCTTCTGGATTGCTAGCATCTTTGATTTTTAGTTCCCATAGACTTTTGGGGAGTTTTTCGGGGTCGTCATCGTCGCATTTGCAGCCTTTATGACCACATTCGTTGCCGCAGTCCGGGGCACATTTAGCTTCCGCGCAGGTTTTGTCATCACCGCCGGACTTTTTGCCGTCATCTCCATCGCAGGCGGTTAACAGGGCAACAGCCAAAACCGTCAAAAGCAAAACAATCTTTTTCATACATAACCTCACTTTACGCCGCGTGAGCGGCGAATTAAATCGAACGGCTCCGCAACGCGGAGACGATTACTCCTATTTATTTTTTTACCACGAACTCGTACCGCAAACGGTACGCCACCAACTCGTACCTTCGGTACGCACACGAACAAGAAGAAGATAGCGAAGTAAGAGTTCGTGGTGTTCGTGGTGAAATCCTCTTCATTCTTTAATCTTCCTTTGTGAGCGCGTACCGAAGGTACGATGTATCTTTGCGCCTTTGCGTGATGAATTTCGGGAAAATGCTATTTTTTTCAGAAAAAAGAAAAAATAAACAAGTGTGTAGTTGACACGATCTTAGTGGTATTCTAATTATAATTGGGGATTTACGGCAATCGGCAATCGGCAATCGGCAATCGGCAATCGGCAATCGGCAATCGGCAATCAATGGGGAAATTTGCTTTTTGGTCAAAGGCTTGCATAGTTAGGGTATTTTATCACGGGGTGAGAAAAAAGGTCAATATGTTTATTTGAAAGTCTGGTTTAATACCCTCGTACCTTTGGTACGCGCTTGCCGCGGGGAGGTTCATTCTTTCTGGTTTTGCGCTAAAAGTTTAATGAGTTCCTTCAGGTCTTTAGGTGGAATTGGTTCGCTTTCGATATGAACTGTTTTGATCTCACCAGTCTCATCATCAATAATGTACATTTGCCCGTTGATTGTATAGACTTTCCTCCCCATAATTCCACCCATTACCTGTCAAATATATCGCAAAGTGCGGGGGTTGGCAAGGAAAATAATGGCGCTGTTTCTAATCCTTCCACGGAAAAATAAAATTCTTGAGCGAACGGATTCCTGTTTTTTCGCGCTCTTCAATTAAAAGCGCATCCCAGGGAATTTTTCGGCGGTCGGAGCCAGGGTTGGCTTCCAGCCAGTCGTACTTCAAAAGGCGCAGGCGCAATGCTTCATCAAGGAACAGGAGGATGCCGCCGGGGCCTGGAAACAGAAATGCAAACACGGCGGAAAGGAGAAGAGCCGCAAAATTGTGCAGGAGCGAAAAAACCGCAAGGCCGGTATTGTCCAAAGAAACTAAAAAACACTTCTTGAATATTTTGAAAAGGTTTGTAGCCAGCCGCGCGCGCACAGCAAAATAAAACTGAAGCGACAGCAGGGCAAAAATCATTACCCAAAAAACAAGCGCCGCCAGCAGCAGCCCGATGGGCGAATCAATGGTCAGATAAAACGGGATGACAGTTCCCGCCATCAAAAAAAGCAGTATTATGACAACGCTCATCGCAAGGCCGGCAGGCAACGCATCCTTAAAAGCCGCGAAGAAATCACCGAAGCCGAATGAACTGTAATCAGATATTGTTTTTACCGAAAGGGCGGCGGCGGACAGATAAACGGAACACAGGATGATTCCAAGGATGAGCATTATCTCCGGCGGAAGCTTAAACAGGAAATGCAGACCGACCGGAATTGCGGAAACGATGAGAAACCCCACATTGATAAGGACAATCCTGAACATATTGTCCCAAAGATCGTATATGGTTTTTCTGATAAGGAAACCAATCATAGGTAAATAATACCGGATGACCCATTAAAAAACAATTGCCGTTTGCCTGTTTTCATTGTATAATGAGGCTATGAAGTACCATATCTTTATAGGTTCTACGTTAGACGACCTAAAAAACGAACGCAGGGAAATTCCGCGAATAATCATGGAGCTTGGGCATATTCCGGTATCGGCGGAATATCTTGATCCGGCAATAAAAAACCACGATCAGTTACTTGCAAAAACTATTGAGGAATGTGATTATTTTATCGCTGTCGCCGCCCACAAATACGCTCCCTCCGGCGCGAAAATCTCTCCCCTTGAAACTGAGTACAACATCGCGCACCGGAAAAATATCCCCGTGATTTCACTTGTGATTGACGAAAAGGCACGCTGGAAAGCATCCAAAAAAGATAAAGAAACAGCGCTGATAAAAAAGATGGATGAACTTAAAAAGAGGCTGCGCGGCGGCGTGTGCGAAACATGGCTTAATTCGACAGACCTTTGCCAGAAATTGCAGGGGCTGTTGATCCTGCAGATGAACCTTAATCCGCAGAGCGGCTGGGTAAAATCTGATCAGGCGATTGCGCCGTCCGTTGCGAATGAACTGTCGCGGCTTTCAACTGAAAATGAACAGCTCAGGCGGCAGATAAAAATTGAGGGCGGCGACATTGTAGCAAAATTGCGGGAGCAGATGAAAAACGCCCTGAAAGTGCTTGCCCTGAACAAAGTCATACTGAGCTTCTATTACACAACCGGCGACAACTGGGAAAACAGCCGGCAGTTCCGCTACTTGAGGATTTTCAAACTGCTGGTGCCAGAGTTGGCAGTCGGTAAAACCACCGCGGAAGTTTCCCGCTTCCTTGGCACTGTCCTTAATCCCGATTTGGATAAACCTGTCCGCAAGGATTATCCCACCCCGTCCAATACCATCAAAAAAATCATGGCGGATTTTTCGCTTTTGAAACTTGTGAAATGTATCAATCAGGATGAAAGCTCCGGTGAAGATGAAATCTGGGAAGTAACCGAATACGGTAAGGAACTCTATTCCGCCTACCGGATGAGGCAGTTGGAAAAGGTTTTTATAAAACCTGAAGAATGACGAATAAAAACGGCTGCCAGAAAAATCTATTTTGACAAAATCTCGAAAGTTTTTTATACTGCCTCTATCAAAAGACAAGGTAGACCATGCTGAAATTTAACGACTATATCTCAAATATACCGGATAACCCGCACGACAATTTTGCGCAGCTTATCGATCAGGTGTCACGGGATCATGCAAATAAGGATTTTATTTTGTTCCGTACAGGCGGGCAGAAAGAGTTCACCCGCTGGACTTACGGCAGGTTTGGTGAAGAATGCCGCAGAGTGGCGCGCGGGCTGCTTGCCGCAGGCCTTGTCAAGGGCGACCGCGTTGTACTGTGGTCTGAAAACCGTCCCGAATGGATGGTAATCTGGATGGGGACGGTAATCGCAGGCATTTCCATTGTGCCGGTGGACTTTCTTGTTACAGAGCAGGAATGTCTCAACATAATCAACATAACAAGGGCGAAGGCTTTTTTTTATTCCGGCAGAAAGAAGGAATTTGCCGCTTCGCTGCCATCCAAAGGAGCATCGATGGCAGTATCGGTTTGCATAAGCGCCGATACTGAAGATGCCGTAAACCAGAAGACAGAGTTTGAAAGCTTTGGCGCAAATGCGGGAGGGCAGGTTCTGCCTCCGCTTGACAGCATACCGCCAAATCATCCGGCTTCCATTGTGTTTACATCCGGCACTACCGGTTTTGCAAAGGGCGTTACTCTTTCACATAAAAACATTATCGCCAACGCCAGCGCCGCAATCCGCATACTTGCGCCAACCGATAAAGACGTGTTCATGAATGTGCTGCCCCTGCATCATACCTATCCCACCACCTGTTCGTTTATGGCGCCCCTCTTCGTGGGTCTCCCGACAATAGTTGCCGAAAAAATTATCGGCAAAGTTGTAGTGGACGACATCAGGGACGGAGGTGTTACCTTCCTTATTGCAGTTCCTCTGCTTTACGACAAGGTAATGGCTGCCATTGAAACGGGCTACAGGAAGATTTCGATTTTCGTCCGCGCACCGCTCAATTTGTTACGTGTCATTGCCCTGGCGGAAGCAAAAAAAGGCCGCCCGGAATTTGGGCGCAAAGTCTTCCGGTTCATCCGCAAAAAAGCCGGTTTACATTCACTTGGGATCATGGTCGCCGGCGGCGGCCCATTAAACCCAAAGACAGCGGACTTTTTTGACTCTTTTGGTTTTAACATTGTCCACGGTTACGGCATGAGCGAGAATTCCCCCCTCATCACCGTGAACACGCCCCGCCACAAACGGAACGTGTCGGTAGGGCTTCCGGTAAGTTATACGGAAGTGAAAATCATCGATCCGGGACCGGAAGGCATCGGCGAAATAGCTGCCAGATCCCCCTCGGTCATGCTTGGCTACTTTGAGAACGAAGAAGCTACCAAAGAAGTCATCACGCCTGACGGCTGGCTGTTGACAGGCGATCTGGGGTACATTGACGAACTCGGGTTCGTGTACATCAAGGGGCGGAAGAAAAATCTTATCGTCAGTTCCGGCGGCAAGAATGTCTACCCCGAAGAAGTGGAAGCCCATTTCCAAAGTTCGCGTGTAATCAGCGAAGTCCTTGTTGTCGGCAGAAAAGAATCATCCTACGGCGGCGAACTCATTTTTGCCGTAACAGTTCCCAACTTAGACGCGATTAAGGAAGATCATCCGGGCAGAGAAAACGACGAGGCATTTATCAATGACCTTATCAAAAAGGAAATTGAAGAGACCAACCGCTCTCTGCCTGCCTACAAAAAAATTAGCGGCTTCACCATGCGCAGGGAGCCTTTTGAAAAAAACGCACAGCAAAAGATACGGCGATTTATGTACAAGAGCTATGAAAATCCGTGACCATTGAGGCTGTTCCAAAACGCGAACCGTTGGTTCGACAGTTCTAGAACAAGCTCAATTAACGTGAAAACACCCTGAACCCAAGCGTTACAATAAAGCCGTTTGATTTTGGATATTCAGGCGTATCAATTATCGAATAATCATGCGGAGACCCGTCATTTGCCTTTCCGTCATCAATGTTGGTAAAGTAAGAAATGACAGTTCCTGCCTCTCCGTAAAGAGTAACAGGTGTCTTGGGCAGCTTCCATTCGGCGCCCGTTTTGATAATGTGCATCCATTGATACGCGCCGTCTTGCAGGAAGAATCTTTTTAAAACATCATTGGTGTTCCTGTCATACGGATCAAGCTCTGACAACAAATTGCTCCCGTCAACAGCGCTGCTGCCGAAATCAGCGCCGTGGCGGATTAACTGATATTGCAGGTGTGTATTGATATTTTTAGCCGGCATAGTGCTGAACCGGACGAGTATTTCATCAGAGTTTGGCGGAAGATAATAACCCAAAGATACTCCGTTGTTGGTATATGCTTTTTCCATTCGCAAATCCCCGTACCATGGTACATAATTCCGGTGATGCGTATAACAATACGGGTTGATCATGGTGTAACTTAACTTGATTGAGGAAAAAGACAGAAAAGGCAAGGGAAAGCTCATACCCGCCTGACCTGCAATCATTGTACGATCAAGTTCGAACATTTCGGAAGTTAGCTGCATTTCATCAACAAAAAGTGAGACCCAGACATTACCCAGACCTGGATACTGAGCCTTGAGGCTGACGGTTAATGCCATGTTATCAAATTTGCCGGAGTTGTTTTGATAAAAGAAATTATTGGTGATCGGAGCCATATACCCAAGCTCAAACCGTTTCGGCCATACTGCCGCATCCACAAAATCAAGGAACAAATAATTTTTGTACTTGAATTGCAGCATTGTGATTGAAAAAGCATTTTGGCTGGTTTTGGGAGATTCATAAATTCCTTCTGCGTTGTAATACTCAAGAACCCCGGTAAGTGTTGCTATGCTGAACCACGAGAAAGGATTGAACTCCGCCTCGACACCTAAAAAAGGCCTCGCCATTTGGTTGAAGGCAAGACTACTGCCGAAAGACGTAGAACCCCATTCGTGCGATAACCGTCCCAGCCGCATTATTAATTTGTTTTCAAAAAAAGAACCTGTTAATTCTGACATCAGGTTATAACCGCCGGAAATGCCGTTCGGCCAGGCTTCAAATCCTGCCAGATCACTCAGTTCACTGATGCTCAGAAAAAAAACCGAACTGTCCCATCGTTTTTTATATGTGTAAGGAAAATGCGTCAAAGGTTCGCTGTAAGTAATTATTTTTTTGTTTTCAAATTCAGAATTCTCTTCGAATTCATCCACAAAACCTTCATAGTAAGTATTGTATCTGCCTGGATGTTTATTCCGGGGCGCTCTAATCAGGCCTCCTTCGGCGCTGAAATCATATGAAACATTGTTTCCTAGATCACCGTTGACATAGGCGCCCATCCAGACTTCTGTTCCTAAATAATAATCACCGGATGAATATGTGCCGGATGAACCTTCGATGTCTGCGATTACGCCCATATTTATTGAGAGCAGGGCATCGCTCTTGCCAAGCGTGGTTTCGCCGTAATAAGCGCCTCTTTGCCAATCAATACCGGTTTTGGGTTTGGAAAAATTATTAAGGTACTGCTCCAGAATTTCACGTTCGACGCTTTTAAGTTTATCGGCGCTGTCCGAAAACAGTATTTCTTTTATTGCTGATATTACAACACTGCGGGTATATGGTTTTATTCCTGACATGGGAGCGCACAATCCCTTCATTTCCGCCTGCTCCAGTATGTAGTACACTTGGTTTTCCAGAGGAACTGATATGTGAATCTGCGCTGAAAGCGGGATATAAGAAAAAATAAGCAGGTAAACACAGAATATTTTGCTTTTTGATTGCATAATTATCTCCATAAATATCATTAAATCTATGTTTTTTACGTAATGATGTCAAGTAGACGCTTTTTATTCGAATTTAGGGGTTGAACAAAACCATTTTTTTCTTTATTTTAAGACAGGTTCAAATAATATGATTTTTTTTAACATTTTATCTGTACGATTCCGCTCACTTTTCTTTTCCCTGCTGGTTTTTGTTACCTATTCTCTGCATGCGCAAAACGTACAAAACGACTTCAGGCTTGTCGGCACCGATTTGGGATTGACCGGATTTGATTTAACCGGGAAAGCTGTTTCCTTTCGCGAAGCGGGCGGTGTGCGAAAAATCACACATGCGGGCGGAATTTGGGCGATTCTGGGCAGCGAAGGAATCTTTGTATCTGCCGATCTTCAAAACTGGGAAAAGCGCGTTCAGGGTTTGCCCGTAAAATCAATAAAGCTGTTTCAGAACGGTAAAAAATCATTTCTCCCGATAATACAGGAAGTTAAAGACGTTAAAATGAATCCCGCAAACCCTGACATTATGGTTTGTGCTACCAAGGACAGTGTATACCTGAGCCGGAACCAGGGACGCTCATGGTCAAATATAGGCGCTCCTCCTTACCGGACAAACGGCATCAAGACGGTTGCCGCCGCAAATCTGCCGGCTCCCAACGGCATTGACACGCTTACGGTTTTTATGTCTCACAGCGTTTACGGAATTTACTATATTCAGCCTGATGTCTCCGGTTCCAAATGGACAGAAACTGTTAACGGCCTTGAACATCTGGAAAATACCGGCAATCCCGATGAGGTTTCAGATATTGCGATTGTAATACGCTCAGGCGTCACGGAAATTTATGCGTCACAGACATTTCGCCGCCGTATTTACCAGCTTGACTGGAACCGCAAAGTATACCATACCGTTTGGTCTGACTCCTCTCCTTTCGGCACAGTGGATTCCCTTGATGCCGGAAACAGCGGTATTCGTTTTTTAACAGAAGGGACTGTGTCGGAAATTAATTATCCTGCAAATACAGGAGCAAGAGCGCAAATGCGCCTCAGGAATGATCTTTTAACAATACTGCAGTCCTCACTAACAAGGGTAAAGCCCAACTGTCTTGCGATACGGGATAAAGGCAGGAACAGCGAAATTGCAATTTTTAACGAACTCTGGCTCATTAACCGGAACTTTTCCGAATTTGCAAAAAGAGCGGAGGATAAAGAGGGGCTTTATTTACCTGTGAATCATGCAATGGACAGTACCAGTCTAAGGCCGTATCTGAACATCATCTCCGAACGGAAGCTGAATATGGTTGTCATCGACATGAAAGACGATTATGGCCGCCTCCGTTTCACTCCGAGGAATCAGGCTATCATCGACAAGGGAAGAGTGTTCAGGCCTCTGGATATTGACGCATTGTTGAAAGATTTAAAATCAAGAGGAATCTTCACTGTTGCGCGGATTGTTGTTTTTAAGGACCCGGTGTTAGCTGCAAAGGAAGGCGGCAAATACGCGGTGTGGGACAGGCGAAACAACAAACCCTGGAGGGGTTATTACGATAAAGAACAACCTGTAAATACAGGAGTGCCTGAAGGTTCAAGCTATGAAACCGTTATTATTCCGTCAAGTAAACCCGACAAGGAAATTCTGCGCACATTTTATGATGAAAACTGGGTTGATCCGCATTCGGAAGAAGTATGGGAATATACAGCCAATATTGCCGTTGAACTTCACGAACGGGGTTTTGATGAAATTCAATTTGACTATATCCGCTTTCCCACAGACGGGGAAAACCTGGGAGATGCTTCATACCGCTGGCGGGAAAACAATATGGATATAGAGAGCGCTATTCTTTCTTTTTTGTATCACTCAAGGGCAAATGTCAATGCGCCGATTTCCATTGATATTTACGGCGCAAACGGCTGGTATCGCACAGGCTCGCGCACAGGTCAGGAAGTAGAACTTTTGGCGCCCTGGGTGGATGTGATTTGCCCCATGTATTATCCCAGTCATTTTGAGCAGGATTTTCTTGCGCAGTCTCCGCCGGAATTGCGTCCCTGGCGGATTTACTATCTGGGAACACTGCGCACAGACCGAATCGCCAGAGGGCAGGTTGTAATACGCCCTTGGGCACAGGCTTTCAGACTTAACGTATCTTATGATCGAAGGTACTACGGCCTTGACTATGTTCGCCTACAGGTAAAGGGTACCCGTGATGCGGGCAAAGGCGGCCTTACCTACTGGAACAACAGCGGCAGGTACGATGACATTCCTTTCCCGAAGGATTTGGAGTGAAGTTCTGATTTTATTCAGCTACACCCTGCGGGTGCTATATCTCGTCCCTATTTACAATAACCTTGCTGATTAAGCCGTAACTGACCGCTTCGGCGGCGCTCATCCAATAATCGCGGTCGGTGTCTTTTTCAACCTGTGCAAACGGAACGCCGGTTTCGTCCGCGATGAGGCGGTTGATTTTCTCCCTCAGCTTGTCCAGTTCTTTGGCGTGTATTTCAATATCGGTGGCAACGCCTCGTATCCCCGAGAGGGGCTGGTGAATCAGGTAATGGCTGTTGGGCAGCCCAACACGGCGTTCCTTGGGGGATGCAAGCTGAATAATCGCCGCCGCGCTTGCGACAAGCCCCATACCTATTGTCCAAACTTCCGGCTTTACAAACCGTATCATGTCGAAAATCGCATAACCGGCGTCAGCGTCTCCGCCCGGAGAATCGATAAAAATACGGATTGGATCAGCGCCCATGTCCTCCATAAGCAGCAACTGGCGTATGGTTTTTTCAGCGAGTTCCTTGTTTATTTCACCGGAAATTAAAATTGTTCTGGTTTTCAGCATCCTGCCCGCAAGGGGATCAACAGGTGATGTTTTATTTTCTTTTTCCTGATCTTCATCGTCATTTTCAAATTGTACGGGATACATATCATCCTCCATGCAACATACTATAAAATTTCAGCGTTGAAAGCAACCTGTGTCCCATGATATACTGTAAACAGGAGTAATTATGGCGGATTTGGCATTAGCGTATGATGATGTTCAAACATGGACATACAAGGATTACAAAGAATGGGAACTTAAACCGGGCGAACGTTTTGAACTGATAGACGGCATTGCCTACGCAATGGCCGCGCCGAATACAGAGCATCAAGGCATTCTTTCTACTCTGCATGGTGAATTTTACATTTTTCTCAAAGGGAAAAAATGCCGTCCGTTTGCCGCGCCTTTTGATGTCCGGCTGTTTTACGAAGAAGATGAAAGCGATGATACCGTTGTCCAGCCTGATTTGGTAGTTGTCTGCGATCCGAAAAAGCTGGGAAAAGAGGGCTGCCGGGGCGCGCCGGATTTGGCAGTGGAGATTCTTTCCCCTTCAAATACAGCCATAGAAATGCATCGCAAACTGAACCTTTACCGCGAGGCGGGAGTGCGGGAATACTGGATTATCGATCCCGAAGAGAAAATCGCTGAAATATACTGCCTGGAAGGTGACCGGTATATGTCCCGCATCTTACATTCCGGCGATGCGTTGAAATCAGCCCAATTTCCCGGACTGGAAATTTCTTTGGATTTACTTTTTGCCGTGGAGGCTGTATAATTCTTTTATAGATTAAGGAGGAGCGTATGCAGCGAATAGGGATTGCGGGAATAGGTAATATCAGCGGGATTTACCTTGAAAACCTTTCCGGTATGTTCGGCAAGCGGGTAAAACTGACCGCGGTAACTGACGTTCTCCTTGACCGGGCGGAAAAAGCCGCCGCGAATTACGGCTTAAAGCCCTTTGAATCAGTCGAAGAAATGGCAAACAGCGCCGATGTCGATATGGTGCTGAATATTACCCCCCCCAGAAACCATTTTGAAACAGCCCTTGCCGTAGTAAAAGCCGGTAAGCATGTCTATAACGAAAAGCCGCTGTGTACCAAGCGTGAAGATGCGGTGGAGCTGCTGAAAACTGCCGCTGAAAAAGGAGTGAGGGTGGGCGGCGCGCCGGACACTTTCCTCGGCGCCGGTATTCAAACCTGCCGCAAACTCCTTGACGACGGCTGGATAGGCACTCCCGTTGCGTCAACAGCCGTCATGATGAGCCGCGGCCCTGAACACTGGCATCCGTCACCCGAGTTTTTCTACAAGGACGGCGGCGGTCCCATGTTCGATATGGGGCCGTATTACCTCACCGCGATGGTGAACCTTTTGGGGGCTGTTTCCAAAGTGTCAGGCAGCGCGAAGATAAGCACCCCTACGCGGACCATCACCAACAAACACCAATACGGCGAAAAAATCAACGTCGAAGTTCCCACCCACATTGCAGGCGTTCTTGATTTTACCTGCGGCGCGGTCGGCACGATTGTTACCAGTTTTGACGTTTATTCCCATACATTGCCATTTATAGAAATTTACGGAACAGAGGGGACGCTCCGTGTTCCCGATCCCAATACTTTCGGCGGCCCTGTGTTTGTAAGGCGTTTCCACGATGAGGAATGGTACAAAATACCGCTCTTGAAAAGTTACCCTGATAATTCACGCGGTTTGGGAATCACCGATATGGCGGAAGCGATAGACGCTAACCGCCCGCACCGCGCATCGGCGGAACTTGCTTTCCATGTGCTGGACATCATGCACGGCATACATGACGCCTCCGCATCGGGCAGATACTACAAAGTGAAAAGCAAGTGTAAACGCCCAGCCGCGCTTTAGTTATTCTCCTGCCATTCCGGTACGTTTGATCTTCTTGGTTGTGGTCATCTCCATCGGCTTGTCCAGAATGACAGTCTTGGTGATTTTCTGGTAGGGCTGTAACCTCTGGTTCACTTCAGTAATGATCTTGTCTATCCTGAGCTTCATCGCTTCTTTGGACGGAATTTCTCCCTTTTCATCCTTGAATTCCTGATTGGGATACACCAGAGCTTCAATGCCTTCGCTTTTCAGCTTTACATTCGCCAGATAGCCGTGGATTAAAATCTGTTCGACTTCATCAAAAAGCTGGAACTCGTTTTCGATTTCTTCGGGGAAAACATTTTTGCCGCCCTCGGTAACGATTACGTTCTTCGCCCTTCCTGTCAGATACAGGTATTTTTCACTGTCCAGATAGCCAAGGTCGCCCGTCTTAAAGTAACCGTCCGGGGTAAACGCGGCGGCTGTTTCTTCAGGCATATTGTAGTAGCCTTTCATCACCATTGGCCCTTTGACGATAACCTCGCCGATACCGCGCTCATCAGGGTTGAGTATCTTTAATTCAACCTGGGGCATTTCCCTTCCGACGCTGGTTTCCTTGTAATGCTCAACGGGGTTCAGGGCGATGATGGGAGAAGTTTCTGTCAGACCGTAGCCCTGCACAAAGTCAATCCCAAGCTGGTTGTACTTTTTGAATATGCTTGGCGCAAGCGGGCCGCCGCCGGATATGCAGATTTTTATTGTATTAAGACTTGCCTTCTTCAGAACAAAGCCGAACATTTTCTTGCCGGGATTTTTCTTAAACACTTTTTTGATAAACCCGGAAACACCCATCAAAAACAAAATTATGCCGTATACGACAGGCCCCTTTGCCTTTAGCCCCCTCAGAATACCTGCCAGCACTTTGTTGAAAAGCATGGGTACGCCCAGAAGCATCGTAACCTGCCCGTCTTTTAGCTCTTTGAGTATCTGTGTGGTTACCATGCGCCTTCCGAAAACAATCTCACCGCCCTGCGAAATAGTTTCGATAAACACCGCCAGCATACAATAGGCGTGGTGTATGGGGAGTATGGCGTAGAACACATCGGTATATTCAACAAGAAGAGGAGTTCCCTGCGCAAGATAGCAGTCGGAAACAAGGTTCCTGTGAGTGAGCATAACCCCCTTGGGGTTTCCCATTGTTCCCGAAGTAAAAAGTATCGCCGCAAGATCATCTTCCGCCGCCTGTTCTATGCCAGCCTCAGGCTGAGCCGGCGACCCGTCAAGATCGTAAATGTAATTGCCTGTTCCCTTTTTCAGGGACAGCACTGCCTCAAGCCCGCCAGGTGATTGCGCATAACGATCATGCTTTTCCTCATCCACAAAAAGCATCCGCGCGCCCGCGGTTTTTATCAATAAATCGGTTTCTTCGTTTTTCAGCATATAGTCGATGGGAACTACTACGCCGCCCGCGAAAAGTATGGCGAGGTACGCGACTGCCCACTCAGACCCGTTTTTTCCGGTAACCGCCACCCTGTCGCCGCGGCGGATGCCCTTGCTGTGCAGCCAGCGGGCAACAGCCTCAATAATTTTGAGGGATTCGGTATAGTTGAGGGTGATCCGGTCAGGATCAAAAACGGTGAAACATCGGCGTTCGGGATGGCGGGAAGCGATAATCCTGTACATTTCCGGCAATGTAGGCCATTGCCCGTTAAAAACTTTTCCCCGGTATTCATTCAAAAAAAGCCACGGCTCTGTATACGGAACAGCCATAAAATCCTCCAAAAAAAATATTCCATTAATTATGACATATATTCAGTTTTTGTGTTATTGATTTGTTGTAATTTCTGTTGAAAAGAGATATTTATATTGTATGAGTAAATTTTGTAAGCCGATGTGTATTTGGGGTCTTTTTGTAGTTTTTTTGCCGCTTTTATCCTGTGCAGCCCGGATTAACGGGTCTTTGGCAGCAGACGGCTCGGCTTCATTGTCCGTTGGGGTATCTCTGGAACCCAAGATGACCGATTTGATAAGGAAGCTATCCGACGCGGGCGGGCAGGCAGGCAGGATACTGGACGGCGCCGCCATCACCCAGTCCATGTCCAAAGCGCCCGGCATAGCCTCGGTATCATTGCAAAATACGGCTCCCGCCGCAATTGAAGGTCCGATCAGGATTTCCAAAGTAAGCGAATTTCTGGCTATTGGCAACAGCAGAAAATTTATCAGTTTTGAACAAGGCGGGCTCCCTGGAGCCCAAGCCGGCGGGCGCTGTGTAATCAGCATCAGCCGTGAAACAGGCCCTGAAATCATCGGCCTTTTATCACCTGAAATCGTGGATTACTTAAACGCACTGATGGCGCCCCTTGCAACGGAAGAAGAATTAACCAGGGCGGAATATCTTGACCTTGTAGCGTCTGTTTACAATAAATCCATAAGCGATGAAATTTCAGGTTCAAGGATTCGCGCTTCCCTCGACTTTCCCGGCTCCGTAACCAGCGTCAAAGGCGGAACATTTTCCGGCAGAAAAGCGGAATTTAATTTGCCCTTGCTGGATATTTTGGTTCTGGAAACCCCTCTTGTCTATGAGGTGAACTGGAAGTAGGGCATAATTGTCATCTCCGCAGGAACACCAGCCATTCATAAGGCATATTTTCTTCTACGCCGTCTTCATATTTGACCAGTACAGAATTCTCTCCAAGCTTAAGAATTTCGCATAGATAAAAACCGCCTTGCCCCTGCCAGTTTCCGTGAGGGAAAAGCCCGGCATTTAACGCCTCGACCAGATTAAAGGTATTTTTCTTATCCACATCTTCTTCGGTTCCGTCGTAGTAACGCACGCTTACGGTATTTCCGGAAACTCCGAGGAGCGTTACAAAGTACAGATTGCCGTCTCCTGACCATCTTGCCCAGTTTAAATCCTGAAATGCCATAATGATTTAGCCTCCTGTAAATGACTACAAGCGGTCAGCTTCCGCTCTTGAGTTCCTCAAGATGTGCCTTTGCCTTTTCGTTTCCCTGCTCCGCCGCTTTTTGATACCATTCACGGGCTTTGGCGTGATCCTGGTTTATGCCCTGACCATGGTGGAAGGCATAACCCAGATTATTTTGTGCGGCGGCGTTACCTTGCTCCGCCGCCTTTTGGTGCCATTCAAAGGCTTTGGCGTAATCTTGGTTCACGCCGAAACCTCCTCTATAGCAATAACCAAGGTCATTCTGCGCTATGGCGAGTCCCTGTTCCGCTGACTTGCGCCACCATTCGGCAGCTTTTGTTTTATCCTGCGCTACGCCCTTACCTTCAAAATAGCAATCGCCGAGAGTATACTGCGCCGCAGCGTCTCCCTGCTGAGCTTTTTTGAGATACAGTATCTCAGCGTCCCATTCTACGCATTCGCCATTTTCCCAGCGTCCGTCCTGGACAGATCCGTCCGCAAATGTAAGTTTCCCTTTTCCGTGTTGTTTTCCATTTTGATAATCGCCTTCATAGACGGCGCCGTTTGGAAATAAATATTTCCCTTTTCCGTGATGTTTTTCATCAACCCAATCGCCTTCATAAACAGCACTGTCTGCAAAAATAATTTTTCCTTTGCCATGTATTTTGTTATCAACAAAATCGCCTTCATAAACAGCGCCGTCTGTAAATGTATATTTACCCTTTCCGTGTTTTTTTCCGTCAATCCAATCGCCTTCATAAACAGCGCCGTTTGGAAATGTGTATTTACCCTTTCCGTGTTTTTTGTCATCAACGAAATCGCCTTCGTAGACATCGCCTTCTGGAAATGTAGTTTTTCCTTTTCCGTGTTTTTTTCCGTCAACCCAATCGCCTTCATAAACAGCGCCGTCCGCAGATGTAATTTTTCCTTTTCCGTGTTTTTTTCCGTCAACCCAATCGCCTTCATAAACAGCGCCGTTTGGAAATGTGTATTTACCCTTTCCGTGTTTTTTGTCATCAACGAAATCGCCTTCGTAGGCATTGCCTTCTGGAAATGTTAATTTCCCTTTTCCGTGAAATCTGCCGTCAACAAAATCGCCTTCATAAAAACCACCGTCCGCAAATGTAATTTTTCCTTTGCCGGTACGTTTACCGTCAACATAACCGCCTTCATAAACAGCACTGTCTGCAAAAGTAATTTTTCCTTTTCCGTGTTGTTTTCCATCAACCCAATCGCCTTCATAAACATCGCCGTTTGTAAATGTGTATTTACCCTTTCCGTGCGTTTTGTCATCAACCCAATCGCCTTCACAAACATCGCCGCCTGTAAATGTGTATTTACCCCTTCCGTGTTTTTTTCCGTCAATATAGTCACCTTCGTAAACATCGCCGTTTACGAATATCTTTTTACCTTTTCCGTGCGATTCCCCATCAACCCAATCGCCTTCATAAACACCGCCGTCTGCAAAGGTGTGTTTACCTTTTCCGTGTAGTTTGCCGTCAGCAAAATCGCCTTCATAAACACCGCCGTTTGCAAATGTGAGTTTGCCTTTTCCGTGTTGTTTGCCGTCAATGAAATCGCCTTCATAGACAGCGCCGTCTGCAAATGTGTATTTACCTTTTCCGGTACGTTTTCCATCAACAAAGTCGCCTTCGTAAACAGCGCCGTTTGCAAATGTGAGTTTGCCTTTTCCGTGTTGTTTCCAATTAGCATAATCGCCTTCATAAACATCACCGTTTGCGTATGTATATTTTGCCTTTCCCTGTTGCTTTCCGTCAACATAATCGCCTTCATAAACATCGCCGTTGGCATATGTAAACCTGCCTTTTCCGGATCGTTTTTCATCAACGTAATTGCCTTCGTAAACATCGCCGTTGGCAAATGTAAGCTTACCTTTTCCGGTACGTTTTCCATCAACAAAGTCGCCTTCATAAACATCGCCGTTAGTCCATGTTAATTTCCCTTTACCGTGCATTTTTTCATTAACAACATCGCCTTCATAAACAGTGCCGTCAGTCCATGTTAATTTCTTTTTTTCTGCCATATAAAGCTCCTTATATCATGCAAAAAGGTTTATTTCAATAACCCCATTTGCTGAAAGTATTCACTGCGATATCAGACACCTTTGAGCAAATTGATGGCTGATACCGCTGTGTTGCCTTACCGGATGCCAATATAGTCAACTTCAATAAACCCCTTTGTCCCTTCATGTTCGACAGGAACTACAAACCAGGCGGTGGATTTTTGAATGGCATCACCGGTTATTGTCAGCGTGTCGCCGGTTTTCAGCCATTTAGTGCTGATGCCTTTATCAGTTTGCACAGTCATCGGGATTCCCTCTTCAGAATAATTAAGTTTCGTTATAACCGCAGTTACACCCTGCTTTGAGGCATTTTTAGCCGCTTCAAAAACAGCCGCATGTTCTTTCCTGAAATTGGCAGTTTTTGCGGCGCTGTCTACAGCCTCAGTGATTGCACTGGCTATAGCAAGCACCACTACAACGCCGGTTCCTATGAGCATAATAAATTTTCTCTTCGGATTGGGTTTTGTTGTTTGTGCGGCTTCCTGTGCGTAGGGTTTGACCGTTTTAAAATAGACGATAACGGCAACAGCGGTAACCGCAACTATAAGGAATGACGTTAAAGCGGCTTTTGAGCTGATGGCCGCGATGATGCCGGCTATGATGTAACCGTAAAAACAGATGGCAAAACTTAGCATGATGGCATTGGAAAACACAGAGGCGCTCATGAGCTTAACCGTGTCATAGTGCCACAACCAATACCAAAGGGCGGGTAAAAGGAAAGAACCAGTTAAAAACAGGTAAGATAAAAATGATGGTAAATTATTGTTTCCTCCCAAAACTGCCAGCACTATCGCTAAAACAATGGGGGATACAAATGCAATCATTACCGTTTGCAGAATTTTTCCGACAATTCCCAGTTTGGAAAACAGCCCGAATATCCAGCCGATAAGTTTTGCAACGACTACGGGCACTATGAAGAAAAGAATAAAAACACCTTTCACCATCCAGTCTCTGTTTGCCATGTGAGCCTTGGCTGCTCCTTCAGTGGAATGTATCGTTCCGTCATCAGCTTGCCACGCCATAATAATCTCCTTTGGCAGGCTTCCGGCCTGCCGATAAAATTAATAAGGTTCCCTACAGAACCTATTTGTTGTCCTGTTTAATACGGACGGTTATGGGTTTGACAGGATGAGCAGTAACTATACGCCGAAGAAATTGAAGCGCCGCATTTACCGCATCTATATGTAGTTACTTGTTGATAAACAATTTTTGGCCGGCATGCTTCGCTGCAATAAACGGCTCCGCTGCCGTCCTTTTGTTCCTGTTTGGTAACCATAAATGGTTTTTTGCAAGTTTTGCATTGCCTCATAACAGGCCTCTTTGCTTCTTCAATACATTCATCGCTGCAATACTGATACCTTCCGAAGATATGTTCGTCACACAAGCGGCATTTGAACCATCCGATGTTACTGGTCTCAGGTTCCCACTTCGGTTTAAACTGCACTATTAACATTATTATGGCAGTGGCGGTAATTGGCATAAATGATTTCCACTCCAGAATGGGGCCGAGAATTTTGTAGACTAATCCTGCCAGCAGAAAAAAAACCGGAAACGCTATTATGCAGACAATCGTATTTACGATATTGTGTAAAACAGTTAAATCGCTGGAGATAAACGCGAAATCACAGCCATTCCTGATAAACCAAAATAACAGGACATACAATCCGTAAAGTGTAGCAAAAGAACCAACAGGCATTTGGGGAATTGAAACATCATGCCAGGGCTGAAAAAACAAAAACGGCAGCACGCCCAGTACAAAGACAGCCCGTGTAATAACGAAGGTCATAACCCGGGCGTCAATATCGCCGTAGTCGGCAAAATTAATCGCGGCATGAAAAATTTGGATGCAGACCGCAAAGACAATCAGGCTGATAATATATATAGAACTTTCCACTTCAAAAGAAGCGCCAACCCATGAACCGATGATATTAAAATAAGGGGCGATTACAGCTCTGTTGCAGAACACGGCGCCGGTAAAGAAAAGAGCAGAAAACATGGCCAGCCTGAATCCGAGCCTATGCGCAAAATATAGCACGTCGGTATTGTTTGAAAGTCCGGTAATGACGCCCATAAATCCTGCAAAACAAACAAAGGACGAAAGAATAATTGCGGCGCCGTGGGGCGAAAAAAATACAAAACTCTCCACCTGCTGTCTGAAAATAATACTGCTCGCTAGATATAAGCCGCCCAGGATAAAAAACAGACCGCCGCCAATAAAAAGGAAAATTCTAAATTTCCACATATCAATCTCCTATCGTCAGCTTTTTTTATCAATGTTGTGTTTCAATTTTTTGTTCTCAACGGCGGACACGGACTTACAGTTTGATTGTTCCGCCTTTTCGACGCAATCTGCCAAATATGCTGTATCAGTTTCGGAGAGCATTGCCAATTTTTCAACAAAACTCAGCCGCTGTATTTTTGCCAAAGCCTCCTTTTTGTTCACTTTTTACCCCTTATCTACAAGAGATATTGTATATCTCACGGTGATAGATGTCAATATTAATGAAAACTGTCATTATACACCCGCCGTTACACCAAAAACCAAAGATTCCACATGAGCGCGGGAATTGACCCTGAGAAAGTCTTTTTTTATAGTTAAGGTAACGTGAAAAAAACATTTGCTGACCGTTTGGCATTTCTCATATCGAGTTTGGGGATAAAGCAAATTGATTTTGTGCGAAGAATCGAATATGCCCAATCTTATGTTTCTATGGTTCTGAGCGGCGCAAAAACCAGTCCCGGTCCCCGCTTTATCAATGCGGTTTGCAGGGAATTCAACGTCAACCCCGAATGGCTCACTGACGGCAAAGAGCCGGTGTTCACCGTACCGGGTCTGCCTTTGCCTTCGGAAAAGGCACTGGTTATGACCAAATTTCAACTGCTGTCTGATGAAAACCAGCAGGTAATTGAAAAAATTATGGACAGTCTTTTGCTCAAGGCAATGACGGATGACAAGACAGGAAATAAACAAGGCAGCCGGCAACGAAAAAAATAATTTATTCATGGCCCTAATATATTTCGTTTTCTGCTTTTTCCTTTGGTCTGGCGAAGCCAATGTTGGGACTAATGTTGCGTTTTTGCCTTGCTATTAGGCGCAAATGCGGTAATTATATCCTATGGAACTTGCATATCATTTTTACCACAAAAATGAGTTTAGGCCGCTGGTTTCGCTTTCGCTTCAGGAGCTTGCAGGTTTTGACTGTCCCGCCGGATATGTCCTTCCCCTTAAAAAGCCTGATGTCTATGCACTGTATTTTGTGGTAAAGGGCAAGGGGGTGTACACTTTGGCGGGGACTGAATATCCTGCGCAGATGGGTGACATTTTCGCACTTTACCCCAATACAACGATAAAATGCCGCGCCGACAAGAAAAAACCCTGGACGCTGTATACGGTTTCTTTTGACGGAGCGGACGCGCGGCTTATGCTCAATGCCGCCCAACTCCGGCAGAAAACGCCGCTTCGCCATTTGGACGATTTTTCATGTGAGCAGATCGCCCGTATTTTTGGTGCTATGAATGGTTACCGTGAGCAGGAACTATACGCCACTATCTACTCTACCTGTTTGCTGTATTGCATTATGTCCTATCTGGTAAAATCGGTTTCATGGGAAAAATCGCAAATGCCGGCCAGCTGGACGGGAGCGGTTCATTTTCGTAAAGCCATTAAATTTATTGATGAGAATTACTCCCGCTCTATTACTGTGGACGATATTGCCGCACACGTAGCCTTGAGCAGAAGCCGTTTGTACCGCCTTTTCATGCAGCATGTCTTTATGCCGCCACAGCAGTACCTTATGGAATTCCGTGTCCGCGAAGGGCTTAACCTCCTGGAAAAACGGGCTGGGTCGGTCAAGGAAATTGCCCTGGCGGTTGGGTTAGAAGATCAAGGTTACTTTACCAAACTGTTTAAGAAAATTACCGGAAAGAGTCCTACCGATTACATGAAGGGGCAAATTGAGGAGAATGAGCAGCTAACAAAGAAAAAGGAAACACGGGTTCAAAAATCGCAGAGTCGAAAACAGGTAAAAAAGAAAATAAAGCGGAAAGACAAACTTAATGATGATCCCGATTATCTGCCGCTAACGTATCTGGGTAACTGACATTCGGGGTAGGTTCTGTCCCGGCAAAACAAGAAATCTGCCGTACGCCGTCAGGCAGCGCACGGCTAGAGTTAATAGTTCAAGGGTTAAAAAGCCCGGACGGGACGGACTGAGTAGAGAGTGAGCTTTTGGTTGGTGCCCTGACCACCAGTGGGGCTGAAATTATAGTAATACGCGTTTGAGCCATCGAATTGCGACGAAGACCAGTAGATTGAAGTTCCCATATTACCTACTGCAGTCCTGTTGACATATAATTGACCTAATTCGTCCCTGCTAGGAAGGAACCAATCGCTTTGACCGTTATTTGAGTAATCTATACAGGCATTTTGAAAGCATGATAATAGATGGGCGAGTTAGAATAAATTATCAGAGTGTTCTTCCTGCCCATACCGATACCTGTTCCATTATTCGGAAAAATAGTATATGTTAGTCCATCCCATCTCATCGTTGTATTTTGTGCTCCACTGGGACCGCCCAATGCATTAGAAGGAGCAGCTTCAAGATAGTGAACGCGTACACTGGTGTTGTCACTGGTGATGCTGCCAGTATAGAGATCAAAACCTGCCTCAATTCGGTAGAAGATTTTACCGCCGCCTGGGCCGGCATCGCCTATTTCATAGGGTTTCCATTTTGCGTAGAGGGTAATGCTGGAGGTAACGACATTGTTGTCAAAATCCCACTCATCTGTTAAGCCTGCCTTGTACCAACCATCAAAGATACAATCGTATCCGGTTTTGGTTGGATCATCTGGTTTGTTCACATGTCCGCCCTGGGTTACCAATTCATCTTCTACGGCAGTTCCTCCGTTGCTGTCAAAAGTTACCGTGTATTCGGGAATATCAGCACCGGTAACAGAAACAGCGGCGCTCGTCTTGCTTTTGTAGCCCTTAGCGCTCGCGGTTACCGTGTAGCTTCCCGTATGCGCCGGAGTATGCAGTTTTCCATAAGCGTGGTTTATTGCCTTTCCGTCCCTGTTCCACTGAAAATCTACTTTTTCACTGCCGCTGTAACTGACGGTAAGCTCCTTGCCTGTTTTTACACCGGCAGATGGGCTGATTGTAATTTTTCCGCTTAACTCAGGGTCGCTGCCGGAACCGGGACTGGAGCCGTTGTCGCAGCCTGTCAAACAGGGCAGAAAATGCGAAGATGAGGGTGATGGCTTGCCATTTGTTTTTCATAGTGTTATCTCCTTATTTGGGGAATTTTTATACCTCAAATGAGATATTTTATATATCATTATACTTTGTTTATAATAAATATCAAGCTAAAAATACTGCAATTGCGGTATTTTTGCTTAACTATGAATACCGATTTTAAGGACAATTTACGCGCCGAGCTGGATTATCATGGTTTAACTGTCAAGGAATTGAGCGCGAAAACAGGTATTCCCAAAGGCACCTTGGACGGGTATCTCGGTCAGCGCGCCTCAATGCCCCCGGTAGACATAGCTGTCAAAATAGCCGGCGCTCTGGGCATAACTGTTGAATATTTGATAACAGGTCAAGACGGTAAAAAAAAGGATAAATTACTCGACCATAATATCCGCACGATTATTCAAATATTGCTTGACCTTAACGATAAAGACATTGAAACAATCCTTGGTCTCGCGAGAGTTCTCAAAGATCAGCAAAAAGAATAACGAGTAGAAGAGGGCATTAGTAATCAGGATTGACCAGGTAAAGAATCTGCGTTATATTTTATGTGAGAGTCAGATTTTTTGGGGGCTGAAATGAGTATTAACAAAGTATTGGTCGGCGCACTTCAATACTGTGATACAAAAGAACTGGTTGAAGATACCTTTTCCCGTTTTAACATCGGTGATTTTTCTCCAAAAACGAGTCATCTTGTTGAGGCGATGGGAAATCCTACGCTCTTTTTTTCAGAGGGTGGTACTGATACCGAGGGACGTTATGCCACTGTTCTTTCGATGTTCTTAACCGGCGAGTGGAAAATGAATAAAATATATGAAAGAATGGGGCTTTAATTGCCGAATACCGAATTCGACATCACTGCGGAAAAAATTGATAAAATAGTATCCTCTTATGAAGCTTTAGGGATCACTATCACCAGAGATAATGTTGAACAGATTCATTACGTATTCAGGAAGCTTACAACGAATATCAAAGGGCAGTATCTGGCGCATATTACCAGGGTAGTAGAAAACTACTTTCGGGAAACGACGCAAAATCCGTTTTTCTTTATCAAGTATACTCCCTATTCGTACAATCAAAGAAAAACCAAATGCGGGGCAGCTTTCTATCCGGGAAGGCGCTTTGTTATATTCTATCAGCCAGATATGCCGGAAAAAGAATTGCGCGTACGGCTGGCTCATGAACTCGGACATTTATTTCTTCTTGCGGTAAAAGAACAAAGAAAATCGGATAAAAGGCTCCCTGTCTATGAGGGAACCACAGAACCGCTTTCTTCGGTATTTGGTATTTTCACCATTTCAGACAAAAATCATTTTTATGCAAATGTTCTCGAATCTGACAGAAACCACAAAGACTGGGATTCCATTCTAAACGATTTTCTTGCGCTTTCGGGGCGCAACAATCCATGAAATATTATTCTGTTACTGCTTTGCTATTGCACATTACACCGTAACCCGCTAGAATAGCCGCATGGCACATACACCGGGCGAGCATATCGCCGAAATACGAAAAACTTATTCAATCAGCAGGGAAGTTCTGGCTGAACGGAGCGGTGTTTCAGCCGCGTTAATCTCTAAAATCGAAGATGAGGGGCATATTCCTGACCTTGCCCCGCTTATAAAAATAGCGAGAGGGCTTGGCGTCAGGCTTGGAACCCTTCTTGATGATCATGAACAATTGGGGCCGGTGATTTGCAGGGCAGGTGAGTCCGCCGCTTCGACCCGTTTCAAAACCGGGCTGCCGGAAAAGTCGGATACATCCGTGGATACATCCGCAGAAGCGGGCGGGCGGCAAGGCCTCAGTTTTAACGCGCTTGCTGCTGACAAAAACGGGCGGCACATGGAGCCGTTCATAGTAACAATCGAAAGTAACGCGCAGCAGGAAAAGTCCGCGCATGAGGGCGAAGAGTTTATCTATGTACTCGAAGGCGATCTTTCCCTTGAATACGGCAAGGACAGGGAAACCCTTAAACAGGGGGATTCAGTTTATTACGATTCCATTGTGCCTCACCGCGTATTGTCAGCGACAGACAGCTCGGTGAAGATTCTTGCTGTTATTTACACTCCGGTGTAGGAATCAACATGGATTTTATTGAGAAGACTTTAGGTGAAGTATTAAGAGAGAAAACACTCGCCCATCCCGATCACGACTTTTTGGTTTACTCTGATCGCAGCCTTCGTTTTACTTATGCCGATTTTGACAAAAGGGTTGATGATTTCGCGAAAGGCCTGCTCAGTATGGGTATCAAGAAGGGCGATCATGTGGGTATCTGGGCTACCAATGTGCCTGACTGGAACACGGTGCTTTTTGCCTGTGCGCGCATCGGCGTTGTGCTTGTTACGGTGAACACCAGCTACAAAACCCACGAGCTTGAATATGTGCTGAAGCAGTCGGACATGGTGTGCCTCTGCTTGATTGACGGCTGGCGCGACAGTGATTATGTCGGAATGGTAAACGAACTTGTGCCTGAACTTAAAACTTCACAGAGGGGGCATATCAATTCCGAAAAGTTCCCCTTCCTGAAATACCTTGTCCATGTGGGACAGCAGAAACACCGGGGAATGTTCAGTTTTAACGAACTGCTGCTGCTTGGACAGCACACTGATTCCGCCCAGTTACGCGAAATTGAAGCCTCCCTTGATACCAACGATGTGGTGAACATGCAGTACACAAGCGGGACAACAGGTTTCCCCAAGGGTGTGATGCTCACTCACCGCAACATACTCAACAACGGTTTTGGCATCGGCGAAAACATGAACTTTACGGAAAAAGACATTGTATGCCTCCCCGTGCCGCTGTTCCACTGTTTCGGCCTTGTGCTGGGAATGATGGCAATCCTCACTCACGGCGCGACTGCCGCCCTGCTTGAATGGTTTGATCCGCTGCTTGTACTGGCGACAATTCAAAAGGAAAAATGTACCGCCTCGTACGGCGTGCCGACAGTGTTTATCGCAATCCTCAATCACCCCATGTTCAAGATGTTCGATCTATCAAGCCTGCGCACCGGGATTATGGCGGGTTCTCCCTGCCCAATCGAAGCAATGCGTCAGGTGATAGACCTTATGCACATGAAGGAAGTTACCATCTGCTACGGCCTGACAGAATCTTCGCCCGTGATGACTCAGACCCGCTACGATGACGGGCTAATCGTAAAAGTAGAAACCGTAGGCCGCGCCTTGCCCGGCGTTGAAGTTACAATCCGCGATCCCGTGGCCGGCGAAGAATGCGCGGACGGCGAAACGGGAGAGTTCTGCTGCCGGGGCTATAACACCATGAAGGGTTACTACAAAATGCCCGAAGCCACCGCCCAGTGTATCGACAAAAACGGCTGGCTTCATTCAGGCGATCTTGGCGTCAAGAACGCGGACGGCAATTTCAGAGTAACGGGACGCATAAAGGATATGATCATCCGGGGCGGCGAAAACATCTCCCCGAAAGAGATAGAAGACTTTTTATACACCATGCCAGGCGTCAAGGATGTGCAGGTAGCGGGAGTCGCCAGCGAAAAATACGGCGAAGAAGTCGGCGCCTTTATCATTTTGCAGCCCGATGTAACAATGACCGAGGAAGATGTCCTTGACTATTGCCGCGGCAAAATCAGCCGGTTCAAGATACCTAAGTACGTGTTCTTTGTTGACAGCTATCCGCTGACAGCCAGCGGCAAGATACAGAAGTATTTGTTGAGGGAGATGGGGAACAAGCTTACGCGCCCGCAATAATGAGCGAATAGACTTGCGGCACATCTTCCGTTATACTTTCATTATGGACAAAACTATTTCTGTTATACGGCAATCCGATTCCGGTAACAGCGGCTATGTTCCCGGTTCCATGGGTGAGCGAATAGCACTGGTCTGGCCACTGACATGTGAAGCCGTTTCTCTTGGTAAAAAGTATGATGTTGAACAGCGATTACAGAGACATATTGTCCGCATTATCAGACCGAAAGGTTAAATTCCTGCTGGTTGGCGCTTATGCCATGGCTGTCCACGGGTATCCCCGTTCTACAATGGATATCGATCTGTGGGTGATGCCCGATCCTGAAAACGCCATTCTGGTATTGCAGGCCCTTGAAGACTTCGGCGCGCCGTCAGGTGAATTGCTGCCGGAAGATTTACAAAAGGACGGCATTGTTTTTCAAATCGGCGCGGCTCCCCGGCGGATAGACATTTTAACATCGGCAGACGGATTAAAGTTTGAAGAAGCGTTTGCCAATTCACAAACAATTGACATAGATGGTATACCTGTCCATGTCTTGTCTACTGCCGATTTAATTAAAAACAAACGCTCCACCGGCAGAACCAAAGATTTAGCCGATGCTGAATCTTTGGAAGAAGTCGGCAGCAAGCATTAAAGCGCACAAAATTGACCAAAGAAAGGGAGTAAATTGCAGTGCGCCGGTGTCGTACAATGTGAAGAATATGGTATTATTAAATCTGAGGAGTGTAATATGGAAATTGCATATACCTACTGGGAAGCCGATGACGGCTGGTTTGTGGGCTATTTGAACGACTACTCTGACCACCTTACTCAGGGGCATGATCTTGCCGAACTGGAAGAAATGCTCGCTGATGTCTACCAAATCCGGCAAGATGAAGAAAAACGGCTGGCGCAAAAGCGAAAAAGCGGTGTTTTGCGGATTAAGGTTCCTGCGTGAAGCGTCAAAAACTGTTGAAAGAAATTGGCAAACGAGGAGCAGTTTTTGTCCGGCATGGGGCAAACCACGACATTTACGAAAACCCCCGGACAAACACTTCTACTCAAGTTCCTCGCCATAATGACATCAATGAATTGGTCGCCAAGGCAATAATAAAGTTTTTTAAATAACCCCTGTGTTGACCCAGCAGTGCTGTCTGCATACCCACACTCAGTCAATACCGGATCGCCCCGCTGGTTTGATCCGGGCTGCCATCCTTTACTAGGCGTACAGGCAAATTTAGCTAAATTCCAACACAAATTTAGGCTAAATTCCAAAGCAAATTTAGGCTAGATTCCTGTACGAATTTAGCTAAATTTGTCTCTCCGTCCTTGCTGGAGCGGTTAGTCCACCTTTAGTGTAAAGAGGCTCTCGATCAGCTTAGGCTCGTTAAGGCTGACAGTGCCGCTGACGTACTGGGTTAAGACGGCGGCTTTGTAGGTTCCGGCGGGCAGGGCGGGGACAATGCCGATTATCTTTGTGGTTGTGTTAGAGCTGATGCGTTTGGCGCGTATCTGTACGTTTTCGATGCCCTGCTGAATAAAGTACACGCCCACACGCGGGTCGTCTCCGGCGGCTTTTATCCGGCTTCCGTGCAGGCTATAGAAGCCGCCGGGGGTGAGCTTTTCGTTCACTGTGCCTGACTCCTGATCAAAGAGGCGGCCTATGCAGCGGCTGTCCGCGATTCCATCGACTTCTACCTCGATGTAATTGGTAAGGCGTTTAAGGGGCGCATGGGCGCGGAAATGAAAGCTGACGGGGTGTTTCTGCGGGTCGCGTTTTTCATACTTGCTGTCAAAGGTTCCGCCGATATGCGGGCGGACTGAAAAGAAGCCGAAGTCAACGGCGAAACCGTCCGTAAGCTGGTAGGCGGCTTCATTCAGGAAGCGTTTTACATATTTGACCATGTCGTCATAGCTGCCCGTGCCGCCGCCGCGCTCCATATCAGCTTTGCAAACCTGCTCTATGCTCTGGGAAGCCTCGCTTGCGGTGCGCGCAAAGTACTTCCCTTCCATTTTGCCCAGATTGCTTGGATGCAGTTTAACGTGTATGCGGTGCAGCACGGGTTCGTGTTCGTCAAGGCTCATTGGTTCCTCCTGAAGCAATTACCTGAAGTCTATCTCTCGCGGAGGCGCAGAAACCGCCAAGCTCGCAAAGTTTTAATAAATAACCACTGAATGCACGGAGAAAGAATTTCTACCACGAACGCTCACGAACAAGGAAAAGACGACGAAGACAGGGTTCGTGCTGGTTGGTGTGGTTCGTGGTGAAACTTTTTATTCCTGCCTATTACTGCGACACCCCCGCTCCCGTAATGGTTTTGTTTATGCTGTAGGCTCCTGGTGTTTCTACTGGACGGAAGGAGGTGTTATACTTACCGTAAGTAGCTGTACCATTTTTTACATGCAACGCCGCTCCGTTATTGGTGGCATTGATGGCTATGTTAGGAGCTAAGCCTCTATATTCATTTTCGCCGACTACCGTGCCGCCTTTCATGGTGAAAGTCGCTGTCGGACCATTCACCTGCACACCGCCGCCGCTGCCTGTGGTATTATTGTAAATTTCGCCGCCGTGCATTGTGAATTCCCCAGTTTCTATATATACTCCGCCGCCGCTGAAGGGGGCTTCGTTATTCTCAATTGTGCCGCCGTACATGTTGAAGGCGCTACCATCTCCAATATACACGCCGCCGCCGAAGTTGTTGCTGCTGCCGTCCTTGGCAAAATTGCCGGACACCGAGGCGTTGCCGTTCATAGTGAAGGTGCTGCCGCCGGCAATATGCACCCCGCCGCCGTAGGTGAAGGTGACGTTGCCGCTGCCAAGGGCAAAGTTGCCGGACACCGAGGCGTTGCCGTTCATAGTGAAGGTACTGTTGTTGCCACTCACATACACCCCGCCGCCATTGGCGCAGCTGCCGTTGTTATTCCCAGAGCTGTCTTGGACTTTGACAGAGTTTTCGTACACCGAGGCGT
The DNA here is from genome assembly GCA_031256035.1 of Treponema sp. Lineage (GTDB taxonomy): Bacteria > Spirochaetota > Spirochaetia > Treponematales > Breznakiellaceae > WQXQ01. The sequence continues at coordinate 76,419 of JAIRRJ010000075.1, read as the reverse complement.
AGTCGTTCATAGTGAATTTGCCGCCGTCGGCAATGTACACCCCGCCGCCGCTGGCGATGGTTTCTTTGTTGTCACCACTCATGAAGAAAAAGTTGCCGGTTACGGATGCGCTGCCCTTCATAGTGAAGGTTCCGCCGGTAACAGTAACGAGCGAGGCAGTATTAGGATTCTCTTCTCCCATTCCTGCAAGTTTAACGTCCTGCACTATCACGGTCTGGTTTGCGCCTATGCGGAGCAAGCTGCCTCCCTCTTGCAGGGTCAATGTTTTGTTTTTCCCCACACTGGTTACAGTTATGTTTTTAATGGGATTAACTGCGCTTTTAATGTCTTCTCCGAAGGTGTAATCAGCAGAACCAAACACATTTATATCTTCAGTAAGAATGATGCAGTATTTGCCCGCTTTATTTATTGCACTGACAGCTTCACCCCACTCTTCATCGTTAGCGACAAGAAAAAAAGTAGTATCAGACGGCTTCATCGGTACAGAAACCGGGGTACTCTTGCCCGCTTTTACATCAACGCTTTCATTGCCGGAGCCGAACGGTATTTCCATGCATGTAGCTTCTACGTTTACTTTCCATGTGCCTGCAGCTACCGAAGAAAAGGTTGTGCTGGTCTCTCCGGCCTTTATGGTGCGGCTGTATTCCTGTCCAGCGGGACCGTATATTGTTATCTTGTGTTCAAGGAGGGGAAGTGCGCCGTTTTTGTTTGTGGGAGGCCATGCCGCCGCTCTGCCATCTCCCCCGCCAATACTTATGGTTATAGAGCCTTCGTCTCCTGTCCAGCCTGTGAAACATGAACCAAGGGACAAAGCTATAAATACCGCCGAAACAATAAAAACCATTCTTTTCATAAGTTCACCTCATCTCTTCAATAACTGTGTGAAATCTTTACTAATATAAATAATATCATACATTATTGAAAAGTAAAGCGGAACGTCCCCTTTACGTTCTACTGTTTTTGACCTACAATAACAGGGTGGGTGGAAAAATATGGGAAAAATAATTAGCATGACTTATGAAGAAATTCGCAATAATTACGATGTAGAGGCGGCAATAGAAGCAGCCGAATCCGCGCCGGAATATACGCTTGAAGAATTGGGTTTCAAGCCGGGCAAGCCAATTGCCCGCGGTTTTGCCGCGTTCAAGGAATATATCAACCGTGAAGGGCGTCCGAAAGCCAAAGACCCAAAGGTGAGCATTTCTTTCCGTATTCCCCAGTCAATGGCGGTGGGGCTTCGCGCTACCGGGCCTGGCTGGCAGACACGGGTGAGCGATTTTGTGGTAAAGGGCATTAATTCGGGCGAACTTGTGCCGCAGAATACGCCCTAACCAGCCCTTGTCAATTTATACCCCGGATGGTACAATTTTCCTGTAGACAAAAAACCAGTCGAAACAGGGGGTTTGCATGGCTGCTGCCAAAACGGATGGGGAGGCTTTTCCCCAGGAATTGTTGTCATTTATAGAAGAATGGAAGGTTAAACCCGGGAGCCTCATCATGATCCTCCATAAAACTCAGGAAATCTATGGCTTTATTTCCCGTCCCGCGGCGGAGCAGTTATCGCGGCTTACAAAGATACCCCTGGCGCGGATTTACGGGGTTATCACTTTCTACCATTTTTTCAAGACGGTAAAACCCGGAAAACACAAAATCTCAGTTTGCCTTGGGACTGCCTGCTACCTTAAAGGCGGGCAGGACCTAATCGATGAAACCCGCAGCCTTCTGGGGCTTGAGCCGGACGGCGTTACTCAGGACGGTCAGTTCTCGGTTGACCCTGTCCGCTGTGTCGGCTGTTGCGGCCTTGCGCCGGTTCTTACGGTAGGCAACGATACTTTCGGCAAGCTCACCAAGGATATGATCCCCGGTATTATCGCGAAGTATCAGAATGTTTAGAGCAAACGCATGGAGTTTTCGCGCAGCGGAAACTCCTAAGCATCTAAAAAAAACCGGAGGTTTTTTTTAGATGCACTTTACTCTGGCCGATATGGTTACCGATATTGCCCAGAATGCCTGTGAAGCCAATGCGGAGCTGGTAGAGGTTGAGGTAAGCGATGGGGGCGGGGAGTTCCGTTTTCTGATTAGAGATAACGGAAAGGGAATGACTGATGATGAGTTAAACCGGGCGATTGACCCCTTTGTTACAGACGGGGTTAAGCACCCAAAACGAAAGGTCGGGCTGGGGCTGCCTTTTTTAATTCAGACTGCGGCGCAGTCGGAAGGCGGATGGGACATAAAGTCCGAAAAAGGGAAGGGAACAACTGTAACGGCATGGTTTGACACCAATAACATGGACACCCCTCCGGCGGGCGATATTCCGGGGATGTTCAGGACAATTTTGATGTTTAACAGTCAGGCGGATATAGTTCTCCGCCGCCGCCGGAAATCAGAGGACGGAACGGTGAACGAGTACGAGGCGCGTAAGTCGGAACTTGCTGAAGCTCTTGGGGGCCTTGAAGATACTGAATCGCTGGTCTTGCTTGGCAAGTACCTGCATTCGTTAGAAGACGAAGACACAGAGGAATAAGGAGGAATATATGGCAAAGATGAGCCTGGATGACCTGCGAAATCTGCGGGATTCCAAGAAGAATGATCTGCGCAAGCGGGACACCGAGGGCAAAAAGATCCATGTTGTTGTCGGAATGGGAACCTGCGGGATCGCTGCGGGGGCAAAGCAGACACTGGACGCGTTTATTAACGGGCTGGACGAGAACAAACTCGTGGACAGCGTTGATGTACGGCAGACAGGGTGCATGGGCATGTGCCACTCGGAGCCTTCGGTTGAGGTAATCGCTCCCGGTATGCCGACTGTTATTTACGGTAATGTTGACGCGGCAGTCGCCGGGGAAATAATCAAGAAACATATTATCGGCAGGGAACTCCTGGATGGCCGCATTCTGGATCGTCCCGCCGCGGATATTTTTTAACGCATAAAGGGGGAAAAGATGGCGTATAAGAAATACATCCTCACCTGCGGCGGTACTGCCTGCGAATCCAACAAAGGGGCTGAAATTTACGATCAGCTTGTTGCGGAAGCGGATAAACAGGGCGTCAAGGCCGAGGTGCAGATTGTAAAAACGGGCTGTTTCGGGTTTTGCGAGCGGGGGCCTATCGTCAAGGTTCTGCCCGAAGATTCATTCTATGTTGACGTAAAACCGGAGGATGCCAAAGAGATTATCGCGGAAGACATTCTCAAGGGACGTAAAGTAAAGCGTCTCCTCTACAAAGAGGAAGAACAGAAAAAAACCGCCGGTGCGGATGATATTCAGTTCTATCAGAAGCAGGTGCGCGTAGTGCTGCGCAACTGCGGAGCCATCGATCCTGAAAACATCGACGAGTATATAGCCCGCGAAGGTTACTCAGGTCTTGAAAAGGTGCTCTTTGAATGGACTCCCGAGCAGCTCATCGAAGAGATGAAAGCATCCGGTCTGCGCGGGCGAGGCGGCGCGGGCTTCCCCACATACCTCAAGTGGGATTTTACCCGTAAAGCCAAGAGTGACGTTAAATACGTTATCTGCAACGCCGATGAAGGCGACCCGGGCGCGTACATGGATCGCTCCACCATCGAAGGCGATCCTCATTCGATCATCGAAGGTATGATCACTGCCGGAAAGGCTATCGGCGCGAATCAGGGTTTTGTATATATCCGCGCCGAATATCCGCTGGCAATTGAACGTCTTAAAATCGGACTGAAGCAGGCGCGTGAATACGGCCTGTTGGGGAAAAATATCCTCGGCTCCGGTTTTGACTTTGATATTGAAATACGCCTCGGCGCGGGCGCTTTTGTCTGCGGCGAAGAAACGGCGCTGATTAAATCCGTAGAAGGCAACCGGGGACTGCCAATGCCCAAACCGCCCTTCCCGGCAAACAAGGGGCTGTGGGAAAAGCCCACCCTCATCAACAATGTGGAAACCTTTGCCAATATTCCTGTCATCACCGCCAAGGGCGGCGCGTGGCTCGCGAAACTGGGAACGGAAAAATCCAAGGGAACAAAAGTATTCGCCCTTACCGGCAAGGTAAAAAACTCAGGGCTGGTTGAAGTGCCGATGGGTACGACATTACGCGAAATCATCTTTGAGATCGGCGGCGGCATCAAGGACGGGAAGAAGTTCAAGGGTGTGCAGACCGGCGGTCCTTCCGGCGGTATTCTTACGGAAGCGTCCCTTGATATTCCCATCGATTTTGAATCATTAATGGCTAACGGCTCCATGATGGGGTCAGGCGGCATGATCGTCATGGACGAAGATGACTGCGTTGTTGACGTTGCCCGTTTCTACATGGACTTCTGCGTTGACGAAAGCTGCGGCAAATGTTCTCCATGCCGGATCGGCACCACCCAGATACTCAAACTTCTGGATAAAATAGCCGGCGGCAACGGCGAGGAATCAGACCTTGCCAAACTGGAAGAAATCGGCACTGCGATGACAAAGGCAAGCCTCTGTATGCTCGGCGGCTCGGCGGCAAACCCGACACTGTCCACGATAAAGAAATACCGCGATGAATATATGGAACATATTCACGACAAAAAGTGCCGCTCGGGCAAATGCAAGAAGCTCGTGCGTTTCATCATTGATTCGGCAAAGTGTATCGGCTGCGGTGTCTGCGCCAAAAAGTGTCCCGCTAACTGCATCACCGTTCAGGATGCTGCCAAGTATCCTGACAAAAAGAAGCCGCCGCTTATCATCGATCAGGCTTCGTGCGCAAAATGCGGCGAGTGTATGAAGGCCTGCAAATTCGGCGCGGTGACCAAGGGCTAAAGGAGATATATATGATTAACCTTAAAATAAACGGCAATCCAATTCAGGTTGAGGACGGGACGACAATCCTTGAAGCGGCGAAAAAAGCAAACATAAAAATTCCGACCCTGTGTTACAACCCCGATCTTCCAGCTTGGGCAAGCTGCGGTATTTGCATTGTCCGCGTGGCAGGCAGTCCCAAAATGGTACGCGCCTGCACCACTCCGGTGGATGGCGGCCTTGAAGGCAAGGACATCATCACCCATGACGCGGAGATCATTGCTACGCGGCGCACGGTTCTGGAACTGATCCTTTCCAACCATCCCAATGACTGTCTCCAGTGTCCCCGCAACGGCAACTGCGAATTGCAGACCCTTGCCGCCGAATTCGGCATAAGGCAATCACCGTACAAGAAAGTTGTTAACGATATTCCGGTGGACGATTCCAATCCGGCAATTGTCCTTTGCCCGGAAAAATGCGTGCGCTGTGGGCGCTGCGTAAAGGTTTGCCAGGAAGTGCAGAATGTCTGGGCTTTGGAATTCCTGGGACGTGGCATCAAAGGAAAGATCGCCAGCGCGGCGGACGCTCCTCTGGGTGACAGCCCCTGTATCAAGTGCGGCCAGTGCGCCGCTCACTGCCCTGTGGGCGCCATTTATGAACGGGACGATACGGTAAAAGTGTGGAGCGCGCTGCAGGATGCGAATAAGCACCCTGTGGTTCAGATTGCCCCCGCTGTCCGCGTAGCGTTAGCCGAAGAATTCGGTCTTGAGCCGGGCACGCTGTTTACGAAAAAGATTTACGCCGCTTTGCGCCGCCTTGGTTTTAAGACTGTCTTTGACACCAACTTCTCGGCAGACCTTACCATAATGGAAGAAGGTTCGGAACTTGTAAAACGCCTGAACGAAAAAGGCAGTACGATCCCGCTGATTACTTCCTGCTGCCCGGCGTGGGTGGATTACATGGAGAAATACTACGCCGATATGATCCCTCATTTCTCGACAGCGAAATCCCCGCAGCAGATGATGGGCGCGATGATCAAGGCTTACTGGGCTGGAAAGGCGGGAGTAGACCCGGCAAAAGTGTATTCCGTGTCAGTCATGCCATGTACAGCCAAAAAGTGGGAAAGCCATCGCAACGATGACATGAAGAGCGCCGGTCATGGTTATGATGTTGACATTGTAATTACCACGAGAGAACTTGCGCGGATGATCAAACAGGCGGGCATTGAAATCCTCAAACTCAACGATGAAGAGGCGGACAGTCCTCTGGGGCCGTACACCGGCGCGGGAACTATTTTCGGCGTAACGGGCGGCGTGCTGGAAGCAGCAGTCCGCAGCGCATATTTCCTTGTAACAAAAAAAGAACTGCCCGATGTCAACTTCAAACCCGCCCGCGGCCTTGAAGGCGTAAAGGAAGGGGAAGTTGATTTCGGCAATGGAACCAAAATCCGCATCGCTGTCGCGCACCAGATGGGGAACATCGCCGCCGTGCTGGACAAAATCCGCGATGCAAAAAAAGCCGGAAAGGAAGTGCCGTATCACTTTGTAGAGGTAATGGCGTGCCGCGGCGGCTGTATCGCCGGAGGTGGGCAGCCCTACGGCTGTACCGATGAAATCCGCAAACAGCGCACTGCGGGCATCTACACCGATGATGAAAAGTCTCAATACCGCTGTTCTCACCAGAATCCGTGCATCAATCAGGTGTACAAGGAATTCCTTGGTGAGCCGGGCGGTCATAAAGCGCACGAGCTGCTTCACACAAAATATGTGGAGCTGCCGTTATATAACAAGTAGGAGGGAATTATGGAGAAAGTTTTCAGGCTTAAGGAACACGGAACAACGTTCCAAAAAGAGATCGTTGCGGGCATAACCACATTCTTGACCATGGCATACATTCTTGCGGTGAATCCGGGGATGCTTGGCTTGATCGGAAACGGCATGACGCCGGGGGCGGTTTTTACCGCTACCGCGATTGCTGCAGCAATCGCAACGCTGGTCATGGCATTTACCGCGAATCTGCCAGTGGCGCTTGCGCCGGGCATGGGACTGAATGCGTTCTTTACGTTTACAGTCGTATTCGGGATGGGCTATTCCTGGCAGATCGCCCTGACCGCGGTTTTCCTTGAAGGTATTCTGTTTATCATCCTGTCGCTGTTCAATGTGCGGGAAGCGATCATCAAGGCAATTCCCGCGAATCTGAAAAAAGCTGTGGCTGTCGGTATCGGGCTTTTCATCGCCCTTATCGGTTTTTCCAACGCGGGGATAGTAATAACTCCCGCCGGCGGAGTACCGGTGCTTGGGCTTGGCGATTTATCTTCCAACCATCCGCTTTTGGCGATTCTTGGTTTTCTGATCATTGCCGTGCTTTATGCTCTTAAGATTCCCGGAGCCATCCTTATCGGAATCCTTGCTACCACGATCATTGGCATCCCGATGGGCGTTACCGCAGTAACCGATGGCTGGAAGCCGTTTAGTGCGCCTCATGCTCCGTTATTCTTCCAGTTTGATTTTTCGCCTTCTACAATTCTTTCTTTCAAATTCTTCACAGTATTTTTCACCTTCCTGTTTGTTGATATTTTTGACACAATCGGGACTCTGGTCGGCGTTACAACACAGGCAAAACTCATTGACAAGAACGGGAACATCCCCCGCGTTAAGCAGGCTCTTCTCGCCGATGCGGTTGGAACAGTTGCCGGCGCGGCTCTGGGTACTTCAACCGTTACAAGTTATGTTGAGAGTGCGGCTGGCGTTGCAGCGGGAGGGCGCACAGGTCTTACCAGCTTTACCACGGCAATGTTGTTCCTGTTGGCGCTGTTCCTTTCGCCATTGTTCCTGTTAATTCCGGCGGCGGCAACTTCTCCGGCATTGATCATGGTCGGCTTCCTTATGATGCAGCCTGTAACGACCATTGATTTTACAGACGTAACCGAAGGTATTCCGGCGTTCCTGACAATTGTGATGATGCCCTTTGCATACAGCATTGCCGAAGGCATAGTGTACGGCGTTCTCTCTTTTGTAGTCCTTAAAATAGCAGCCGGAAAAATAAAAGATGTTACCATGGTAACATGGGTACTCTTTGTCGTATTCCTGGCGCGGTTCTTCATAAATTAAGAGAGTATGATAACCTCTACAATTAGTGCGGCCATCGCCAACTTGTTGGCGCGGCCGCACAATTAAATCGAACATGGAACGAAGTTTCATGACAGACAGGGAAATATTTTCCAGGATTGATCATACGCTCTTGAAAACCGTCTCGTCGTGGGAGGAAATTAAAATCCTCTGCGATGAGGCGGTTAAATTCAAAACTGCGGCGGTTTGTATTCCGCCGTCTTATGTAAAACCTGTTTATGAACAATACGGAAACGAGCCGGTCATCGCCACGGTGATCGGCTTTCCCCTTGGCTACAATGTTACAGCAGTCAAGGTTTTAGAGACTGAGAACGCCATTAAAGACGGCGCCGCTGAGATAGACATGGTTATCAATATCGGCGATGTCAAAAACGGTTATTTTGATCGCGTACTTGCAGAAATAAAACTGTTAAAAAAAACCTGTAGTGATAAAATACTCAAAGTAATTATAGAAACATGTTACCTAACAGAAGATGAGAAAATACGTCTGTGCGGCATTGTAACAGAAGCGGGGGCTGATTATATCAAGACCTCTACCGGCTTCGGAACAGCGGGCGCAACGCTTGCGGATGTTGAACTTTTCAAAAAGCACATCGGCTCACAGGTGAAGATAAAAGCTGCCGGAGGGGTAAAAACCCGCGAAGACCTTGAGGCGTTCATCGCTGCCGGCGCGGATCGTATCGGTACAAGTTCAGCGGTAAAAATCTTGTCTGGTGGAGTGGCAGCGCAGTATTAATATGAGCGAATATTCTATCCACGGCGGAGTTCCCCTGAATGGGACAATCAGGGTCAGCGGCAATAAAAACGCAGCCCTTCCCTGCATAGCCGCCGCATTATTGACCGATGAACAGGTTGTTTTGCGTAACATTCCCGATATCGAAGATGTGCGGGTGATGCTTGATGTGTTTAAGGCTTTGGGAGGAGAAGTAGAATCCTTAGAGCCGAATGAATACAGGCTTCACCTTGCTGATATTAAGTCTTCCGAAATCCCCGGCGAACAGGCGAAAAGGATAAGGGCTTCCATTCTTTTTGCAGGCCCTCTTCTGGCGCGTACCGGAAAAGCAATTCTTCCTCCGCCGGGCGGAGACGTTATCGGAAGAAGGCGGCTGGATACCCATTTTCTTGTTCTTACCGAGTTAGGCGCAAAGGTTAAAGTCGGCGATGCTTTCGTTTTTTCCGCCAAAAACCTTGTCGGAGCGGATATTTTTCTTGATGAAGCGTCTGTTACGGGAACTGAAAACGCAATCATGGCGGCCGTCCTTGCCAAAGGTAAAACAATTCTTACCAATGCCGCGAGTGAACCCCATGTGCAAGACCTTTGCAGGATGCTTGTTCTTATGGGCGCGCAGATTGAAGGGATTGGCTCGAACATCCTTACCATTACGGGCGTGATGAAACTTTCTGGCTGCGAATTTGAAATTGGCGCTGACTTTATGGAAGTCGGCTCATTCATCGGGCTTGCGGCTGTTACAGGCGGCGATCTTCATATAGAAGGAGCGCGCCCGGAGGATTTGCGCCCTGCCAAAATCGCCTTCGGCAAACTGGGCATTGTCTGGGCACATGAGGGAACTGTTATTCATGTTCCCAAAAATCAGCCGATGGAAGTAAACCACGATTTTGGCGGCATGATTCCCAAAATAGACGATGCTCCCTGGCCGGGTTTTCCGCCTGATCTTATAAGCATTGTGATTGTTGTCGCGACTCAGATAAAGGGAACAGTTCTTATTCACGAGAAAATGTACGAATCGCGGATGTTTTTTGTCGATAAATTGATTGCGATGGGCGCGAGAATTGTGTTATGTGATCCGCACCGCGCCGTCATTTCCGGACCAGCGAAACTGCATGGTTCGGAGTTGATCAGCCCCGATGTACGCGCCGGAATGGCGATGATTATCGCCGCCATGTGCGCTGAGGGCAAAAGCGTTATACGCAACGTATATCAGGTTGAGCGGGGCTATGAACACTTGGTAGACAGACTTTCCGCGCTCGGTGCGCGAATAGTCAGAACAGACAGCTAGTTTGGGCTTTGCGCATAATTCGCAAAAAGCAGGTTTACTTGACCAGCAATCCGGCAATGTCAGAAAAAGAAACAAAAGTGCCGATAGAACTTCCCAGACTGGAAAGAAAAAATACCAATAACGCCCTTGAAATTCTGTTGCGGTATACGCCTTTAATACCGCTTATGTCATCTGTGATATTTTCAATGTCCGAAACTCTCGGTTTGTGAAATGTTACCTGCGTAAGGCCGGAAAGTAATCCTACGCCGACAACCGGAGTGAGGGACGTAAACGGCGCGCCCAGAAAAGAAACAAGAATTGCTAATGGATGACCCATGGCGATGATTGCGCCTAAAGCCGCAAGAGAGCCGTTCCACAACACCCAGTGGAGGAGTATTTCGATGCTTTTCTCTACCCCTGAAAATAAAAATCCTGCGGTAACAAGGGCAATTAATGCGGCAGGTATGATAAAACGGATTCCTTTTGAAAAAAAACCAGGCGGAGGAATTACATCCAGTTCGCTCACGTCCTCAGTTTCGCCCGCGGCCAGCTTTTCAAGATGAACCATAATTCCCTGCATATGTCCCGCCCCGATTACAGCTACACTTTTTTTACCAGGCTGCGTTGATGTCCAGATTTTTGCCGCCAGATAACGATCCCTTTCATCAATAAGAGTCTTCTTGACGGCGGGAAGGTATTCGGCAAGTTCATTCATCATGCCGTCAAGTTCATTGCGTTTTTTCAGGTTTTCTATTTCTTCTGAACTTAGTTTTTCAGTTGTAAACGCGCTGGCAATAAGCGAAGCCAGAAGTTTGCTCTTGCTCCAAAACCCGCAGCGCGCCCAGGCGCGGCGCAGCGTTATCTGAACTTCCCTGTCGCAAAGACTGTGGGGAATTCCCAATTCGCCGGCTGTCTCTACGGCAGTTTTCATTTCTTCGCCGGGTTTGACCCCCAGCTCATTGCCAAGGCGGCGCTGAAAACTTGCCATGACCAGATTTGCAATCAGCAGAAAGCCTTTACCCTCTCTAAAGATTTTTGACAGATTTAGTTTTTCCCACTTGTCATTTTGCGTTATGGCATTATACCGTCCCTCGTCAAGTTCAACGCAGACCATATCCGGCTTTTCTTCATGAATAATGGTTTTAACTTCCTCAATGCTTTCCCGCGAAACATGAGCAGTCCCTACCAGTTTAATTTCTTTATCGCTCAGACTGATCGTCATGATGTTTTCGTTCATTTTCTTAAACCCAGTCCTCGTTCAGCGAGTATCCATTCATTCAACTGCCATTCCACAGTGGAGGCAATGTCCATATCCTGTACAAGAAGATAATATCTATCCGCCAACATTCTGTTTCCCCTTATGTCATAATAACAGGCAAGATAAAAAAGCATCTGTGCCTTTGCAATTAAATTTTTTTCGTTTTCAATTTTAGAGGCAACGTCAATATCGCCTCCAAGATCATGGAAAAGCTTGAGCATTGAAAATTCCAGAGAGTCTCTGGGAGCAGTCCTCAATACCTGCGCCAAAAATTGTTTTGGATCGGTTATTTTTCCGGCGCGAATCCAATTTACCGTGGCAAGCAGGGCGTAGGCGTATTCCCGCGGCGCCTGTTTGTAGGCATCCAGAAAAGCGTCCCTGGCCGCCGCCCATTGTTTGTTTTTCATTTTGATCATTCCCAGTCCCTCGGACGCAAAATAATAATCGGGTCTTAATTTTGCGAGCTGCGCAAAATCTTTTTCCGCGCCTTCATAATCGCCGGCTTCGTTTTTAAGCCCTGCGCTGTACACGTAGGCGAAGAAAATCTTCGGATCAAGTTTGATTGCGCGATTCAATTCATCAAGGGCATCCTGCCTGCGGTTCATGTCAAGCAGAAGAATCCCCCTGTCGGTAGAAATCCAGTAATTATCGGGATCGATTTTTTTTGCGGCGTCCAGATCATTTAGTGCGTCACTGTAAAAACCGGCGCCCTTGTAGAGCCTTGCCCGTTCATGCAGAGGTTCAGCCCATTGGGGGTATTGTGCAATTGCACGGTTCAAAAGCTGTTCGGCCCTTTTGGGTTCATTGGTATAGCGGTAAACAGTCGCGCGCCCTACCAGAGCCTCTCCGTAGTTTGAATTGGCGGCAAGAGCCCTGTCAAAATAACCGGCTGCTACCCTAAGGCTTCGTGAGCCGAGGTTGATGTTGCCCAGATCAGTGAGCGCCCTTGTGTGCTGGGGATCGGCTTTTATTATCCTTTCAAGAACGTTGCGCCTGTCCCGATCTTTTCCCTCCAGAGCGGCGGCATCGGCAAGGATCATTAACGCGTCTGTGTTGTTTGGCTCGCCGGAGATTATTTCATTTGCAATTTTTTTTGCATCGGCAGCCCGGCCTGCGGAATTCAGAATCGAAGCCTGCATGATAAGGATTTCTTTTTTCTGCGCGTCTTCGGGTTTCAGCCTGTTAAAAAGCGCCAGGGCTGCGGGGAAATCCCTGTCCGAGAGCCTGAGAGCAACTTCGTTTAAAACGGATTCCATGGTCGCTTCCTGCGCAGCGGTCACGGGAACAACCCCGAGAATCAAAAAAAACAATAAAAAAACGGATATACAGCCCTTCAACCCTGCCCTGTGCAGGAAGCTGCTTCCATTAGAGCCTGTGATCATGTTATTATTATCGTATACAATATTATGTAAACCGGCAAGTTAGCCGGGTATTAAAAGGCGATTTATTTTGAGAAAACCATTGGCATCACGCATATTTGGCTTTACCCTTTTGTACGGTGCGGTATTTTTCCTTGTTGTCGTTATCCAGTTTTCCAACAAAGGAAACTTTACCTTCACCGCCGGCGAAATGACTATTAGGGGACGCTATCTTCAATCTCCGGAAAAGAATGTCAGCGCGCAGGATCAAACGCTGACCGGCGGAGTTAAAGTTTTTTTTGGCGGTCTTGAATTTGGCCTCAAGGGTGATAACGAAAAAGGCCTTTTGTTGTCCGGCACAGACGGCATCTTTGCGGCGGTTAGTCCTGTGTACATGGTTTTATCGGAAGATTCAGCGCGGTTTGAACTGCCCGGCGGAAACTTCCTTATCTTCAGTGCATTTAATTCGGCGCGGGGCGGCGAACTACGAATCAGCGCCGAGTTTGCGGATGATGTAACGGAAGCGGTTATCCCAATAATGCCGCGGCGGTCTTCTGTTGTCCGTGAAAACGGACAGCTTGGCATTTTGTATAACGGTTCACGTTTTTTGTTTAGCCGTTCAGGTCAGGAACTGGAAACCGGCAGAGTGGTTCTTTCTGCCGAAAATACCGCCGCCTTATATCGAGCCACCGGAAAGCAAAAAGTCTTTGATCCCGCCGATTACGTCATCGCCCATGCGCACAGTCCGCAGAGTTACGAAAGTGCCCTTAACAAATTGAGGGAGCAGAGTTTTATTTTATGGAATCGAAACCTCTCCGCCCTGCGGGAAGAAGATGATGTAGTTGCATTCTGCGCTGAAGCGCTGTATCAGGGTAATTATAAAACAGCGGTTGCGTCAGTCCCGGAAGAATTTACAGGCGGCATTAGGCACGGTTACAGGTCTTCCGGATATCTCGGCGGAATGGCGAGGGCTTTTCGTATGTTCACCGAATCGGAAAAAACAAAAATGGATGCCGTTACGCGCCTTATTAACAGTGTCAATATTGATTTTCTTGCGGAAGAACATATTCTTGAATTTCTCCTGACCCGAAACAATACAGCCATCGCAAACAATGCGATTGCCTTTATACAGGGTATTGATCCCGAAGAACTGCTTTTTGAGCATAGCCCCGGCCTTTTGGAATTTTTCTCTGATTTCAGACGGCTGCGCCCACAGGCGGTAAATCCGGTTGATCGGCTGACAGATCATATACTATCGCTTGTGTCTGAAAATATTCACCGCGATGCCGAAAAAGATTTGGTATATATTTTGTATAATGACACTGCTGATTTACGTTTTGGCGTAAGGCTGGGAAAATCGCTTTTGAATTGGGCAGAGGCCTCTGAAAACCCCGAATGGGCTGCGGTCGGACGCTCTCTTGTGTTGTCGGCTTTGTCCGGTGCCGTTGGCGGCACCGACGGCGCTTCGGGGGAACTTTACAGCGTTCTGCGTCCCGGCGATTATTATCCCAGAGCAGCTTTGCTTTCTGCTGCCGGTCTTCCGGCTGCCGGTTCGGCGAGCGGTTTTTGGGCATGGACTGTTTCACCTTCAGTAAGTGCGGCAACTCAGGACGGTAATATTAATATTGCCGTTTCCTTCCCTGTAGATATGAGCCATTTTGTGATAATTCGCGGCGTAAGGCCGTTTGTTAAAATACAGATTCACGATATTGATTTTCGCTCGGACCCCCAGTTTGAACGCTACGATTCATCGGGCTGGGTATATTATCCACAGGATCAGGCACTGGTGGTAAAACTTAAACACCGCGCCGCAACCGAAACTGTGAGAATATTTTACAGAGCAGAAAGGCCGCCTGTAATCATCAATGAAGATGGAGCAGATGAAAACATTGGCCCGTAATTGTTTTCTGTTGCTGCTATTATGCGTTATTTTTTTTGGATGCAAGGGCAAGCAGCCTGTCAGCGAGTTGACTTATAATCTGCCTGTAGAGGCAGAACAACCAACAATTGAAACGCATGATTTAGAAGAGGATCAATCTTCTGTAAATATACCGGCAACTGAAAAGCCCGGCGGCATATCGGTCTCTTTTCAGACTCAGCGGTCATTATCCGATTTAAGCAGAAGACTGCCGGCATTAGGTGTTAATGTCCATGAGATCAATCCGGTAAACTATGTAAATCCTGACCCGGCAATTCTGAGGCAGGCAGGGATGGATACATCCATGATTTCATTTTTATCCGGTGAGCAATTCTACCGCGCGGGCGATTATGATAAAGCCCTTGCGGAATACACGCTCTCGATAAATCACAACGGTTCTTTTATTGAGGCTTTGACTGCGCGCGGAAAGACATGGCAGAAAAAAGGAGAGCATGCCCGCGCCATTGATGATTATTCCCGTTCAATCAGGCTGGACGGCGGAAGGGCGGAACTGTTCAATTACCGGGGGTATGCCAAGCTGGAGCAGGGTGAAACCATTTTCGCAATAGAGGATTTTTCGCGGGCAATCGCGCTCAACGGCAATTACGCCGATGCGCTCATCAACCGCGCCCATGCGTTATACGAAACCGGCGAATATGACAAAGTAATTGAGGATTGCGGACGTATTTTAAGACTTGAACCGCGTAACGCTTCGATATGGAACAGGCGCGGCAGCGCGTGGTACCGCAAGGAAAATGACGACATGGCAATAAAGGATTTTACCGAGGCGATCAGAATACGGAGCGATTATGCTCTCGCTTATCATAACCGGGGAAACGCATGGTACAACAAGGGCGAGCCTGACAAGGCGCTCGCCGATCTTAACCGCGCCATTGCTCTGAATCCGTCTTTTTCGGGAGCGTATAACAGCCGTGGGAACATTCTGCGGCTTCTGGGACACCACGAAAGCGCCGCCGCCGACTTTGAAACGGCGCAGCGGCATTGATGCACCTCATTCAAAGATGAATAATGCGCGCCGTGGTCAAAACCTCTGCGCCTGATTCGGTCATAAGAATATCATTTTCAAGGCGGCAGCCGCCGTGCAAGGTGTCATAAAGCCCCGGTTCAATTGTAAAAAGCATGCGCGGTTCAATTATCCATTCGTTATCACTGCGGTTTCTGATAACGGGGTTCTCGTGTTCATCAAGGCCGATGCCGTGGCCAAGACCGTGGGGCATTTGCTTTTTTGATTTTGCAAAAAAAGCATCCACCGCCGCCGCAATTTCCTTTGCGGGCTTTCCGTTATCTGTCATTGACAGGGCGAGCTTTGCAGCTTTTTCAACAAGGTTTATGAGTCTCTCTTGCTTGGGGTTAATATCGCGGGCAAAGGTGAGGGTTACATCGGTGCAGTAAGAATCGAGCTTCACGCCGAAGTCCAGTATTGAAAGACCGGGGCCGCCAAAGGGAGCGCAGGTCCAGCCGGGAAAAGCGTGAATGGCAAAACTCCGTTCCGGTCCTGCAGCCAGAATTCCGAAACTTGTTCCTTCACAGCCGCGCCTGCGCGCCTCAACTTCGATCATCAGGGCAGCGTCTGCTTCGGTTTTTATCTTTCCGTTACGCACATTTTTTTCAATGAGGTCAATCAATTCATTGGTGATGGCGGCGGCTCTCCGGTAAACGGCAATTTCATAATCGTCCTTAACCGCACGTAATTTCATCAATTCTGCGGCTGCGCACCTCTCACGGCACAGAACATCAAAATCAATTAACTCTCCCACATAATCAAGAAACACGGGATACGGCGTTATTGGAGGTATCTCTATTTTTGAGCCTGCGGGAATACCAAGTTTTTTCGCTGCCGCAACAATTGCCTTGCGCGGCTGGCGGTCAAAATCATTGTACGAAACGATTGTAACAGGAGATCGTCCGGCGCAGATTTTCGCAAGGTTTAAATCCCATGCCGCCAAAACGGCTTTTCTTTCTGCCGAAAGAAAAAGAAGCGCATCGCCGGGATGCCCCGTAAGCCAGCGGATATTTTTGTCCCTCCTGCCTTCGGCATCCTCCAGCATTACAAGGGCTATACCTTCCTGAGTCATCCAGTCCCATATTTTTTCAAGGCGCGCTGTATAGTTTTCCATGAGTTTGTCCTTACCTGTCATTTTGTTTCTTCAAACACTTCTGCGGCGGCGGTCAAAATGGCGTCTATCTCTTTGTCGCCAATCCAGTAATGGGTAACAAAACGGAATTCGCCGCCTTCAGGCGGATTTATCAGGATGCCGCGTCCGGCAAAACCATCAACAATTTTTTCAGCTGCCTGTACGCCTGCATTGTAATTAAAAAAGATCATGTTAATTTGAACCGCGTCAATGTCAACCTGAATCCCTTTTATTTTCGCAAGCCCCTGCGCAAGTTTTTTTGCCCGTTCTTGATCAGAAGCAAGCAGGGGCGTATGCTCCGTCAACGCAAGGATTCCCGCTGCGGCAAGAACGCCTGCCTGCCTCATTCCGCCGCCCATGATCTTCCGTTTCATACGGGCTGCATCTATAAATTCAGCAGTTCCCGCAAGCAGTGAACCGACAGGCGCGCACAAACCTTTGGATAAACAGAACATAACAGAATCCGCTTTTGAAGCAATGTCCTTTGCGGTGCAATTAAGCGTAGCGGCAGCATTAAAAATGCGCGCACCGTCCAAATGTACGGGGAGCTTATGCTCGGCGGCGATTGATTTTACTGCGTCCATATCAGCTAAAGCTGCAACTCTCCCCGATGAGTGAGCATTCTCCGTACAGATCAAAGAAGTGGCAGGTGCGTGAAGATCGCTTTTGCGTATCCGTTTGCGCAGTTCAGCCGGACACATAATGCCGCCGGGATCATTCATGCAGCGAAGCTGCACTCCCGCAATTACAGAAGGAGCGCCCGCTTCGTGAACTACAATGTGGCTCTCTTCCCCAAGGATCACTTCCGTCCCGCGCCTGCACCATGTAAAGAGCGCCAGTTGATTCCCGAATGTTCCTGACGGAACAAAGAGGGATGCTTCTTTTCCCAGCATTTGCGCGCCCAGAGTTTCCAGGCGCTTTACGGTAGGGTCATCGCCGTAGACATCGTCCCCGACCTCCGCATCCGCCATAGCTTTGCGCATGGCTTCAGTAGGCAGGGTAACGGTGTCGCTCCTTATGTCAATCAACCTATCGTTTTTCCTTTACCTTTTCTTTTTCTTTGGTTATCTTTGTTTCCAGTTTATCCATCATTTTGTCGATGGCGGTAGTCAGTTCAAAACTTTCTTCCTTGACATGGATTGAAACTCCCCAGCGGAAATTCACCATTGCTTCCACATCAAAATCTTTTTCTTTTTTCAGGGTAATAATCAAATCAACTATCATGTTCTCGGCATTGTGTATCCTTTCAATTTTTTTATTGAGATACTCCTTCGCGTCATCATGCAGTGTAAAATGCAGTGCTTTAATTTCAGTGTTCATTTTTTTGACCTCCTAAAAATAATTAAAGAGCCTCGCGGAATTTACCTTCTACACTCTTCGAGTATATGAAGACCCCATATCAAGCTCTTTTCTGTATTTTGCCACAGTTCGGCGCGCGAGGGCAATTCCTTTTTGGTTCAAAAGTTCGGAAATATCCTGATCCGAAAGTCCGCGGTTTTCCATGGTAATAATCTCCCGGATGATTTCTTTTACGCCTTCTTTTGAAAATTTTGAACCAGTTGAACCGGTGCCGCTTATGGAATTGGTAAAAAAGTGGCGAATTTCAAAGATTCCCCACTCGGTTTGAATATATTTTCCGTTTGCGGTGCGGGAAACCGTGGTTTCATGAACATCCAGCTCCCTTGCAATATCGCCGAGCGTAAGCGGGGCGAGGTATTTCGGGCCGTTCGCAAAGAAAGACCTCTGAAACTCCAAAATTGCGTTAACCACCCTGATAAGCGTTTTGTTGCGCTGATTCAAATGCTGGATAAAGAGCCTCGCCTCCCTTACATTCTGCTTTGCAAAATCCCTTGCAGCCGCCTGAGCGCCGGAATCGCCCAATTCTTCCAGAAACGGATTAAGCCCAAGCACCGGGAACGCATCGTCATTCAGGTTGATGGTATACTCGCCATTGTCCTGCGTTACCTTGACATCGGGGATGACATATCTCACTTCGGCTGATGAAAAAGCCCTGCCGGGAAAGGGAGAAAGTTTTTTTATGAAATCACAGATGAGGCGAACCTCATCCTCGCTCAGGCGGATTTTCTTTGCAAGCGCGGAAAACTTCCCGCGTTCAAGCAATTCAAGGTTATCAAGAGCCTTTTCGATTCCGGGCGGCGCATCCTGAACAAGGCTCACCTGAACCCTGAGCGACTCATGGTAATCGGCGGTGCAGGTTCCCGCAGGCTCAAGTGTTCTTACCAATTTTATCGCTTCCGCAAGCAGCGGTGATGAAACGGATTTGAATAATGTTTCAGGCTTTACTTTATGGAAACCGTCGTTATCAAGATTCTGAATAAGTGTTTCCGCAATAGACCTTAACTCGTCATCAACCGGCTCAAGCTGCAACTGCCGCAAAAGATGTTCCTGTAATGTTTCCGGTCTTGAAAGCACGCCTTCGATAAAACGCCTGTGTTCATCGGCAGCTTCACTTGAACGCGCCGAATACGAGCCAGTATCAAAATAATCATCGTCTTCTTTTTGAGGAACATCAGTGTCATTCAGGGGCACTGTGCTGTGATCTTCAATTACTTCCAGCGCGGGATTGCGTTCCAGTTCCTGTTCAATTCTTTCGCGCAGATCGATCAGCGGCATTTCCATCAATTTGATGGATTGAAGCAACTGAGGATTCATTTTAAGCCGCTGTTCCTGAACAAGGGACGGGCGCTGCAACTGCATGATTGATTGTAACCCGCAGGAAGGCTTTCCGCAATTGAAAAGATACAGTACAATAAATCAGATGGACTGCCGCCTGAAACTCAATTCACTTGGTGTTGAAATACCGGAAATACTTCTGCCAAAAAAGATTGATTTGCAAAAGTGGTCTGTGATTGCTTGCGATCAATACACGCAGGATCGCGGCTATTGGGAAAAAGTAAAAGCTGCGGCATCCGGCGCGTCCTCTACGCTGGATTTAATATTCCCTGAGGTTTATCTTTCAGACGGAGATGCGGCGCAAAGAATTGCGGACATTCACTCAACAATGAAACGTTATCTGATGGAAGGGATTTTCGCAGAACCGAAGCGCGGCGTTATTTACATTGAGCGGGACACTCCTTTTCAAAAAAAACGCCGCGGCCTTGTGGCTGCCATTGATCTGGAACAATATGACTGGAAACCCGAAGCGCGCCCATTGATCCGCAGTACCGAGGGAACTGTTGAAGACCGGCTGCCTCCCAGAATGGACATACGCCGCGGCGCGCTTCTGGAACTTCCCCATGTGCTGCTTTTAATTGATGATGAGACAAACAGTTTGCTGCCTGACCTTGGCGAACGGGCGAAGAGGAAAGCCCCCATTTACAAAACAGGCTTGATGATGGATTCAGGCAGCTTGAGCGGCTGGCTTGTTGATGATGAAGACGACTTTGCATTTATCGCAGGAAAACTGGAAGAGCTAAAATGCCGCAGTGAAAACCGTTACGGGTGCGGGCAGCCATTCCTGTTTGCCGTGGGGGACGGCAACCATTCCCTTGCGGCGGCAAAAGGCATCCGGGAAGAGTACAAAAAGTCCCATCCCGCCGATACGGAACATCCGTGCCGTTACGCGCTGGTAGAGATTGAGAATATCTATGATCCCGCTATTCAGTTTGAGCCGATACACCGCCTTGTTTTCGGCATGGGGTTTGACGAGGCTGTTTCCCTGCTTTCCGGGCTGCCGGATTTCTCGCGCCGGGATGTCGATAACACGGATGAACTTGCGCGGCTCAGTACGCAGCCATCGCAGGGCAGCCGTTTCGGCATAATCTCCCGTGGGCGTTATGCGCTGATTGAAACATCTGCCGCGGGAATAGCAACCGCCTGCCTTCAGCCCCTGCTGGACAGTACCGGCAGGGTAATCGAATACATCCATGATAATGAGGAACTGTTCCGGCTTGCTTCTTCCGCAGAGCGCCCCGCAGCGGGCATACTGCTTCCGCCTGTTCAAAAAACCGGACTCTTTGATACCATAGCCCGCCTTGGCCCCCTGCCCCGCAAAAGTTTCTCCATGGGACATTCCGCCGAAAAGCGGTTTTACCTAGAGTGCAGGCGGCTGAGCAGTGAACAGTGAATACCCGCATTACCGGTACTCGATCATCGCTACAGGCACGCTCCCAGTGAAGCTTCAAATGCTGCCCAGCGCCGGTTTAGTCCGGGTTGTCATCCTTCCGTAGCCGTACAGGCAAATTTAGCTAAATTCCAACACAAATTTAGGCTAAATTTGTGTACGAATTTAGGCTAGATTCCTGTACGAATTTAGCTAAATTTGTCTCCCCGTCCTTACTGGAGCGGTTATCAGTGAGCAGTTATCAGTGTCCAGTGAGCAGTGTTGGTGTCCGAAAGTTTTGTCTCACACACACTGCTCACTTTTCACTGTTCACTAAAGCCCTTGTTGACAGCACGGCGGGAGTTGAGGCTGCGTTCCCTTTGCCCTTGCAACAAATTGATAAAAATGCTCAAATGACAGTGGGTGCGGAAAGCGCTCTTATCTCATTGTATACGGAGGCAGTCTATGGACGATGATGGCGGTAGTCTTAGAAACTTATTGTCCGGCAAGCGGAACCGCGGACTGTCTATCGAATAGTCTTTAACAATTCCTGACAGTTCAACTCTCCGCTAGTTTACGAAATCAGGAGGGGTTGAAATGACAAAAAAAAATACACAGATAAAGGGCAATGTTCCTTTGACCAAGTCGGAGCGGGCGCGCAGGCGGCTGCTCAGGGCGGCGAACAGGGAAGGCGATACTCTGCTCATTCAATACGAGAATACAATTGCAGGCTTCGACGAAGATGATGTCGAGGAGATGCGGGAAGAGTACGGCGTAAACAAAATCACCAAACAAAGCGAAGAGCCTCTCTTCAAGCGTTTTTTTAGCGCATTTATTAATCCCTTTACCATCGTTTTGCTTGCACTGGCAACCGTATCATTTTTCACCGATATATTCTGGGCGGCTCCGGGAGAAGCCGATCCCACTGCCGTTATCATCATACTGACAATGGTAGGCGTTTCGGGAATGTTACGCTTCATTCAGGAACTGAGAAGCGGCAACGCCGCCAAACACCTGTCGGAAATGGTAGAAACCACCGTTTGCGCCGCCCGCAAGTACGAAGACGAAGAAACAGAAGAGGTTTATTCGCAAAAAAAAGAAATCCCCATGGACGAAATTGTTGTTGGGGATGTGATCTACCTCGCGGCGGGGGACATGGTTCCGGCAGATGTAAGGATCATCTCTGCGAAAGACTTGTTCATAAGCCAGTCCGCGCTTACCGGCGAAAGCGAGCCGGTAGAGAAATTCGCGCAAACGGAAAAAAACGCGGGGCGCAACCCGCTTGAACTGAATAATCTTGCGTTTATGGGAACGAACGTAATTTCCGGTTCGGCAACGGCGATTGCCATCACTGTCGGAGACGACACAATCCTGGGGTCTATCTCCCAGCAGCTCCAGACAAAGGCGCCGCCCACCAGTTTTGAAAAGGGAGTCAACTCAGTCTCATGGGTTCTGATCCGCTTCATGCTGGTAATGGTGCCGGTGGTACTCTTGGTGAATGGTTTTACCAAAGGCAACTGGATCGAGGCATTCCTCTTTGCCCTGTCGGTTGCGGTCGGTTTAACGCCGGAGATGCTCCCGATGATCGTATCAGCTAACCTTGCCAAGGGCGCGGTATCCATGTCGAAGAAGCGCGTCATCGTCAAAAGCCTCAATTCAATTCAAAACTTCGGCGCGATGGATGTGCTGTGTACCGACAAGACAGGCACGATAACACAGGACAAGGTCATTCTGGAACTGCATCTTGATATTCACGGCAACGACAGTATTGATGTTCTGCGCCATGCCTTCCTTAACAGTCATTATCAAACGGGACTGAAAAACCTGATGGACTTTTCGATTATTGAATTTGCCCGTAACGCGGAACTTCATAACTTGTGGGAAGATTACAAAAAGGTCGATGAGATTCCTTTCGATTTCAACCGCCGCCGCATGAGCGTAGCGGTGGAAAATTCCGCAGGGCAGGTTGAGCTTATCACGAAGGGCGCCATTGAAGAAATGCTGGCGATTTCATCTAACGCCGGCTACAACGGTACCACGGAACTTCTGACCGGAAAACTAAAAGAGGGAATTCTTGCCGCCTGCCACAGGCTCAACGACAAGGGTATGAGGGTGCTGGGGCTGGCGGTAAAGCAGGTCAGCCTTACCAACGGCGCGCTTTCCGCCGCAGACGAAGGAAGCATGACGTTTATCGGCTACCTCGCCTTCCTCGATCCGCCGAAGGAAAGCGCCGGCGGCGCGATTAAAGCCCTCGGTGAATACGGCGTCAGGGTGAAGGTGCTTACCGGAGACAATGACGGCGTTACGAAGACTGTATGCCGCTCGGTAGGCATAGACGCGCAGAACATTCTGCTCGGTTCGGAAGTCGAAGCCATGAACGATGAAAAACTGGCAAAGGCTGTGGAAGAAACCGATATTTTCGCGAAGCTCTCTCCTGTTCAAAAGGCGCGCATCGTTACCGCCCTGCGGAACAACGGTCACACTGTAGGGTTCATGGGGGACGGTATCAATGACGCCGCCGCCATGAAAGCGGCAGATGTCGGTATTTCGGTTGACACGGCGGTTGACATCGCCAAAGAGTCAGCCAATATCATTCTGCTTGAAAAAGATTTGATGGTGCTGGAAGAAGGCGTGATAGAAGGCAGAAAGATTTATGCCAACATCATCAAGTATATCAAAATGACGGCAAGTTCCAACTTCGGCAATATGTTCTCGGTTTTGGCTGCCTCAGCCTTCCTGCCCTTCCTTCCGATGCTGCCAATTCAGATACTGGTACTGAACCTGATCTACGACTTTTCATGTATTGCCATCCCCTGGGACAATGTTGATCATGATTATCTGCGCAAGCCGCGCAAATGGGACGCGTCATCAATCAGCCGCTTTATGTTCTGGATAGGGCCGACAAGTTCTGTGTTTGACATATCTACTTACTTGCTGATGTTCTTCATAATCTGCCCGCGCTTTATAGGCGGACACTTTGCCGAGCTTGACGAAAGCGGAAGAATTGCCTTTGCCATGCTTTTCCATACTGGCTGGTTTGTGGAATCTCTCTGGTCGCAGACCCTTGTCGTCCACATGATTCGCACGCCGAAGATTCCTTTCATTCAAAGCAGAGCATCGATTCAGCTTGCATTGCTCACAACTTTGGGAATTGCTGCCGGAACGATTCTTCCATATACATGGCTTGGTAGTCAGTTGAATATGACTCATCTGCCTTTATATTACTTCCCATATCTGCTGGCTATTATTCTGGCGTATATGCTGCTGGCTACCGCAATGAAGAAGGTCTTTGTGTGGAAATACGGGGAGTTATTATAGACAGCTAACCGGACTTGCATGTTTTTAGCATCAGTTCAAAAGTAGATCTGAGCATGTCTATCATGCCTCTGCCGGTAAAACCCTGAGAGCCGTCGCCGACGCCCAGCACCAGACGGCTGGCAAATGTATACATCAGGCTGGAACATGTTTTCACCCAATAATCAGGATCGGCGTCTTTACGAATAATATTGTGCATTTTCAGGGCGTCCATCACTGTTTTGATATTTTTTTCCACTTGGGTGATGAACTGCCCTGTCACAAAGCCGCGGATGACAGGGTTACGATGCTGTTCCTGCATCAATACGCAAAGCACATTTAAATAATAGTCCACACGGCCTTCAGGAAAAGAAAGCTGCATACATTCAAGGATACCGTCCGGTGTCGGATTGTTTCGGAGTATAGAGGGAATGTCTCTGGTCAGGAAGACATCTGTGTTTTGTGTCGTGTAATCATCCAGGATATAATCCAATATGGCATTTTTGGAAGGGAAATGATTGTACAATGAAGCTCCCTTTATTCCCACAGCAGCCGCCAAATCGCGGATAGTCGTTTCGGTAAAGCCCTTTTTCGCGAACAAACCTGCTGCGCATGTTATGATTTTTTCTCTTGTCGAGACTTTATCCTGGCTATTACTCACAACTTTTTAACCTTGCCTTACGGCGTACTATATATAATGTCATAGTATACAAGGGTATTTTGTTCCTGGCAATCTCAAATAATCAGGGGGTGAAATCCTTTTTCCGTATAACAGTCCGCTGAATTTTGCCGCTTATGGTCTTGGGAAGCTCCGGCACAAACTCGACAATACGCGGGTATTTGTAAGGGGCTGTAACCCGCTTGACGTGGTTTTGAAGTTCGCGGATTAATTCATCCGAAGCGGCGTAACCCCGCGCAAGTACAACTGTCGCTTTTACGACCTGGCCGCGCATCGGATCGGGGGCAGCGGTTACGGCGCACTCAAGCACCGAAGGATGTTCCATCAGGGCGCTTTCTATTTCAAAGGGGCCTATGCGGTAGCCTGAACATTTAATCACATCGTCATTGCGCCCCACAAACCACAGATAGCCGTCATCATCGCGCCACGCCATGTCGCCTGTTTGATATGTCCCGTTGTTCCATGAACTGCCGGTAGTCGCCTT
Source organism: Treponema sp. (assembly GCA_031256035.1). GTDB lineage: Bacteria > Spirochaetota > Spirochaetia > Treponematales > Breznakiellaceae > WQXQ01. The sequence goes on along the minus strand of JAIRRJ010000075.1, from coordinate 51,351 downwards.
GTCTTTCCAGTAGCCCCGGAACAGGCCGGGTGAATCTGACAGGCCGATTACCGGCAAACTGCCTTGCAACGTGCTGCTTTGGATGGCGGCGCCTTCTATTTCGTACATATTTTTACCCGCGCAGGTGATGCTCATATTACCGACAATGCCCTCATCGCAGACTACGCCGTTTTCGTCTAACAGTTTAATGCCGAACAGCGGCGCGGGTTTGCCCATTGATCCGGGTTTCACCGGCAGCCACTTGAACACTGCCGCCATTACCGAAGTCTCAGATTGACCGAATCCTTCCCGGACTTCAAGACCGGTAAGTTCTGTCAGTTTATGGTAAACCTCAGGGCTTAAAGGCTCGCCCGCCACTGACGTATGTCGGATAAAACTGAAGTCATAACCGCTTAGGTCTTCTTTGATAAGATAGCGGAATATTGTGGCGGGGGCGCAGAATGTTACGGGCTTAAGCCGCTGGATTGCGTCTAACATTCCCTTGGGTGTAACTTTTTTGGTGTCATAAACGCCGATTACTGCGCCGCATAGCCACTGTCCGTAGATTTTACCCCATGCGAATTTCGCCCAGCCGGAATCAGTCTGTGTCAGGTGAACGCCTCCGTCTTCAACGCAGTGCCAATATTTAGCTGTTACAATATGCCCCAGAGGCAGGCTATGATTGTGAAGCACCATCTTTGGCATTCCTGTGGTGCCGGATGAAAAATAAATGAGCATCGGGTCTTTGGTTGCAGTCGGGATTCGCGTAAAACTGTCGGATGCCTTTTCAATTTCAGCGCGCATATCAATGTAACCGGAGGGAAACGTACCTGAAGGTACGATTGTTCCTACAACGGCGATTTTTTTTAGATTTGGGCAGCTCGGCGCGGCGGCTGCGATGCTTTCAAGCACATCGGTATCATCAACAGTGATTAATAGTTTTACATCGGCGATATTGCAGCGGTATTCCAAATCTTTGGCGGTTAATTGATAAGAACCGGGGATACATATCGCGCCGATTTTTGAAAGGGCGCACATGAGCATCCACACTCCGGGGCGCTGTTTCAGTATCAGCATGACCACGTCTCCTTTTTTGACACCTAACGCGGTCAGCGCGTTTGCCGCCTTGTCGGAAAGGCGCTTGATGTCAGCAAAGGTGAATAATTTCATTACTTCCGTATCATCCGTCCACAAAAGGGCAGGTTTTTCAGGCTGAAGGGCAGCCCACTCGTCTACCACATCGTAGGCAAAATTAAAATCCTCCGGCACATTGCAGCGGTAGTTTTCGTAGAAATCATCGTAATTTTCAAATTCTGTCCGCGGACAGTAGCGTGATATTATGTCGTTCATTACTATTCCTGTATGATGGTGATAAATTGGGCGGTTCCGTTCACCGCAATTTGTGAGTGAGGCAAGTGAGCGTCAAAATAAATTGAATCCCCGGTTGACAGTACATGTTCAGTTTTTCCTACGGTTACCCTGACCTGACCTTCGAGTACATAGTTGAACTCCTGTCCCGAATGGGATACCTGAGCAGCCGGCGGCTTTGAAGAGTCGAGATATACCAGCAGCGGCTCCATGGTTCTGTGCCTGAAGTTATACGCAAGACTTGAAAATTCATAGCCGGGGTAACGTTCAATCTGAACGCCCTTTCCGCTGCGGCACACTGCGGCGCTGTCCATTCTCGCTTCTTCTCCCGTGATTAGCACCGTAACGTCAGTGCCCAGCCGGTTGGCGATGGTGTACAAAACGCTGATGGGTATATCCAGCTTTCCGCTTTCATATTGAGTGTAAGTTTCAAATGGAATGTCTGTATCCTTTGCCATGTCAAAACTGCTTACTTCCAAAATTTCTCTTAGTTCTTTTATGCGTCCGGGTATCTGGGATGGATCATTACTCATATGTACTCCTACATTTAGTTTGCCTCGGGCAAACAATGTTAATCGGAAGTCAAGCCAGAGGCTTGACAATACTCCTTCCAATGTTTACCGGTAACCCTGTCATTTTCATCCCGTATATCCACAGGAAGACGGACGGTTTCGTGTCCGCGAAAAACACAACGGGACGGGTCGGTTTTGATACCGGCAACTTCATTATTACAGATCATTTCCACATAGTCTGTGATTTTATTTAGTTTTCTTTTCAAATATACTCCAAAAGGTTCTTTCTGATAAATCTCCGAAGCGTCGTGAATATCGGTTCCGGCGGTCAATGGTTTACCGAGTTTTTTTGCATAACGGCAGGCAAGAGCATCATAGGACGGATCATCATTCCCGCTGTTGGCCGCTTCTATTCCATCCACGCAACCGGCGGACAGAACAACTTTTCTGATCCAATGATGCTGTCTGAAAGGATGAGCCTGCACCACGCAGCCTCCGGCAGCTTTTACCACGCGGTACTGTTCGCCCCTTGTCCAGTACCGGCACTCAGGGTGTTCCAAAAGCCATGCTTTATCCAGTCCGTATATAAGATAATCATCGCAGCCATCAAATGTTTCTTCCCATCCAAAAAAAACATCAAGCCCCCTGCGCTCGCCTTCTTCCTTTGCTTCTTCGTAACCACGGCAAAAATTGTTTACCCATTCTTTCCACGGAAGGTTTTTCGGCAAAGCGGAATTTCCGTTATAAAAATGATCTGTTACGATGATACCTGAGTAACCTTTTTCCTTGTAACCTTTGATATAATCCGCCCCACCGGAAACCGCGCAGGCGCTGACTCCGGCAGTATGAAGATGGGTTTCATAAAGATAATTCATAGTATTGCTCAATAGTAGCTGATCCTGTAATCTTCCCTTGCCGAAAACCCAAGACCGGTATAAAGCCTGTGCGCGGCAAGGTTTGTTTTTTTCACAAACAGGGTTACACCCATACCCTGAGCAACAAGGGAACCGACAAACTCCGACGCCATGCGGCGGGCAATTCCCAACCTGCGAAAATCCGGGTGAACATAGACACCGCCCACCTGATACCTTGTAAATGAAACGGCGCTTATGTTGATTTTTCCTACCAGCCGTCCTCCCAGTTCCGCTGCCAGAATATGCTCTCTCATAATTATATTCGCGATGTTTACCCTGCTTGCCGCAGGACTGAATACCGAACTCTTTGCCAACACCTCTTCCTGTTCGTACGCTGCCTGTAGAGGAGCGATCTCGTTTAAGTCGGTCAATTTAGGCACGCGCAATGTCAGGGTTGAAGGTCCCGATGCAAAACCATCCATGTTAGGCGATCTGTCAATGCTCATAAGGTCATAATCAATGATTTCTCTGGGTTTTTTACCCATTTGCTCTATCGCATTTTCCAGAATGATAGCCTCTTCTTTTATCCCCTGCACCGAATGGATTTTTATTTTGCGCAAAAAACCGCCAAGGAAACGGGGTTTAGGGATTTCATTTACCCCGCACAATACAGGTATCAGCATACTTTTTGAATGGAGTATCAGTGCTGAAGGTTTTCCTTCTTCGCCGCGCAGCGTCCAAATATGACCCTTTGAAGAATCGCGGGTCAAAAATCTTCCGCATGCGCCCACACAGAAATCTTCTCTGGCACGTAACAACGCTTCGGTGCCGGATGCGTCATTTTCCTTCATTTTTCGCCAGCGGAATTCACTCATAGGGAAGGACGCCATGTGCGGGAATTCTGCCGATTATGGCGGAAAATCCGGCAGCAAATGATTCGGGGGCATAACTGTATACAACGACAATACCGTCTGCCCAGGAAACTCTTTCAATGTGAACAGGGCTTAAAACAGAAAGTATTATTATTTTTTTGCCCATTCTTTCAAGGCTGCGCAATACACGTACATCCAGAAAATCGGAAAGGCAGAAAATGATCGTGTCGGCGTTACGCGCATAATTAACTATTTCGGAGGCTTCGTCCGCGTTCCAGTACCGGTAAACGGCGGCATTGGGAAATGCCGCTCTGCCTGATGTAAAAAAATCTCCGTACCTTCCCGCCAGAAGAACACGCCCTGCATTTTCTTTCGTTACAGGGAAAACAGATTCCGCAGGAGTTGGTTTTACAATGGTGACGCTGCGTGCAGCAAGGTTAAGAAAAAACGCGGAACCTTCGGGATCGGTAAGTTCGGTTTCCACCTTTTCAGGATCGGGAATATAAGGAACACTTGATGCGCCGCGCAGATATTTCAATTTTAGTTCGAGGATTCTGCGTGCTGCTGCCCTGACATTTATGCGGAATTCTTCATCCTCTTTCATGGAATTTACCAAGTAAGTCCACACCGGATCAAAAAGAAACGGAGTAGTGGAAAGCATAATAATGTCATTGCCCGCATGCAGAGCCTGTCTTGCAGTTCTTGAAAGCGTACCTGCCCAGGAAGTGGCTCCGTTCATCATAAGATCGTCGGTTACTACAACTCCCTTATATCCTATTTTTGTGCGTAACACATCTTTCAAAAACCACGGCGACAGGGATGCCGGCATGGATGCGGCTTCTGTCATCGGGAAAGCAAGATGACCGCTCATTACAGCGGGCAGGCCTTCGGAAGCGAGCATCCTGTAGGGTACCAGTTCTCTTTCCCAGAGCTTGTCAAAGGAAATTTCGATTTTTGGCAGCACGCCGTGGGAGTCAAGGTCAGTGTCTCCGTGACCGGGATAATGTTTCGCAGTAGGAATCACACCGGCTGCCAGCTGCCCCTTCATGAATGCGGCTCCCAAAATCCCGGCTTTGACAGGATCACTGCCAAAAGCCCGCGGGCCTATCAGCGTGGAACCGCGGTTGGTGAACAGATCGACAGTGGGGGCAAAGTTCATATTGATCCCAAGAAGGGCAAGTTCTTTTCCTATGTATAAACCTGCAAGATACGCATCCCTTGGATAGCCGGAAGCGCCGATAGCCATATTTCCCGGAGTTTCGCTGGTGTTTCCCTTGACATGGCGAACCCAGCCGCCCTCCTGATCGGTGGCTACAAGGAGCGGAATGTTAAACGCCCCCGCCAAACTAATTTCCTGCAGCGAGCCGACCGCTCTGGCAAGCAGCCGGGTGTCGGCGGTATTCCAGCCGAATATTTTTACCCCGCCGATATTTCTGCTGCGTATCCACTCCATGATAAGCGGAGACGGTTCTGCCCCCACCCAGCCGAGCATAAAGGTCTGAGCAAGAGCCTGCTCATCTGTCATTGCTGTTTCTATTTTGGCAGCCAGTTCTTCCGCAGAACCGGCGTCGAAAAAGTTCAACGGATAAAGCGGGAATGCAATTACAATACCGATTGCGCATAACAACCGTCTGAAAAATATACTCAATTTATTGCCCTGTAATTATTGATTCAACATATTCTGCGGCGCTGTGGGCTGCGACCGCGCCTTCCCCCGCCGCCACTACCACCTGGCGGAAGGAACTTGCACGCACATCACCTGCCGCGAACAATCCCGGTACATTTGCCGCCATCTTTTGATCTGTGATGATATAGCCGTTATCATCCAACTCGGCGTTTAGCCCGTCTCCTGTTACCAGAGACGACTGGGGGATAGTTCCGGCAAAAATAAAAACTGCATCGGCGGCTTCTTCGTATACGCCGCCGGTTTTGACATCTTCCAGCATTACTGATTTTACTTTCTGTTCGCCCTTGATCTCTTTCATTATGGTATTAAGACGGACTTCTATGTTCGGATTGTTAAGCGTCCGTTCTGCGAGGGCTTTCTGCGCACGAAAACTATCGCGGCGGTGAATCAGCGTAACTTTATTTGTCAGCCGGGAAAGATACTGCGCTTCATCACAGGCGGCGTCTCCTCCGCCGACAACAAATATTTTTTTGTTTCTGAAAAAAGGGCCGTCGCAGGTGGCGCAGTAGGAAACTCCCTTTCCTGCGAACTCTTTTTCACCCGGTATGCCCAGAAGCCGGTGAGCGGCGCCAGTTGCGATAATTACCGCTTTTGCCTTAAGCGTTTTGCCGTCAGAAAGACCGGCTGTGAAAATACCGTCTTCTTTTTTTAGGGAACACACCGAGGCGGAAAGAAAGGATGCGCCGAAAGCTTCAGCCTGCCGGTGTAAATCCTGAGAGAATTCATAACCGTTTTTTGGAGCGGAAATTGTTTTGCCCGCCGCGTCGATCTGCCCAACGTTTCCCGGGTAATTTTCAAGGATGTCGATTAAAAGAACCTGCCCTCCTACAGAAAGCTGTTCAATAACCAGAACCTTTAGATTTGCCCTGGCGCAATATTGAGCGGCGGTAAGCCCCGCTGGACCGGCGCCTATAATTATCACATCGTTGTTATTATTCATTGTTTTATGTATCATAATTTGTGGACAATAAACCGTCAATCAGTAGAAAGACCAGATTTTTATTGTTGTTTCTGTTATTACAGACAGCGTTATTTGCCCAGACATTTCCCCGCTTTGAACCTGATCCAAAAGCGCTGAAGTTCCATTCTCTCGGGGGGCGGGATAACAGCTATTCATGGGCGGAACTGGCGGAAATAAGCCTGTGGGCATCGGGGGATTCCGGCGCTTCAAATCTTGAGAAAATCCGTGCGGCAGCCGAAACATTAAAAAAATCCGCCGAACTCCCCGTTTCAGACAGAGAAAAGGCGGAATATATCCTCGGTTTCATGCATAAGAATTTCCTGAAGTCCTATTCTCTTACTCAAACCAGAGTTGACACTATTTTTTCAAACGGCAGATTCAACTGTGTCTCCTCGGCTGTACTGTACATGATCCTCTGCACTTCCGCAGGCATTTATACAAGCGGAGTGATAACCAAAGAACACGCTTTTATCACAGTGCATATCGGCGAATTGGATGTTGATGTTGAAACCACTAATCCGTACGGTTTTGATCCGGGAAGCCGTAAAGATTATAACGATCGATTCGGCAGAGTAACAGGGTTCGCTTATGTGCCTGCCCGTAATTACCGCGACCGCCAAACAATCAACCAGATAGAATTAATTTCCGTCATCATGAACAACAGAATTGGCGAACTTGAGAAAAGCAATAAATTCGCCGAATCTGTTCCCATTGCGGCAGACAGGGCTGCTTTGCTCACCGGTAATTCATTGTCAGCCCGGACAAGCGCGAATTCTCCGGGAGCGATTTTTACAGACCCGCAGAAGGACCTGCTTGACCGGCTTTTAAATTTCGGTTCAGCGCTGCTTAGAGCCGGAAAAGAAGATGATTGCCTGCGCTGGGCGGAAACCGCTTTTCCTTTGTATCCAGATGACGAGCGGTGGCAGGAAATAATTCTGGCTGCGGCAAATAACCGTTTAATGAAATACACAAAAGCGGGAAAGCTGGAGGATGCGAGGGTTTTCCTTGCCGGCAAAAAAACACTGTTAAGCCAGGCTAACTATGCAGCGCTTGATTCAACGCTTAGTGATATTGAGTTGGCGCAGATTGATAAAGAATTAGCGCAGAAAATAAACAGCATAAAAACCGCCGCCGAAGGAGAGGCCGTTATCAACGCGATTAATCAGGCGCGTTCAAACAGTAAGGTCAGTGAAAAACGTGTGGGCGAAATGCTCACCGCCGCAATCCAAAAAACAGCGGAAGCCCTAAGCGCAGCCCCGGCAAGGGACTGGCGTACGGCGGCGAAATACATGGAAACCGCTATCGCCAGCTTCGGAACAAACCGGGAATTTGAAAAAGCCCTGCAAATTTACCGCAGCAACATAGCAGCCGATTACCATAACCGTTTTGTGAAGGCATGGAACAGTAAAAACATTGATGAAGCGGAGGGTATTTTGAAAGACGGGCTGTTGGAATTCCCCGATGACCGTCAGTTATTGGCGGATATGGAAATGGTTAATAAAAGCCGGCAATAACTGGTCGTCTTTTCAAAAAAAATGATCAAAAATGTTCATATCTTTTTTTCAATTTCTTACACTATATATTTAAGGAGACAAAAATGTTGTACACAGAAGGAAAAACAGAAGTAAAACCCGCCGAGGTGGGCTACAACGGAAAGCGGCTTGAGGTGCTGAACAAGCATTTGCAGGGGCTTATTGATGACGGCGAAATCCAATGCGCCACATACTGCCTTTCCCGCAAGGGCAAGGTTTTCGCGCATGGCGCAGTCGGGAAAAAATCATTCCGCAAAGATGATAATACGCCCGTCCAGCCGGATTCTGTCCGCTATATCGCCTCAATTACCAAGGTATTTACCGCCGTGGCGATTATGAAACTGGTAGAAGACGGCATTACGCGGCTGGATGTACCCATTGGCGAGATTCTGCCGCAATTCAACACCATCCCGTTTACCATGCCGCAGTATCAGAAAACCATACACGCAAGCATAACCTTGTTCCACCTGCTCACCCACACATCGGGAATGCACGCGGATGGCGGCTGTTTTGAGAATAAGTATCAGACCGATTACTGGAAGATGATTGACGATGCGTATAAACTGCATGATCGCGACAAAAACGGAGAATTTGACTGGATAAGCGCAGCGCTGGGAACAATAGGAAACGGTTTGCGTGTTAAACCGGGAAGTGAAGGGGCGTATTGCAGTTTCGGTTTTGTTTTGCTTGGCGCGGTTATTGAAAAACTGACCGGAATGTCAGCTCACAAATATATCGAAGACAACATTTCCAAACCGCTTGGCATGAAGGATACTATTTTTGACTTGAGCCCTGATATGGCGAAACGCTATATAATTACTGACGAGGGTTTTGAAAATTACTTAAATAGTGTCATAAACGGCACCAATGAACCCGAGTGGATTGGAGAAAAACTTAAAATCCCTTCGACAGGCGGCGGCTTAAACGGAACGGCTTATGACCTGGTCCGTTTCGGAAACATGATGCTTTCAGGCGGAACATTTGACGGAGCGCGCATTCTGGGCAGGAAAGCCGTTGAGAAAATGACAACTATGGCAATACATAACAAGCCCGATTATTGCTGGGGTTCAAATGAGCCTGACCGTGGTTACGGTATAGGTTTTGATATGCGAAACGGCCCTGCGTATACCTACTCGCAGAATACGTTCATGCATGAGGGGGCGGGCGCCTGCTCAATGAATATTGACCCGAAAGAGGAATTTGTTGCGGCATGGTTTGTGCCATTCTCCAAAGAAGGCTGGTTTTCAAGGGCGCTGTACAATGTGCAGAGCATCATCTGGTCGGGAATTGTGTAGTCATGGTTAACGGATAACGGTCAGCGAAATGAATCCAATTAAACAAAGACTCGATGTTTGCAAAGCGGTGGCGTTCGTTACATTCAAAGAGTGGGGCGCCTACCGCACCCACTCAATGGTGTCGATTTTTGTCGGACCCGTGTACTTTATCGTGCAGTACTTTATCTGGACTGCCGTGTACGGCGGGAGCGGAACGTTAGGCGGCATAGAACTTTCACAGATGATACGCTACTTTGGTGCAACAGCCCTGATTGGCTACCTTACTATGGATTTCGCCGACTGGAATCTGGATATGCTGATACGCACCGGCAAATATCTTACCTTCGCGCTCAGACCGATGAACCACCGGTTCTTCGCTTTTTCGCAAAAGGTGGGGCATCGCATACTTGGCTTTATTGTAGAGTTTGTGCCGTGTACATTAATTTTCATCCTGCTTTTCAGGATTGATATGCGCCCCGCGTATGTTGGCTGGCTGTTAGTGTCGATCATGCTGGCGTATCTGATGAATTTCTTTGTCAATTACTGCCTCGGCATGGCATCATTCTGGATTGTGCAATCGGACGGTATAAGGTCGGTATACTCGCTTGCAGGCGCAGTATTTTCAGGTATGCTGATACCGCTTGTATTTTTCCCCAAGCCATTGCAAATACTTCAGTTTTTTCTGCCGTTTCAGTATACCGCGTATGTTCCGGCAATGGTGTTTTTGGGGAAGTATTCGTTAGGCGGCATGGAACTGGCAATTCCCGTGATTGTGGCAATTCAGGCAGCGGCTGTATTGGCGGTATTCATTGTGTCTGAGTTAATGTATAACGCCGCTATAAAGCGTTTCACAGCAGTAGGCGCTTGAATGGGGAGTAGGAATGAAAAAACTTTTTAGTATTTACAAAACTTGCGTAACAATCGCGGTGGCGCAGGCATTAAGTTACCGGCTCAATTTTGTGCTGTCATTGCTCATCACGCTCGGTTTTAACATTCTGTTTCCGCTGGTTACCATACTCATCTATGGCGCAGGGGCAAGCTTCCCCGGATGGACTTTTTACGAAGTGCTGCTGATACAATCGGTTTATACGCTATCGCTTGGTTTTGCCTGCATCATGTTCAGCAGTGTGTTATGGGCAACTATGCAGCATATACGCGAAGGGAGTTTTGAAGTGGTGCTGCTCAAACCGCTGAACCCGCTGTTTTTCCTTATCGCATCCAATTTTGATATGGGAAGCTTCGGGTTAATAATAGGCGGCGGCGTATTGTTCGGGTTTTCGCTTGCCCATACCGGTCTTGTGTCAATTATCGCGATACCGCAGTTTTTGCTGTTGTTTGCCGGGGGCTTCGCCGTTATGGCAGGATTGCAGATGATAATGGCGGCGACATCGTTCAAGTGGGTGGGAAACTCGCGCATACCGGAAATTTTCGACAGCATCATGACATTCGGAAAATATCCGGTTACGATTTTCCCCAATGTGGTAAAAGGTATCACGACATTTGTGATTCCCGTCAGCATGATTGGATTTTTTCCCGCAAGCGCGCTCTTGGGGCGGCTTGAGACCACAGCGCTGTTTGCGGTAATCCCCTGCGGGTTGTTCATGCTGTTCGGGATTTGGTTGTATCACTATATGGTTAGATTATACGAAGGAGTGGGCGGATGATAATTCAGGTACAGAATCTGGTAAAAACATACACAACATACCAGCGGGGAAGCGGATTTCGCGAAACGGTAAAAAGTTTTTTCAAACGGGAAAAGGTAATCGTCAATGCCGTTGACAATATTTCGTTTAACGTTGAACAAGGTGAAATATGCGGCGTACTCGGTCCCAACGGTGCGGGTAAGTCAACTACGATAAAGATGCTCTGCGGCGCGCTTTTTCCCACTTCGGGGAAAATTGACGTTATGGGATATTCGCCTAGCGCGGACAGAAAAAAGTACGTGCGCGAAATCGGCGCAGTATTCGGGCAGCGTTCCCAGTTGGTGTGGGATATTCCGCCGGTAGATAGTTTCAACATGAACCGCGCCATTTACGGAATAGAAGCCGCCGATTACAAAACACGGTTGGATGAGCTTGCCGAATTGTTTGAAATACAGGAAGTGATGCACAAACCCACGCGGGTATTGTCGCTTGGCGAACGGATGAAGTGTGAATTTATTATGGCGATGCTCCACAAGCCGAAAATCGTATTCCTTGACGAGCCGACCATCGGGTTAGACGTTATTGCAAAAGCGAAAATCCGCGAGTTTATTCAAAAACTTAACAATGCGGGAACAACGTTTATCCTCACCACTCACGACTTGGAAGATGTCAAACAGTTGGCGAACCATGTGATAATCATCAACCACGGGGCAAAGGTGTTTGATGACACCCTCAACAATTTGCAGCTTAACCTCGGTGAAAAGAAAATTGTCGAACTGACCCTTGACGAGCCGCTGGATGTGAAAAACGGTTTCGCGGGCGCTGTTAGAGTTATCGAACAAAAATCGCCGCTGGAAATAACTCTGGAAGTCGATACGTCAAAAACGGCTATCGCCGATTTTATTGAAAATCTTTCGCGCAAAGTCAGCTTCTCCGATATTGCCGTCAAAGAACTGCCAATGGAAGAAATAATCACACAGATCTACAATGAAAACAAAAAAGAGAATGTATCATAGAGCGTACTTTTGAAGACTACTTCTTGTAACTTTCCAGAAGCTCAATGATGCACTTAAAGTCTTTGGCAGTGTCAAGGTATGCGTATTCCCCGCTGGCATCGCCGTATTTTCCCCGCTGAACGCATTTAATCCCAGCTTCCGCGCATGTTTCAAGAATTTTTTCTGTTCCGTTTACAAGGAAGGCAATGTGATGTATCCCCTCGCCGTTTTTATCCAGAAAATCCTGCCATGTGCTTTTTTCGCCGTTGGGCTGAATTAGTTCCAACTGCATATTTGGTCCCGCGTCAAAAAAAGCCATCAGGCATTTTGCTTTGGGAGCCGCCTTGCCCTTGTATTTAGTTTGCGTAATTTCATAATCCCCGGCGCCTACTGTCGGAGGAACGGGAACGCCAAAAAAAGACGCCCATTTCTGTTTTGTTTTTTCTACATTTTTTACAATGAGACCGACCTGAATGATCGCATTTGTATTAACAAGCCCTGCCATAAAAACTCCTTTTATTCGTCAAATGTTTTTACCATGTTCTTCTTTCCCATCAAATATGATTTTGTAATAAACATTTCAATTACAGTTTTTACATCATCACTGTTTTTACCCAAAACCTTTCTTGATAATGCAATCAATTCTTCTACAACGTCAGTAGAATCAATGTGTTCCTTTAGTTTTTCCAAATTCATGTTTCCTCCCATTTTTTAAAGAAAAATGTCCGAACAAGTTTTTAACTTTTCGGATACCGTCTTTTTGGAGGTGGCGGGAGTTGAACCCGCGTCCCAATACGCGAAACATAAGCGTCTACAGATTTAGCCGTTTATCTAATTGTCGGGACAGGCTTGGCTAAACGGCGCGCGGCCTGTCCGTATTCCGGGAAATCTTGCCATACAGCCTCCGGAAGCGGCGGCATGACCAGCTCTGATTGCAACGCGGAAGCTGTCCCTCAGAGCGGCGGAACAGTTCCACGCGGTTACGCAGCTAAGGCGTAATCGTAACTGTCGTTGTTGGCAGTTAAATTTTTGCCCAATCAGGAGATGAGCGCTCCATCTGCAGCTTATACCCCGAGACGTACCGGTCGAAACCGGGACACCCCCGCTATCTAAACGCACGGCGAAGCCGTGTAGATCACTAATTTAACACAGCGTAGCGCTCAGTAAAAGCCTTACGCCCGGAAAACGCGCGAGGGCTTTAGCCTGAGCAGCGCGCGCCGCTAAGCGCACAACTGTTGCTTCACAAATGCGACACAGCCTAGCGCTAAATAAAAGCCTTATGCCCCAAAAATGCGCTCTTGCTTTAGCAAGAGCAGCAGGCGCCGCATGATGTTTCCATAAATATAACACAGCGTGCATAATTTTTCAAGGGAAAAATTATGCTTGTTAATTCCTGATTTTGGGAGTATTCTATTTTCGGGGTTGTCCAAGTCGTCTGGGGGCTAAACGGCTGGATTAACCCTCCTGACAATCCTAACAATAAGAAAACACTGCTTACAAACCAAGTCAGGTTCTACCGCATAAGGAAGGAATAAGATGAAAAGAACAATGGCAGTCATGCTGCTGTGCTTGCTTTTGGGATGCGCGGAAAAAAGCAAAAACACAAGCGCCGCCTTTAGTGAAAGCAAAGAGAAAAATCATTTTGTTTATCAAGATCAGCCTGTTCAAAACAATCATATCGACACCATGCAAATTCGCGAGGCGCATTTTAGAATCGACGAAAACGGGGTTATTACCAAGTACAGCGGCCCGCACAATGTTCCGCTGGTCATCCCGCCCAGCATAAGAGGCGTGCCAGTAACAGCCATAAATGGCATTTCTTCGATAAATAGTTTCAGTGGTGTATTCCGAAATATGGAGTTGACAAGCGTTGCCATACCTGACACCGTTTCTTACATTGGAAGTACGACATTTTCCAATAACAAGCTAACCTCTGTTGCCATACCCGGCAGTGTTTCTTATATTGGGGAGGCGGCATTTTCCGGTAATCAACTATCCTCCGTTGTCATACCCGGCAGCGTTTCTTACATCGGAAATAGCGCGTTTACATTTAATCAGCTTACATCAGTTGTCATACCCGGCAGCATTACCGAAATTCGGCCTGATACATTTAGCAACAACCGGCTAACATCCGTTGTTATACCTGACAGCGTTACCATAATTTACCCCGATGCTTTTAAAGACAACCCAATTACCAGTATTACCATTGGAGCTAATGTAGAACTATTTGAATATAGCTACACAGAAACTGCGTCCTACGCTGGCTTGGAATACATAACCGTGGCCTTCACTGTATTTGACAACAATTTCAGCGATTTCTACAACGACAACGGCAAGCAAGCTGGTGCATACGTTTTCAACGACGGGCAGTGGAGCATGGAATAACAGCACTGCTTGAAAACCAGGTCAGGTTCTACCGCATAAGGAAGGAGTAATATGAAAAAAGCAATAGTAATCATACTGCTGTGCCTGCTTCTGGGGTGTGCAGGAAAAAGCAAAAACACAAGCACCGTCCATAGTGAAGACAAACCGGTTGCTCAAAACAAGCGGATCGAACCCATACATGTTAGCGAGGCATGGTTTGAAATTGACGAAAACGGGGGCATTACCAAGTACATTGGCCCGCGCAATATTCCATTGGTTATTCCACCAAGTATAAACGGCGTGAAGGTAACTAGCATAACGGATCCAACTCCAGTTTTAGGTGTATTCCGGGATAAAGGACTGACAAGCCTTACCATACCTGAAGGCGTTACATATATTGGAAGAAGCGCGTTTTTCGATAATCAACTTGCCTACGTTATTATACCCGACACCGTTACAGTAATTAGTAATAATGCCTTTGGTCGCAACCAATTAAGTTCTGTTATTATACCGGAGGGTGTTTCTTATATTGGAACTGCAGCGTTTTCTAATAATCAGCTTGCCGCTGTTGTTCTATCCAGCAATCTTGCTGAAATTGATTCATGGGCATTTAACACCAACCAACTAACCGCTGTTGTCATACCCGGCAGCGTTAGAAAAATCAGCGCAAGAGCTTTTTCTGACAACCCGATTACGAGTATTACTATTGGAGCCGATGTATAATTTGATGAATTGAGGTCTTTTGGATATATCAATAATTGGGAAGACGATGTAAGGCAAAGCCCTGCATTTGACAATAATTTCAGCGATTTCTACAACGACAACGGCAAGCAAGCTGGTACATACGTTTTTAACGACGGGCAGTGGAGCATGAAATGATGACGCTCGGCAAGAAAATTCGTACTTTTTTAGAGAAATTTGTTTCTAAACTTCCTTATCCTGCGCGTAAGAAAAGAGCTTTGGGTAAAACACGGAGGGTTTTTACTTGTTAATTCCTGATTTTAAGATTATTCTATAAATATCATGTTTTCAGCTTCGGCGTTTTCAGGGAAAATTCTGTCAGATGATGAAGAAAAGATAATCAAAAAAACCGAGGATTGGCTCGGTAAAAATAACCCTCAGGATTATGCCATTGTCAAGGAAAGGTTTCACCGGCTAAGAAACCTTGGGGTCGCGGTCTTTGACTATCCGTCAATCAGAAACACCCAGTTCCTGAAAGGCGTCCTCAGAAATGAAAAACAGATGACTGAATCTTTGCTTGCTTTTTCAACGGCATCCCATTTGCTTAGAACTCCAACCAAGGTGGTAGCTTTGCGCAGTTTTTTGGTCGCTAAATTTCATGCCTTTTCCCTGCTTTCTCAGGTAACCGCAGGCAATGACGTTCTCCATAATCACATAAAGAACATCATCTTTTCAGTAGTCTGTACCCTGATGGCGGAAGACGTTTATTTTTCGTGCCTTGATGATCCCGGATTTTCCACCAACACCAAATCAAGGCTTGCTGATGATTTGATTGCCCTTTGGGACTCCGGCACAGACCCCCGCAGTATCCGCCATCTGACGGCGCTTTCTTCACTTTGGAGCGCCAGAGACTCGGCGCCGCCAAGCTTTGGGACGATGGACGGCAACACCGAGCTGATAAGGATTTCCATTGACTTGGACAGCGACTGGGAGGAGTTTCTTAAGGAAGAATCCACCAATGATGAAACCAGATGGGCGCTGGAAGAATTTCTTTTCGGCCTTTCCTTTGAAGAGATCAAACAGGTTCGCGCCAGATTGAATCGTTACGGCGTTTCGGCAGTCAGCTATGCTGAAGTGCGCTCTTATCTGGATTCAAAACCGGCATATTCTGAGGTAAATGGCCATGATCCGCGGGCAATATACGATTTTTTTGTCGAGCGCAAGGATGCCTGCATGCTGCGCAAAAGAGTTTCCGCCCTAGGTCCTCTGCACACACTTGAAGAAATTTATTTAAAGTACCGGATTATTCTGGAATCCGGCTAAACATAACCCACAAATAAATATATATCTTTTGGGTGCTGGGCAGCAGGGACTTGGAAAGTTCTTGATGAGTCCGCCTGCGAAGCCCTTGCAGGTCTTCTGCGGCGGTGAACTCAAGTAAACTTTCCCAGCCCTGCAGCCCCGCTACCCATGAGAAATATACTGACTGCGGATTAAGTTTTACCTTAAGTAGTGAAGACAATCTCTCTACATATGGATAAACTGCCCTGCAAAAAACAGTAAAATGCCTCTGGGTGGGCTGTGTGCACACTTGTGAAGGTACGCTGCCCAATAAATAATTTGAGGGGTGGCAGAGGCAAAAGTACCGCCCCCGTGCGGTGCTTTTAGCCTCTGACAGGCCCCCAAGGAAAATCGTTAGGCAGCGTACCTTCAATATGCCTCTGGACGCAGCCGCCACGGAACAGATTATGGTATTCTCTGGGTCAAGTTCAGCCTTTTAGGGCGGGGTTGTTGTTTTTACTGATCTTTATATTGCTGTACTTCGTTAAGCACATACTCCAGCGTGATGCCCGCTTTTTGAAACATGGCTTCCGAATCTTCGCCGTCATGGTAACGCCGCTGGCACACAACCCGCTTTATGCCGCAGTTTATTATCAGCATGGCGCAGGTTCTGCACGGAGTCATGCGGCAATAGAGGGTGCTTCCGTCTATTGGGATTCCCCGCTTGGCGGCCTGGCAAATCGCGTTTTGTTCCGCATGGACGGTTCTGACGCAGTGGGTGGTAACGTTCCCGTCTTCGTGCAGCATTTTTTTGTACTGATGCCCTATTTCATCGCAATGGGGAAGCCCTGAAGGGGCGCCGACATAGCCGGTTACAAGAAGCTGCTTGTCTTTTGCGATAACGCAGCCGGAACGCCCCCTGTCGCAGGTTGCCCGTTTTGATATGGCTTCGCAAACCTCCATAAAATACTCATCCCAGCTTGGCCGCTGATAGTCAGACATGATTCCCTCCTGTTTTTTAACAATAATACCAGAAAACGGTAAAAAAGTGTGATATTATAGGGGTAATATGCCGATAATGAAGAGCTGTGAAGTATTTACGGGTCACATTCCTTCTTATCGCTGTTGTTGCTGTCACATTTTCTGTAAATCTTAGCGCGGAGGAATTGTTTCATATAGTGGGAAAAGGGGAAACGATTTATTCGATTTCCCGCTTTTACAGGGTAAGCCCTGAGGAACTTATGAAGACCAACGGTATAACCGATCCTTCAAAACTCCAAGTGGGTAAACGGATTGTGATACCCACAGTAATTACAACGGCTGCCATTGCAAATCCTCAATCATTAACTGATTACCGAGTTGCAAAAGGAGATACTCTTTTCAGCATCTCACGGAATTATGATATTAGCCTGAAAACCTTGCAGGAAATAAACAAATTCTCCTCCGATCATGTGATAAAGGCGGGAGACATAATTAAAGTCCCCGCAAAAAATGAACCTGTTAAAACCGTTCAAAATGCACCGGAAAAGGCAATAGACGCTTCAATCCGCTGGCCTGTAAATCCAAAAGAAATTTCCTACATGACAGGACAACTTGGCGTGATTGTTCAGGGTGAACAATTGGAGCCGGTAAAGAGCCTGACTCAGGGGAAGGTGATTTCCGCAGGGCCGTGGCGGAAATTCGGTAAAGTGGCAATTGTTGAGGTTTCGGGAGGATACCTCTATATGTACGGCGGCTGCGAAAGCCTGTCCGTAAAAGTCGGCGATAAAATAGGTCCGGGGACAGAGCTTGGAAAATTGGGGATTAACTCAGGTTCAGAGAAACCTCAGCTCTTTTTTATGGTTTTTAAGAGTAACACCCCTATCGATCCCGCGAAAGCTCCCAGAGCCGGGGGAAATGTAAAAACATAAGAGGTGGAGTATGTCTGATGTCGTTTTGAAGAATTCAACGGAAGCAGGATTTCAAAAACTCGTAAAACGTCCAAGAAAGCCTTCGTTGAAAAATCCGAAGAAAGTCAAAATCCTTAAGGAATCCGATCCGCTCGCGCTGTATTTCAGGCAGATTTCAAGGTTTCCGCTGTTGACGGTTCAGGAAGAGCAGAGCATTGGCGAAAAGATAGTTAGCCTCAGGGCAAAAATGAAAGGGCTTGAATCCGGGAAAAAGGGCGATAGTGCTGTTGATTACGTGAATGAAAAAGCCACCCTTGACAGAGACCTTCTACATTATAAAAACAGAATGATCAATTCCAATTTACGCCTTGTTGTTTCGATAGCGAAAAATTACCAGCACCGCGGCCTTTCCCTTTTGGATCTTATTGATGAGGGAAACATCGGCCTGATTGAAGCTGTCGATCGTTTTGACTACACGCGGGGCTGCCGCTTTTCAACTTATGGTACATGGTGGATCAGGCAGGCGATCATCAAAAGCATCGCCGATAAGGGGCGGGTTATCCGCATACCCATCCATATGCTCAATACGATAAAGAAGTGCTATTTTGTCGCGAAGCAGCTTACTCAGGATTTGGGACGCGATCCCAGCGATGAAGAACTGTCTGATTATCTTGGAGTTCCTGTTTCCAAAGTAAAAGAGATAGTGAAACTATCGCAGGAAACCACCAGCCTTGACACCATCGTAGATGACGGAAATATGACGCGCCTTGCCGATCTGATTAAGGACGATACAATGGCGGAGCCGTTTGAAATGGTTTTTTCGATGACCTTGCAGGAAACAATGGGCGACATACTTTCGCAGTTATCCGACAGGGAAATAAAAATCATTCAGCTCCGTTTCGGCCTTACCGGAGAAGGCCCGCTTACCCTTGAAGAAACAGGAAAATTCCTTGGCATTACCCGTGAACGTGTGCGTCAAATTCAGGAAAAAGCTATCTGGAAACTCCGTTCATTGAGGGAATTGAAGGAATTGAACGGGGCTTCCTAGAAACGTATATGGCTTTTTTTTGCCATTATGCTATAATATTTCATGCGTTATTATAGTACCCGAAACCGCGGCGAAGCTGTCAATTTTCGCTCGGCGGTATTTAACGGTCTTGCCCCCGATGGCGGGCTTTATGTACCAGAGGAGATACCTCCCTATTCACAGGCGGTAAAATCTTCCCTTGGAAAAATGGATTTCCGCGACATTGCCTTTGAAACCATCAAACCCTATGTCCATGATGAAATACCGGATTCGACTCTCCGGGACATTGTAAGTTCGGCATATCCGTTTTCGGCGCCGCTTGTTCCCGCCGGCGACAGGCTTATTTTGGAATTATTCCACGGCCCGACAGCCGCTTTCAAGGATTTTGGGGCGCGGTTTATGGCTCAGGCTTTTTCCTGGCTGCGCCGTGGCGAAACCAAACCCCTGCGGATTTTAACCGCCACATCGGGCGATACCGGCGGCGCGGTAGCGGACGGTTTTTTTGACATACCCGGTATTTCAGTAACCGTATTGTACCCAAAGGGAAGGATAACACCCCTGCAGGAAAAACAAATTGCCGGGCTTGGAAAAAATATTTCCGCGCTGGCAGTGGAAGGCAGTTTTGACGATTGTCAGAAACTTGCGAAGACGGCTCTTGCGGATAAAGACCTGAAAAAGAAATTTACCCTTTCTTCCGCAAATTCAATTAATATCGCAAGACTCATTCCACAGGCAGTTTATTACGCGTCTGCCGCTGGTATGGCGTTTGCGGGAAAAATTAATCTTGACAACAAAGCTACTCCGCGGGTGTTCGGTTTTATCGCGACAGCGGATGAATCAGGCACATACGGTGTTGACGGCAAGAGATACAGAAGCGTGAGCCTCAACAAGGGAACACCCATCACCCTTTGCGTTCCTTCCGGCAATTTCGGAAACCTTACCGCGGGGCTTTATGCCATGAAAATGGGCGCGCCTATTTTGCAGTTTATCGCCGCCACAAATGTCAACAAAACCGTTCCCGATTACCTTGCATCCGGCGAATATCTCCCCCGCGATTCAAAAGCCACCATCTCCAACGCAATGGATGTGGGCGCGCCCAGCAATTTTGAGAGGATGTCAGCTCACTTTTCCCATGAGGAAATGCGGCGAATCATTCTGGGCGTTTCAGTTTCAGATGATGAGACAAGGGATACAATTGAGCGCGTGTACCGGGAAGCCGGTTACTATATTGATCCTCACAGCGCAGTTGGCTGGAAGGGAGTGGATAAACTCCGCGCGGAAAATAAAACAGGCGATGGGCAGGTTGGGATACTTGCCACAGCCCATCCGTATAAATTTTCCGAAATCGTAAAACCATTAATTGGCTCCGTGCCGGTTCCGTCTTCCCTTGCCGCGGCAATGGAAAGAACCGTTAAAGCCAAAACCATTCCGGCGGATTACAAGGCGTTTGTCGGAGCGTTGGTTTAGAACACTATTTTTTACGAAACGGTATATACTAACCAATCCCAAAATAAAGAATATGTATGTCATTATTGAAGGTGTATTCCTCTCCTTTTCCCTCAAAAAGAGAAAAATGCCCCAAAAACGCCAAAAAGTGCATTTTTAGTATCTAATATCATACACCAGCCACTTTTATGTCTTAATATTTCATCATAATTAGACGAATTCGTCTTGTCAATATAGTTATTAGAATAATATGTGATATAGTTATAGTAAATAGACAAAATAAGAGATTTGTCTAACATACCAATTTTGTGGCTTTGCCGATGGGTGTCTTCAGAATAACTTGTTGACGCTATCAAGAGGGGAACCTTCGCGGCTTTACCGCTCGGTTGAGGTATAAGGAAATGCTTTTTGAGGAGGAATCGGTGTTCACGTACCTTGCTGGGCTGTTAAGCCCGTTTTATTATCCCGCTTTGGTGGTGGTAGCTGCGTATTTTTTCATTTTGTCGCTGGCGAACCATTACGAAATGTGGCGTTTCACCTTGTCGCCGGAAATAGATGAGGGGCAAATGGTATCGGTTTTAGTTCCCGCACGAAACGAAGAAGAGCATATTGAACGCTGTCTTAATTCATTGCGGAAACAGTTTTACAAAAACTACGAAATTGTGGCGTTAAATGATAATTCGACTGACAAGACTTGGGAGATCATAAACCGAATCGCTGTTGCCGATAGCCGTGTGCGGGTTTTTGACGGCAAGCCTTTGCCGGAAGACTGGTTCGGCAAACCCTTTGCACTGCATCAACTTACGCAGCAAGCCCGTGGCGAAATTTTAATCTTCACCGATGCGGACACCGTACATTCTCCTACCAGCATTGCGTGGGCGGTTACCAATATGCAGGGGCTTAAAGCCGATTTAATTTCCGGTTACGTTGGGCAGATTTTCAAAACGTTTGGTGAGGTGATAACCGTTCCTATGATGTTTTTCCTTACTGGTTTTGTGATCCCCTTGTTTTTGAATCGCTTTGTCAATGTACATTGGTTTTCCGCTGCGATTGGTCAATTTATCGCTGTCAAACGTGAAGTTTTTGATGCAATCGGCGGTTGTGAATCATTCAAGAAAAAAACGAGCGAAGATATTTATATGTGCCGGTATATCAGAAGTAAAGGTTACAGTACCCGCTTCCTCAACATTGCCGAACATGTTAAATGCCGAATGTACAAGGGTTATCATTCCGCAGTAGCAGGCATCGGGAAAAACATATTTGACTTTATGGGAAAAAATACCATTCTGCTTTTTCTTTGTATGATAACGGAATTCTTTTTTCTGTTTTTTCCTTTCCCCCTGCTTGTCGGTTGTATCATTACCGGAAGTGTCTGGACTTCGCATATCATCTGTGTGGTTGTGCTGTATACCCTTACCTGGCTGTTTATGTTTCTCGGTCAACGGCTGAATTGGTGGTACGGATTCCTTTGGCCACTCTTGTTTCTGAATCTTCTGTATATGTCTGCGTGGTCTTGGTTCAGAACGGTATCGGGCAGGGGGTTTCTCTGGAAGGATCGGATTGTAAGTTAATGCCTTACAAACACGGTCGTCCGGTCATAGACCTGTCTTTGCCTTTCAGACTTGCATCCGCATTGACTTTTTTTTCAATATTTCCTATTGCAATGTTGATTAATTATATGCAACATTTTACCAGTTACAAACACCGTTGGAGGCTCAAAGGTATCCGCAAGGCAATTACCGTTTCAAATCACACAACTTTTTTTGATCCGGTGAAAATGACCGGACTTATGATACCACGCCTTATTTATCAGACTTTACTTGAAGGGTCTGTAGAATTTCCATTTCTGGGAACATATATCAGACTTTTGGGTGGTGTCCCTGTTCCAAGAGGAAAAACTGCCTACCGGAAAATTCTTGAAATATGCGAAAAGGCTTTTAAGTATCGCCGTTATCTGCATTTTTATCCAGAGGGAGAGTGTTTTCTATACAATCAACAGATTAGGGAATTCAAGGCTGGCGCTTTCAGAATTGCTGCGGAACTTAATATTCCGGTGATTCCGCTGGTAACTGTTTTTAGTAACGGTATTTTCAAACCGTGGTCTTTTTGGGGTCGTTCTCTGCCAAAAGAGACATTGATTGTTCTTGATCCGGTATACCCTTTCGATTATGTCAAGCGTGATGAAAAGGGTGAAATTATTTCAGAAACGGTGAAAATATTTGCCGAAACGGTACGTCAAAAAATGCAACGGGAAATTGACTGTCGTAACGGAACATCTGCTTTTTATCGTGGTCAAATGAAACGGGTAAAAGGGCTTAATGATTAAAATATATTTACAGATAATCCATGCCTAGTGCGCCGTAGGCGCATAGCATAAATAGAGTAAAAAGTCTATTAAAACTCCGTGTTACTCCATGGTAAAAATCTTGGCCTTTTTCTAGCAATTACTTTTCTAGGAAACAACCCTGTACAGCGCCGCTCCGTGAGGAGGAATCACAGCGGCAACTTCTTTCTCCACAGTTCCCATGTCCTGCCTGTTCCATAAATCAACAACCCCGAAGGGTTGTTGATTTGGTAAGGTATTTGTCTCAGGGTACATACGTACCCTTCGCGTACAATCACGCAGCGCCGCTTTTTGAAAACCCGTAAGAGGGCAGCGCACTGTGCGCTTTTCATCGGAAAGGTTAAAAAGGGCGAGATTAAAGGCTCCGTCTCCGGCATCATTCATCCAGATCGCTTCATTGTCGTTTCGACTGATCTGAACGGGGTTTGAGCCATGCTGATTTACATCTAGGACTTCGGGATTTGTCAGCAGGGTGAGAGTCCACTCATCGTTTTTGGGCAGGATTCCGCCCATCATTAAAGGGGAACGGAAAATGCACCAGAGGGTCATCATTGTCCGCTGTTCATCGCGGGTAAAACTTGTCTGACGGGGCTTTTTGAAACCTGCGCCGATAAGACCGAGTGGAAGCATGTCGCAATCCGGCCAGCAGCCCGGACGTACATGCGCCTGCCACAGCTCGCAGCGGCGGAACATATCTTTCAAAAGGTCCCAGCGATCCCAAAAGTCATCCGTTATGCGCCACATGTTTGCGTATTGGGAAAGATGCCATGCTTCTTCGATCAGCGCAGGCCCCGGCGACAGGCTCAAGACCATGTGCCGCCCGCTGGCGTCAATGGCGCGGCGAATCATTTCAATCTCTCCCCGTCCTGAATACGGGGCATGGGGGTACATATTGGTATTGCAGATGTCATCGATCTTCACATAATCCACACCCCACGAAGCGAACTGTTCAAAAATTGAATTATAGTATTCCTGTGCGCCGGATTTTGAAACATCGACTCCGTACATATCGGAATTCCATTTGCAGATTGAAAATGGATTTGCAATTTTATCGGCGGTGGTTTTAGTATTTTTTATCGCAGTCCGCCGGTGGACAGCCTGACGCGGTATGCCCCGCATATAGTGAACGCCGAATTTCAAACCCATGCCGTGTATTTTTTCCGCGATGAGAGCAAACCCCTTGCCACCGATGCTTGATGGAAAACGGTTTTCCGCCGGCATGAGCCGGGAAAAATCATCCATGCAGAGTTCGGCAAACGGACGGTATTCCCCTTCGCCGGTTCCGGCTAACGGTTCATACCATTGAATGTCACATACGATATGTTCCCAGCCAAACGGCAAAAGATTTTTTTGCATATATTCGGCATTTTCCAAAAGCTGCGCTTCCGTTACCGTTGCGGCATAACAATCCCAACTGTTCCAGCCCATCGGCGGTTGATCGCAATAATAATTGTTTTTCATTTTTTTATTCCTGAACACCAGCGAAGAGCGTTCTCCAGCGTTAGTTGAAAATGGGGATTGCGCCAAACGGCAAGATGATGCCCCGGTGTGAGTACGCAGACGCGCCCTTTGCCTTGAGTACGTACATACCCTGCGGGGCAGACCCATGCCGGCGTATTGTGATAGGGGTCTTCTTTGTACTTGCTTTCTTCTCCCTGCGGCGGGGAGTACGACGCGATCAAAATGTCGGCATCGGGAGCAAGCATCTCAAGACGATAATGCTCATCGGTTTCGCAGAACATCCCCACGCCTTCGGTTACCGGGTGCGGCTTAACCGGCTGTACGGTTACGGGGCAGTCGTGGGGGTGATACAAAAACCGGCAGCCGATCAACAGGTCAAGGGCTTGGGTGTGTTCGCCGGAGACCGTTCCGGTATGAACAACCAAAAGGCCGCCGCCGTTTTCAACATAGGCAATGAACGCCTTTTGAACCGCATCCGTTTTCCAGCTCCGCTTGTCCGCCTGCGATACCTCATCGCATTTACTCAGGAGGATAAGGGGGTATTTCGCCAGCATATCAAGGGAAAAATCGTCCGCATTGGTGATGATGTCGAATCCAAAGCCCCTTTCCGCAAGCGGCGTTATGCCGTCAATGGGAACCTGTCCCGGATGCCAGTAGTCATCGCACAGTAATAAAACGCGCATTTTCCCGCACATGGTTTTCTCCTAAATAAATTTATGCTATAATTGTACCATGAAAAGATACGAACCTTGCAACCCCAACGCAACTGCGGAAGCGCGGAATTTATTGGATTATCTTGCCGATCTGCGCGGGCGGGGAATTGTGCTGGGGCAGCACACACAGACGATGGCGCAGGAAGAACTTGCGTATATCCGCACGGTAACGGGAAAAGAGCCTGCTTTATGCGGATTTGAACTGCTGGCATATTCACCTAACATCAACTACAAGGACAGCAGTCCCGAATGTCTGACCGAGGTGGAAGAAAACAAGCACACGCTGGAAAAAGCGTATGCCTGGGCTGAACGCAAGGGGTTGATCACTTTTACGTGGCACTGGTTTTCGCCGTTGTACGGCGCGGACAAGGCATTCTATCAGAAAAACACGCCCTTTGACGCGCGGCTTGCGCTGAAAGATGGGACAGTCGAAAGAGCGGCTTTTATTAACGACATGGACGCGATGGCGGAATTGCTCAAATCCTTTTGCCAAATGCGCGTGCCGGTTTTGTGGAGGCCTTTCCATGAATCAGAGGGAAACTGGTTCTGGTGGGGAAACCGCGGGCCGGAAACGGCGCGTGCGTTGTTTCGGGATATGTACGAGCGTTATACAAAAGTGCACGAGTTAAATAATTTAATCTGGGTGTGGAACTCTCCGCTGCCGGAAGGTTATGTGGGCGACAGTTACTGCGATGTGATCTCGCGCGATATGTATCTGCCGGATCATACCCACAGCGATTACAAAGAAGCCCATGACGAGCTTGTAAAAATTACATCCGCTGATAAACTCACGGCGTTAGGCGAAAACGGACCCATTCCCGGCCTTGCGACCCTTGCAAAAACTCGCGTTCCGTGGACTTGGTTTATGACATGGAGCAAGGGCAGGTGCAGCGAAGAAGCGACAAGCCATGATGAGCTGCGTTTTGCATATAACAGCGACTACGGCATAACGCTGGACAAACTTCCGGCGTTGTATTAAAACTGTTTCCGTAAATTTTTAAGTTCCGCAGCGGGAAGCATACCCACGGTGGATTCGGGCGTTGAAAGGGAAGCCGCCGCAGCCGCGTTCCCAAGTTCAAGCGCTTCCTCAAGACTTCCGCCATTGGAAGCGACGTAGATAACCCCGGCGCAGAAAGCGTCTCCAGCGCCGACTTTTCCCTTGATGTAATCTGCGGGAAGATTAAACGCGGGGGAATACACAAACCTTCGATGATCAATACCGAAGCCGCCTTCGGGACTGTGGATCACTACCCATTGGGAAACGCCCATTTTTTTGATTGCCTCAAGCGCTTTGGGTATATCGGAAGCTATCAACATTCCCGCGTCATCCCGCAGATTGATGCCGGTAATCTGGCCGGCTTCGACTTCGTTAATGATGCAGTAATCGGCATATTTAAGGCTAGGCGGCGCAAGGCGTTTGGAGCGCTCTCCGGCTTCGCTGACCACATCCAGCGATGTTTTTATACCACGTTCCTGCGCGTGACAGAGGAGGCGCGCCATTTTGGTTCCGTATTGCGAATCCTCTTCATCAAGCGCGTCAAGAATCAGAATATAGCCAATGTGCAGGAAACTTGAAGTGATTTTCTCCCAGTCGATGTCGTCTTCGCAGAATTGCGCATTGGCGCCGCGGTAGTGAAAAAAAGTCCGCTCCTTTGAAACGCTGTCCGCCATGACAGCCGTAAAAGCGGTTTTCCCATCACGCTTGATCATGGAAAGATCAACATTTTTAAACGGGCGCAGTGTCCCAAGAACATAATCGCCTTCAGCATCATCGCCAACCCTTCCCAGCGCGGTAAGGGGCAGCAGCGGATCCATGCGGGCGAGGTCTCCGATGACATTGCAGACAGCCCCGCCGGTGCTTCGGGTGATCCCTTCCTGTATGGTGGTAAGCTCTCCGGGTTTAGGCAGCCCCGTTACCGGATACAGAATATCAACGACCAGATTGCCCGCAACGCAAATCCCTTTTCTGTCCATGAGAAATTATACCATCACATTGCCGCCGCTGACGGGAATACACACGCCGGTGATAAACGAAGAAAGTTCAGACGCCAGAAACAACACCACATTGGCTATTTCCTGATCGGTTCCCCGGCGCCGGAGCGGCACGTTAGCTGAATATGCCGGGACGACTTCCGTATGCTCTTCCCTGTCCTTGTCGCTGATTGTCCAACCCGGTGCGACCTGATTGACATTAACGCCGTTGGGACCGGCTTCCTTGGCAAGCGCGCGGTACAGGCCGTCCATGCCGCGTTTCGCCAATGAATACGCCGACGCGTTCGCGTTGCACTGGGCGGAACATTCGGTATTTATGCCGATAAAGCGCCCGCTGCCCTTCGCGTACATTGCGGGGAGAAACGCTTTTGCCGTAAGCACGCTCTGCATTACACAGGCATCAAACTGCCTTTGAAAATCCGCGATGTCCTGTTCTATTACCGATGTCCAGACAAACTGAATCATCGCGTTGTTCACGATAATGTCAGGTTCACCTAACGCGGATTTTATTGTATCGCGCATTTGGTTTACCGATGCTGCATCGGTTATGTCCGCCTGCACCGCAACAGCGCGGCTGCCTATCGCGGTAATTTCGCCCACGAGCGAATCCGCCATTGATTTGTTATTGTGGTAATGCACCACGACATCTGCTCCGCAGGAAGCGAGCGTCCGCACCATTACACGCCCTAACTGCCCGGTCGCGCCGGTAACGAGTGCAATTTTTCCTTTCAGGTTGATTTCCATATTTCAAAGCTCCCTCTAAAATGAATGTTCATGTATTTATTATTTTATCAAGCTTTTTATTTTCCTCTTCCAGTAATATTATCGTATTATTTTGTTTTCTAATTTCTAATTCCAAAATTTCTTTTTGCAGTTCAAGTTCCCTTAATTTATGCTCTTGAGTTTTTCGCCTGAAGGAAAGCGCAATTGCCAAAATAGGAATAGACAATGCAACAAAAGGTATAAAAACTCCGATATATCCCAATCCCATATTCTACACTCCTGTTTTAAGTATAACTAATATTTTTATTTTGTCAATCAGTATAATCCTAATATATAAAAATCAGTAACTCAACAATTTACAAACCTTTTTCTGATTCCTTTCACTGTATATATGCAAAGAAAATAAACAGATAAGGAACAATGAAATGAAAAAGGAAATTGTGGAAACAAAAAAATGTAAACACTGTCTCAGAAGGGCTGCCTTGGAAAAATGCAGATGTCCTCATTGCCGTAAAACTGATTTCATTTTTGACGGCGGAGTAATTGAATGTAAGAAAAAATCGTATCATCTTTATAGATGGCTTAAATCTTATTTGAGGTATCTATATATTAATGGGAAAGAATCAGTAATTCAACTGCCGGTTGAGTATATTCAACAAACAAGTTATTAACTCCGGTTAAAAATTTGGGTACTATATAAGTATCAAAAACTAATAAGGATGGGTAAAACGATGAATGGTTCTGATTATTTGCAAACATTGGCGGAGAATATTCTCAAATTAAGAAAGAAGATGGGTTTAACACAGGAAGGCCTTGCGGAAAAACTGAATATTTCGTTTCAGGCGGTGAGTAAATGGGAAAACGCTCAGACTTCGCCTGACATTATCATGCTTCCGATGCTTGCGCAGCTTTTTGCGGTCAGCATTGACACGCTTTTCGGCAGAAAACCTCAAACTGTATGTTCCGTGGATTGGGACGATGATGATACCATCCGCGGGGTGATTTACAAGGGCAGGAAGATTCTTAAAGAATGTGACGATATGTCAAAATTTACGCTTACCATTGAAGGTGATGTCCTGAATGTAGAAGCAGGCTGTAATGTAAACTGCGGTAATGTTAAGGGTGATGTAAATGCAGGCGATACTGTAAATTGCACCAATGTCGTGGGTAGTGTAAACGCCGGCGATGGTGTTAATTGTGGGAATGTCGAGGGTGATGTAAATGCAGGCGACAGTGTTACTTGCGGGAATGTCGGGGGCAGTGTAAACGCCGGAGATAGTGTCACTTGCGAAATTGCTCATGGCGCCGTAATTGCCGGGGATAATGTTATTTACGAAAATAAGAAAACATAAGAGTGCATTTTTGCATAAATTTACCAACCTTCCCCTGATTTTATTCACTATATATTAGCTGGATTGGTAATGTTGAATAACAAAGGAGCTCGACAATTGAAAACAAAAATTAACTGTCTTTTTTTAGTGTTTATTCATTTGGCTCTGAGTTCATGCGGTACTAATAATCTTCAAAACAGTATGCCGACCTTGACCGAGGAAGAAAGAGTTGCTGGTTTGTCCATGATTTGGAATGAAGCGCGAAACAATTTCCCGTTTTGGATGAATCTGACCGATTTGGATTGGGATGCCGCTTATAATGAGGCACTTATCAACATATCAAAAGAGGATGATACCCGAAAATACTATCTGGAATTGTCAAGGTTTATAACCCTTCTGCGTGACGGGCATACGGGTATCGCTTCTTTTCCCGAAGGGTATAAAGACTGGGGCAGATTTCCCATTTGGTTTATGTACTTGGATGGCAAACACTATATTTCGGCCTGTGATAAAAAAATGGATATTGAGTTATTCAGTGAAGTTATCAACATAAATCAAATGGATGTTAATGATTATTTGACAGAAAATATGTATCCGTATTTTTGGCACGAAAAATTGGACGGCGCATATGAGCTGGTAAATTATTTTTTACCTATTGTAGAATACGGGAAAGAACTGGAAATAACGACTGAAAAAAAGACATATAAAGTTAAGGCTACAATAAAAAAAATTAATTGGAAAGGTGCAATAAATCCATTGGTCAAGGATGAACCGTTGATTGTTCTGTTTGAATCGGAAGGACTAAAAGTTGAACTGACCAATGACAACATCGCGGTAATAACAATTCCAACTTTTATGTATGATTATTTGCGAACTGAATTCAACAGGATTCTACCTGAAATAGAAAATTGCAGCGGGTATATAATTGATGTAAGAAATAACAGCGGAGGTATGTCGGGTTATGGGTATAGTGTAGCACAAAAATTCATTAAAGATCACAATTTTGAAGCTCTCAGGATCAGATCAAAGGATAATGAAGAATTTGTATACCTTTCAGGAACTTACAGCCAAGTATATCTGGATCAGCCATTGGTTATTCTTGCAAATCATAATACAGGATCGGCGGCGGAAGATTTTTTAGTGGCTTTCGATAATATAAAACGGGCTACAATCGTCGGAACAGCAAGTGCTGGTTCGACAGGACAGGCTGTTTTTTTTGATTTACCCGGAGGGGGGAGTTTTAGAATATGCACCAAGTGGTCTCTTTACCCAAATGGCAAGGAATTTATTAACATTGGTGTTCAGCCTGATATATATGCCGTACCTTCTATTGATGACTACAAAAATAATTATGACCGTGTTTTCAGGAAAGGGATTGATGTCCTGCGGGAAAAAATCAATAAAATGGATTGACAATAGACTAATAAATAATTATTGTTTTTATGGAGGCATTTATGAATATGATTAGGTTTTTCTTTTTTGGTTTAGCTCTAATATCTTTATTTTCTTGCGGGGTTAAAAAAGATACTGTTGGATATAGAATGGAACAGGATAATAATGGATTCCATTCTGTAAAATTATTTGATAAAAATAATATTGAAAGAGTAAGTATAAATTTCAGCAGTGATGGAGCAATTATTAGTTATTCTATAAATGATAGTAATAATTTTAGTACAACAGCAAATTTACTTGAAGATGATATTAAATCATATTCAATAGAAGCTGGAAATAAACATTTAAATTCTACTATTTATAATGTAGATGATGAATTATTAATATTAAGAAGAGAACAAGTCGATGAAAATATTACATATGAAGAAAGGATTTATAAAAATGGTTTGATTATTAAAGAAAAAGGTACAGATTTCATTGATAGCTGGGCAGAGAAGCTAATAATTCGGGAATAAAATGCCCTAATGCTGCCTAACAGGGCGTATATGAAAAGAAGTCGCTTGCGCAGCAATTTTCCAACCTTTCCCTGATTTCATTCACTATATATACAGATATTTTAGTTCAATTTTGGAGGTAAATGTATGACTGTTCCTTATGGAGTATACATCGGTAAGGATATAGAGGTAGTATCTGCCGGACAGTTTGTAATCGTATACAGAAGATACCCGGATAATCAAAAACTGGAAGCGCTTTTGTTCAATAGAGAACTGGAATGTGTTGGCATTTGCCGTACAATGCCTGGGGGAATTAAGCAAATAGTGCTTGATTTGCTTGATAAAGATATTAGCTCTGTCGTAAAACAACAAGACGACACGCTGACTATCATTTTTGAGGATAAATCTGAAAGCACTATCGTTTGGTCAGATATTGAAAATGATTTGTTAAACGGAAAAATCAAAAGATTCTCGCTAAGGGATAACTCAACAGTCGTCCATTATGCCGATGGAAGTGAACGCAGATTTCCCGCATCAGAAGGAGCAGATTTTAAGTATGCTCTATTGGCAAATGATTTTGCAAACGACGGTGAAATGAAAGACTTGTTGGGAAAACAAATGCTGACCATTGATGTTGACGGCAATAAAGCGTTGCAGATTATGTTTAATGACAACGTATCTTATGCCGCAGAAATGCATGAATCGTTTACAATGGAAGATTTGATGCCGCCTTGCCCGTTACCGGGCGAGGCCGGTGTCGGAAAATGCCTGCAATTATGGAGCGTTGGATATACAGAAATGACCTCTGAAGATCGTTTCGACGGACTTCAGGTTAATACCGGAAAACACATGTACATTTTTCAAATAACGCAAGATTTAGTTTATTGCCGTGCGGCAAGATATATGACGTGCGATAAAGGCGTGGTCTTTGACCAGAATTTTCGTCAACAAATTTATCTTCAAAGTTCTGATACGTCTATGATTGAGGACAACCGAAAGGCAATGGACGAACTAAATTATGATGAGAGTTTATTCAACCCGGATGTTTGCGCATGGAATAACAACAGTGTTTACTGGTCAGTGTCCAGTGTCTCCGATACGCTAATCAAATTGCACGGATGTTCGGGCGCCACTTATGAATGGTGGAAACCAAGATGATAATGCTATGATAATCCATTCGAAAATTTACTATTTTAGGAGTATTTATGTCTGTTAAATTTAGACCTTATCAAAACATCACTTTGTATGGTGATGATTATAATCGTGTTCGGGATTTCTTAATCGAACTTGACAGCTCCAACTATCATTTTGGTCGTTGGGATTGGATGCTTACGTTTTTGAAACACGAATGGGCTGACGTTGACAAAGTTGAGAAAATTGGGATTTGGGAAGAAAACGGCAAAATTATTGCCGTTGCAACCTTTGATACCAGACTCGGTTCTGCTTTTTTGTTGTTGTTAAATGGGTATGAACATCTCAAAGAGGAAATGTTCCTATATGCTAAAATAAATTTGGCAAAAGACGGACAATTCCGTGTGCTTATTCTTGACGGCGATGCAGAATTGCAGAACATAGCTGCTAAAAATTGTTTTTTCCCTACTCAGGATAGGGAATTAGACGCGGTTTTACCGATAAACCCTGAAAGCATAAAGTATACTTTGCCTGACAGATTCAAAATAACCTGCCTCAAGGAAGATTTTGATCTATTCAAAGATGGGCAATGTTTATGGCGAGGTTTTGATCATGAAATGAACGCGGAAGGCCCTTTTTATTTGGATTGGGAAAAATGTTCGGAAGAAAGTAAAAAGGAATGGGACAGACCGAATGTTGACTTTAGCCTGAAAATTTCGGTAGTGGCACCTAACGGGGATTATGTTTCCCATTGCGGAATGTGGTATGATCAAAAATCCAAAAGCGCTTTGGTTGAGCCTGTAGCAACTGAACCGGCGTACCGTAAAATGGGATTGGGGAAAGCGGCTGTGTTGGAAGGAATAAAACGCTGCGGCGAGCTTGGCGCAACAAGGGCTTTAGTCGGCTCTTCACAGCAGTTTTACTACAGCATTGGTTTTAGGCCCTATGCGTCATCAACTTGGTGGAAAGAAAAGTAGTGTGAAGCAAAACCTTCAGAAATTTACCAACCTTTTTCTGCTTTCATACACTATATATACAGGCAGGCGAAATTGCGGCTATATTGGCCAAAAACTTGACATTTTGTGATGGAATATCCATGATGTCAAAAGAAACATTTAAGGAGTGATGTATGAAAAAAATGGATTTTGTTGGAACGATGATTGTCATTGGAATTATTATGATTTGTGTATCATGTGTACTTTTCCCTGTAAGAGGAAACCGCGATATAGTCACTTCTGAAAGAAATGTTTCTTCTTTTGAAAAAGTCAACAGCGGCGGCAGTGCTGAGGTGCGTTTTTATGCCAGTGAAAAGTATAGGGTAGTAGTTACTACCGATTCTAATCTTTTGGAAGTTGTTACAACTGATGTAGCCGGTAATACCCTGCGTATTGGGACTAAAAATGGGAATTATTCATTTTCAAAGCTTCTGATTGACGTTTATTGCCCTAATTTGACCGGTATTTCCATATCCGGTTCAGGAAGTTTTAGCAGTAATGATAAAATAACCACATCAACATTTGAATCAAATATTTCCGGCTCCGGGAATATAAATGGGAATATTGAATGTAATAATTTTTCTGCCGGTATTTCCGGTTCGGGAAAAATAAACACAAATATTATTTGTGATAGTTTTTCGGCAGATATTTCCGGTTCCGGCAACATAGCTATTACCGGAACCGGGAATAGTTCCAATATCAGGATTTCCGGGTCCGGAAATTTTAATGGCATTGAATTTAAAACGAATAATGTAACCGCTCGTATCAG
Source organism: Treponema sp. (assembly GCA_031256035.1). Classification (GTDB taxonomy): domain Bacteria; phylum Spirochaetota; class Spirochaetia; order Treponematales; family Breznakiellaceae; genus WQXQ01. The sequence goes on along the minus strand of JAIRRJ010000075.1, from coordinate 17,641 downwards.
CGGTTCCGGGAATATGAACATTTGGGCTTTAGAAAGTATAGATGCAAATGTTTCCGGTTCCGGTAGTATAAAATACCGCGGAATGCCAAAAATAAATTTCAATGGTTCCGGTTCGGGAAAAATCAGAAGTGAATAATTGTTGGACTTGTTCGGAAATTGTTGAACTGTCAGACTAAAGTCTGCGGTTCGCGTTTCCGAATAACTTCCATGGAAATTTACCAACCTTTTTCTGGTTTCATACACTATATATTAGACAGGAAGCAAAACAAGTGGATAAGCAGATTGTTGATAAAATCACCGCCAAATATATGGAAAAAATATTTGGTTTCGCCCTCACTAAAACGATGAACACTGAAAAAGCGGAGGAACTCGCTTCGAGAATAACCTTTGACTTATATCAATCGCTTTTGAAATGCAATGCAGTGGAAAACATTGACGGTTATGTGTACCGGGTTGCCCGTAATGTATACGCGAGGTTTGTAGATGAAGAGGTGAGAGGCAGGCACCTGTCATTTGACGAAATGGTAATACCGTGCGAAAACGATTTTACCATCGACTTTGAAAAGGATGAAACATATATCCGCCTGCGAAGAGAAGTTTCATATCTCGGTAAAATCCAACGTGAGATTGTCGTAATGCACTATTTTCAAAAGTTAAAATTATTTGAAATAGCGCAGAAACTTAAAATCTCGCTGGGAACGGTAAAATGGCATCTTCATGACGCCAGGAATCAGATTAAGGAGGGCATTCAAATGCGCGACAAAGGAACTCTCGGCTTGATGCCGGTAAGATTTTCGGAAATGGGGCATAGCGGAAGACTGGGTCCCGATGGTAAAGATACGGCATATTATCTTTCAAAACTCATTTCTCAAAACATAGCGTATGCCGCATATCATAAAGCAAGAACCATAACCGAAATCGCCGGCGTCATTGGAGTGCCGGCGGCATTTGTCGAAGATGAAGTCGCACATCTTGAAGACAACGGCTTTATGGATAAGATTGCAGGCGGCAGATACCTGACCAATATCCGTATACACGAGCCGTCAAAGGAAAGACTGGAGCAGGAGCATACAATATACACAAAATATGCCAAAATTGTCTGCGACAAATATGTTCCGCTGGTGTTTGAAAGAATGGCAGCTTATGACAAAAAAAGAATTTATTCACCTGAAAATGATTTCAACTTCCTGATGTGGTCTGCCGTAACCTATGCCTGCGGACGCGGGCATGAGCTTCGTGTGTCTGATCTTTATAACGACCTGTCGCGGTATTGTGTAAAACGCAAGGACGGCGGTGAGTATGTTGCATACGCTCTCGTAGACGGTTTTAATTGGGAGGATTTAAGTTTTAATGCTAATATGTATTCTTGCGGCGATGAGGACAGATTCGGCTATTCACCTGAAGGAAAACCATATCCTGTATATGCATGGCAGTGTTCCTCTTATTACGATGACAGAAGCGGCCACTGGAGAGATAATCTGAATAACGATTACAGTTATCTGTATGAGTATATGACAGGAAAAATTTCCAAAGACCCGTCTCATGCCGACAAATTCAAACGATTGTATGATAAGGGCTATATAGTGAGTAAAGGCAATACAGAATATGTGAACATGATAATCACTACAATGTCCGAATCTGAGTTTTCCGGAATGCTCCCCGCCATACCTGAAGAATTAAAGGCAATAGGCGAGGAACTTGACGCTGAGATTTACAAAATAAACAAAGCACAATACCCTGCGCACATGCAGGATTTATGCCGCATAGTATGTCAAAATTGTCTGTCGAAAAAAGGCACTCAGACGCGCGTATTGGAACAGCTTGCTGCAAACGGTACATTAAAACCGCTCACTGACACCCAAAAGCGCTCTGTTAATACCATTATGTTCTGCGATGTACTGCCAAAAGAAAATGAGGTGATTTTATGAAAAACTGTATCATCGTGATTGTATTAATTAGTTCAAGTTTGTTGGCTTGTACCATAAAAGGAGAAAATATGAACATTCCTGAAAAAAATGAATTGTCAGTAAGGCTGAATTTTGCCGGAAATGAAATAATGGTAAATGCCAGACTTTCATTCAATAAGCCGTTAAAGGAATTAACTTTTATTCTTAATAATTCGCTTATAATTGATAAAATTGAAAACAATGATTACCCGGTAAAATGGAAAAAAATTGATGAATTTGATTTTTTATCTATGGTAAATTCTCAAAGAATTAAAGTGACATGTAAATACCCAATAACAGAATTGAATTTGACTTATCATGGGTCAATAGCCGGAACATCATATTATAATGTATTAACAGAAGCTATAAAAGCATTAAGTTTTTATTCTGTCTGGTTTCCGCAGGAATTTCCTTTTGAAATAAATCATGATGAGGTTTTCATTGAAAACGGCGAAGATTTATTTGTTGTTAAAGGAACATTTGATGAAAAAAATAATACCTGGCATTATGGCGGGGAAGAGTTTCATCCCTTTAATTTGGCTTTATATGAAAAAAATGTGATAAACGGAGATGGATTTGATCCGTTTAATATAATTGCATATAAAAAGAGCGCGCTAAAAACGGTTTCCAATGATTATTTTAATGTCTTTTATGTTGACAACAGCATTGAAAAATACGCTCAAAAGGCTGAGGAAGTATACAGAAATATTGTGAAGTTTTTTAATGGTTCATTATTTGGTAAAAAAGAATTGCCAATACTTGATATCGCTTGTGTTTCTCCCGCATTAAAAACCGGCGGAGGGTATCAACGAAAAGGTCTGATGTTTGCTACTGATCTTGGCAATGATGATTTGTATTTAACATGGTTTTTATCACATGAGACGGCTCATAATTGGTGTGGAGGCGCCAGTGTTTTTACATGGGAAGACTGGTTAAATGAAACAACTGCCGAATGGGCGGTTTTATTATACGCACTCAATGAAAATAATGATGCGTTATTTCAGTCAATTATTGACGGAAAAATAAAAAAAGCGGGAAATTATCCTCCGATAAAAACCAAAGACGGAAGCAGGCCGGAAGGGGTGCATGATAAAGGGACAATCCTGTTTTATGAAATATATAAAAAGCACGGTAAAGATGTTGTAACAAAGATGGTAAGAGGCTTTACCGATTTGGAAACGAAGGACACAGAACATTTCATAAAAATGGTGGAACAGGAAATTGGACAGGAAGTTGCAAATGAAATAAAAAAAGGAATAGAATCATAAATTTACCAACCTTTTTCTGATTTCTTACACTATATATTAGACAGGAAGCAAAGCAAGTGGATAAGCAGTTTGTTGATAAAGTTACCGCCAAATATATGGAAAAAATATTTGGCTTCGCCCTCACTAAAACGATGAACACTGAAAAAGCGGAAGAACTCGCTTCAAGAATAACCTTTGATCTGTATGTGTCGCTTTTGAAATGCGATTCAGTAGAAAACATTGACGGTTATGTATACCGGGTTGCCAGTAACGTATATGCGAGGTTTGTTGATGAAGAGGTGAGAGGCAGGCACGTGTCATTTAACGAAATGATAATACCGTGTGAAAACGATTTTACCCTCGACTTTGAAAAGGATGAAACCTATATCCGCCTGCGAAGCGAAGTTTCATATCTCGGTAAAATCCAGCGTGAGATTGTTGTTATGCACTATTTTCAGAAACTAAAACTGTATGAAATAGCGCAGCGGCTTAAAATCTCGCTGGGAACGGTAAAATGGCATCTTCATGATGCCAAAAATCAAATTAAGGAGGGCATACAAATGCACGACAAAGGAACTCTCGGCATGATGCCGGTAAAATTTACGGGAATGGGGCATAGCGGATACGCCGGGCCTGATGGTAAAGATACGGCATATCATCTTTCAAAACTCATTTCTCAAAACATAGCGTATGCCGCATATCATAAAGCCAGAACCATAACCGAAATCGCCGGCGTCATTGGCGTACCGGCGGCATTTGTCGAAGATGAAGTCGCATATCTTGAAGAGAACGGTTTTATGGACAAGATTGCAGGCGGCAGATACCTGACCAATATCCGTATATACGAGCCGTCAAAGGAAATACTGGAACAGGAACAAATAATATACACAAAATATGCCAAAATTGTCTGCGACAAATATGTTCCGCTGGTGTTTGAAAGGATGGCAGCTTATGACAAAAAAAGAATTTATTCACCTGAAAATGATTTCAACTTCCTGATGTGGTCTGCCGTAACTTTTGCCTGCGGAAAGAAACTGCGTTTTTCTGATGATTATCCTGACTTGTCCCGGTACAATGTTAAACGCAAAGACGGCGGTGAGTATATCGCATTTGCAACCGCAGAAAGCGGCTTTAATTGGGAAGACTTAAATTTTAATCCTGAATTGTATAACTCATGCGGCGATATGACCGATTATATCGAATCACCGGCAGGAGAACCATATCCTGTATATGCATGGCAGCTTAACACTTATTACGATGACAGAAGCGGCGGATGGAAAGATGATCAGACTAACGATTATCTTTACCTGTATGAGTATATGACGGGAAAAATTTCCAAAGACCCGTCTCATGCCGACAAATTCAAACGATTGTATGATAAGGGCTATATAGTGAGTAAAGGCAGTACAGAATATGTAAACATGATAATCACTACAATGTCCCAAACTGAGTTTACCGGAATGCTCCCCGCCATACCTGAAGAATTAAAGGCAATAGGCGAAGAACTTGACGCTGAGATTTACAAAATAAACAAAGCACAATACCCTGCGCACATGCAGGACTTGTGCTCCGCATGGTGCCAGTATTGCCTGTCGAGTAACAATATTCGGACGCGCGTATTGGAACAGCTTGCTGCAAACAGTACATTAAAGCCGCTTACTGACACTCAAAAGCGCTCTGTTAATACAATTATGTCTTGCAATGTACTGCCAAAGGAACAATAAGGATGAAGCGAATACTTACCGCTTACAAAGACCTGCTTCGCATTATTTTTGCAGAAGCTCCGGTAATGGGCGTACTGGTTTTTGTCTGCGCCGTTATAATCGGACTATTAGCCCCGTTTGGTATTTATGTTAATCAGAATGTTTTTGACCTGGGCCTTGAAATCGCAAGGGGCGAGAGAACGTTTAGCGGTTATCCGGTTTTTCTGGTGTTGTTCGCGGTATGCGCAATTCTGCCTAATGTTTTTGAAGGGTACATTTGGAGGTATGCGGAACCCCGCTCATTGGTGATTTTACGCACCGCATATAAGGCTCGTATGCTGAAAAAACTTAAAACCATGAAATACGAACATTATGAAAATGAAGCGTCAACAGAAATAATTGATAAAGCGTATAACAGAGCCGAAAATTCCGCAAGGCATTTGTGGCCCAATTTTGTCTATTGGTGGCTGTTTTCCCTCATCGCAAGCATTGGTTCTTTAGCCTATATCGCAAGTATCAGATGGTGGCTTGTTTTGACCATGCTGCTCCCCTGGGCTGTCGGCACTTACATAGCTTTCAGGCAGAATTACAATATATACACCGAACTGGAAAAATACTGGAATAAAGAACGCAGGTACAGCACCCTCGGCTGGTATTTACGGTCGAGGGATTTTTCAAAAGAATTAAAAGCGTTCGGGAATGCAGGGTATTTGATTGATACGTACAAGAACAGACTAAACGAAAGAAACAGGGAATACGAAAAATATTTTTTCAGGAATTTGCGTAAAATTATTCTGGGAGGTAATTTCGCGAAGTTAGCCGACATCGCGAATGTGATTATCCTGCTTGTCCTGTTTATAAACGGGCAAATTTCAGTAGGTTTATTCATCGCCATATCAGGCATGATATTCACAGGTGGTTTGCAAATGCTGGACGGCGCTATGTTTATTTTCAAATGGGCGCCGTATCACATCAACTTTTTCGACTATTACGACAAATTTTTCAGGTTATCCGATGAACCGAACGGAACTGAAACAAAGCTGCCTGAGTCATTCGATATTGAGTTCAAAGATGTCTGGTTCAGGTATCCGGGTACGGAAAAAGACATATTGAAAGGTTTGACATTCAAGATACACAATGGTGAAAAAGCGTCTATTGTAGGAGAAAACGGCGAAGGCAAATCAACCATGATAAAATTACTGCTGGGGCTTTTTTCACCGGACAGAGGCGAAATAACGGTCGGCGGAAAAAATCTGGATGAGTATCCGTTGAGTGTGCGAACAAAAATATTCGGCCCGGTGTTTCAGGATTTTCCCCGGTACAGCATCACGGTAAAAGAAAATATCAGCATCGGCGACATTGATGAAGCCGGCAATGATGAGAAGATCAATGCTGCGGCAAATAAAGGAAAGGTTGACCAGTTTATTGAAAAGTTTGAAAAGAGTTATGATACATTGCTTGGCAGGGACTTTGAAGGTGGGGTAGATATTTCAGGCGGGCAATGGCAGCGTGTAGCGATAGCGCGCGCGTTCATGGGCGGCAAACCCGTGCTCCTCCTTGATGAGCCGACTTCGCAGCTTGACCCGATGGCGGAGGCTGATTTGTACAATGAATTCGCCGCAATGGTCGAAAACAAAACTGCCGTTTTTATTACCCACCGCCTTGGTTCGACCATGATAACCGACAGAATTTTGGTGATAAGCGGCGGCAAAATCGAAGAGTCAGGAACACACGATGAACTGATGCAGACAGACGGCATTTATTCAAAAATGTTTAACGCGCAGAAACAATGGTACGCCCCTTCGGGTCGTACACGAGAGGATAGATTGAACAGCGGCTATTCAGCCGCCATCGTGTAAGCAAAAGCAGGGGTGGAAAATGTCTAAAAATAAAATAATAGAAGAAAAAAAGCCTCAGTACGAAATAAAGTTCGAAGATAATACGGCAATCTTTGAAAAAAATATTCTAAAAGAAAATCCGCCAAAATTATCATATTTGACGCGGCTGTTTAACTATGTTTTTTCATCGGCGAAATTTATGTGCGGCATCTTTTTGGGTCTCGCTATTGTTTTGAGTGTATTACAGCCAATAACAGCGTTTATTTGGGGCAGATATATTGATAGCGCAAATGCTTATTCAAGCATTATCGATCCGCAGACTGCGGGACTTATTTCGCTGTTTGCACTTGCGGTGGTGTACTGGTTTATAGGTTTTGTAAGCAGCCTGATCAACCGTTATCTTTACCGGTGGGAGGATATTGAGCGTTTAAGTAAGGTTCAGGACCACCGCTTGCAGGAAAAATTCCAGGCAAAGTTATTTACCAAAATATCGAAACTGTATCCCGATTACATGGAAGTTCCGAAAATCAACGACATGATTAACCGCAATTTTGACGCTATGGGCGGCGAGTGGAGTTCGCTCCAAAAAGGCGTTATCATCGAAGGCTATGTTATAATCGCAAAAATTGTATCCGTCATTATGGTCGCTTTTTCACTGTATATTTTCAATCCAATGCTGTGCTTCATCGTTCTTGCCGCTCCCATTCCGACACTGTATACGACCTATATCGGTAACAAACTGAATTTCAAATTTACACGGGACAACGGAAAAATTCTCCGCGAAGCCGATTATTATCAGGGGGTGTTGCTGGGCAGTTCTGCAAAAGAGGTGAAAGCCCTGAATTTGTTTGATTTCTTTTTTGGTAAATGGAAAGCGCTGGCGGACGACTACACCGTCAGGGAAAAGAAAAATCAAATGAACGTTTACGTGCTGGGTTCAACCGGCGGCTTTATAGCGAATATGGCTGGTATTGCGGCTAACGTTTTCGCAATACTTTTACTGACGCAGGGAAAACTGTCAATCGGCGCGCTCGGCGCGGTACTGGCGCTCATTGCAACGCTTATGGAAAGCACATCGCAGTTATTCGGTTCAATCGCTAATTTTATCTCAAAGAAAAATGAATCCGCGCAGTTTTTTGAGCTAATCGATCTGAATGAGCAGCCAGAGCATGACACCCGCGAAAAGTCCATAATCGGCATCAACAAAATGGAAGCGAAAAATATCTCTTATCGTTATCCGCTCACTGATGAATACAGAATAAAAGAAACAGACTTTGCCATAACAAAGGGCGAAAGGGTGGCATTTGTCGGGGAGAACGGAGCGGGAAAAACAACATTCATCAAACTATTGACCGGAATGCTGAAGCCGTCGGGAGGCGAAATTTTCATAAATGATGACAATGTGAAGAATATAGATTTTTCCGGCAAATACAATTCATTGGCGTGCGTATTTCAGGAGCCGTCACGGTTTAATACATTTACCATCGCCGACAATGTTTTTCTGGGCGATGTGGACAGGGAAAGAAACGAAGAACAGATTGACGCCGCCCTTACATTTTCCGGCTTTGACGGTGCGGATAAAAATTCCCTGTTGGGAAAGGACATCGGCGGAACGGATTTATCAGGCGGCCAGTGGCAGAAAATCGCTATCGCGCGGGTGTATTACCGCGGCAGGGATTTCATGGTACTTGACGAGCCGACCAGCAACCTTGACCCCCTTGCGGAAACCGAAGTCTTCAAAAAGTTCCTCGCCCTTGCGGAAGGTAAAACCGTCATCATGGTTACTCACCGGATTAGCGTCGCTTCCCTTGCTGACAGGGTTGTGGTTTTCAAAGACGGCGAAATTGTCGAGGATGGCTCCCACGAAAAGTTATTATCAGAAAACGGCGAATATGCCAGATTGTATTCTACACAGGCGCAGTGGTATGATAGGTAAGAAGGAGAAATCACATGAAACTTCTTATCATTTCCGGCACGCCCAAGCAGGATGGGATATGCCATTCTTTGGTTACCGCCGCCGCTGAAACTGCGCAAAAACTCGGCGCAGATACGCAGGTTATCAAAATTGCCGAGTTAAAACTTAAAAGCTGTCAAATGTGCGCCGATGGCTGGGGAATCTGTTTCAGCGAACACCGCTGCGAATTCGGCGATAAAGACGGTTTTAACGATCTGCAAAACAAGTTTCGCGATGCCGATGCGTTTGTGTTTATCACGCCCGTGTACTGGGGTGAGGTAAGCGAGGAACTTAAAAACTTTTTTGACAAACTGAGGCGCAGTCAGGCTACCAAACAATGGAATAAAAACGATGTCGGTCAGTCTTTCATGATCGGTAAACCCAGCATTCTTGTCGCTTCAGCGGGGGGCGGCGGCGGTGGAATTGTCACCACTCTGCAGCAGATGGAACGGGCGATTACTCACATGGGCGGCGATGCCTGGCCCCGCGACAAGAGCGGCATATATGACTATATCGCGGTGAATCGCTGGAATAAGGATTACAAGCGGGAAGCGCTTATTGCTGCGGTAAGTTCGCTTGTGAATAATTTTGATAAGGAGGCAATAGCATGAAGATTTTTATTACCGGAGGCACCGGAAACATCGGACAGTATGTTACGCTGGCGGCGCTCAAAAACGGACATGAGGCAATTGTACTTTCGCGCAACCCGGAAAAGTATCCGTCTCTTGCAAAAAAGACAAAGCTCGTTAAAGGCACGATAACTGATTATGATCTTCTTGCGGATTATGTGAAAGGCTGCGATGCGGTTATACACATCGCACTTGGCTGGGGCAATGAGCCGGTTTCAATGTTCACCAATGACACCGCCGCAACTGTAAATCTTCTGGAAATTGCGGAAAAAGCGGGTGTCAAGAAATTCATTTATACCAGTAGTACTGCCGCGATGGGGCATATGCGAAGCGGCATGGACGAGACGGTGATGAACCTTCCCCTTGATCTGTACGGCAGCACCAAGTCGGCTTCGGAAGCATACGTGTTGGGTTTCACCAAATATTACGGAAGCAATAAAGAAGTTAGTATGAAACGCAATATTATCCGTCCGGGGTACACCTATTCTAATCCGCCGTTTCCCGATGGTTCATCGCAATCTGACACGCGGTTCCGCGACATTGCCGATGCGGTGGTGAACGATAAGCCGGTAACGCTTACCAAGCACGACGGCACGCAGTTTATTTCTTCCGGTGAAATTGCACAGTTGTATATAAAACTAATCGAAAGCGATAAAAACGGAGAAACCTATCTCGCGTTGGGAAATGTGTTCACCACCTGGGAACGCATTGCACAAATTGCCCTTGAGTGTTATCCAAAATCGAAATCGGAAATAAAGCTGAACGATCTGGGCTGGGGCGCTGACCCAAGCCTGTATGGCGTCAAAAAAATGGAACGTGATTTTGGGCTTTCTTTTGACAGCCGGAATGATCTGCGGGATCACATCAAGTGGAATATTGACGAAGCTGTTAAGCGTAAGGTATAAGGGGCTGTCAAAAAGGAGATTGCCTTCCGCATCTCTGCTAAAAAATATACCCGGTTAAAACGATTACATCCTGCGCGCTGACAGAAACCGCAAACGCGAAAATCAGCAATATCAAAAGAAAATACTTCTTGTTCATAAAACTCTCCTTAAAATTACAGTTATTCATATCGTAATATACTGTATATATTCCGAAATGATTTTTGTCAATAGGTTAACCGTAGTGTTTAATAAAAAACAAAGGCATATAGACATGGATGGGCAGGAAATAAAGGTTGCTTTAGGGCAAAATATCAAAAATTTAAGGTCTCACAGGCAATATTCCCAGGCAGAATTAGCCGAAAAATCGGATATTTCCATTATTTATTTAAGTAATATAGAAAGAGGGAAGAAATTCCCAAAACCAGCCATTATATCACAAATAGCGGAAAGTCTTGATGTGGAAGTTTACGAGCTTTTTAAATCGAACTTTATGCCCAAAGCTGCAGTAAATGGCAAGAAGAAATTGATTGATCGTATTTCAAAAGATATAACTCAAAAGGTAAATCTGGCAATAGAAACCGGCTTTAAGAAATATAGAAAATGAGTGTTATCGTATTTTTCAGTATGTACCATTTTATCATCTTGATCACTGCTATTTTTTCTAAAATCAATTATAATATCCGTATGGTATCACAAGCGAAAGAAATGCTGTCCGGTTCAATTATACCGTTCTGGCATGAGTTAAGAGACAGCGAACACGGCGGTTTTTACGGATTGGTCAGCTTCGATTTATCAGTTGACAAAAAAGCGGTAAAGGGCTGCATACTGAACAGCCGCATTTTGTGGTTTTTTTCGAGTGCACATCTAACACTGGGCGGCGATTCCCTGCTGGATGACGCGCGGCATGCGTATCAGTTTTTGCGGGATCATTGTGTTGACCGGGAAAATGGCGGCGTGTACTGGTCGCTCAACCATGACGGAAGTACCGCCGACTCGTCAAAGCACACCTATAATCAGGCATTCGCAGTATATGCGCTTGCGGCATATTATGAAGCATCGGGGGATAACGAAGCCATTGAATTGGCTATGGAGATTTTCCGGCTTATCGAAAGCAAATGTACCGATAATGCGGGATACCTCGAAGCATTTGACAAAACATTCAAACCTGTCCCTAACGAAAAACTTTCTGAAAACGGCGTGATGGCATCCAAAACAATGAATACACTGCTTCATCTGTTCGAGGCATATTCCGGTTTGTATCAAGCCAAAAAAAATACCGTTGTAGAAAAAAGTTTGCGCCGGATTTTAAATATTTTTGCCGGAAAAGTGTACAATCCGCAAAAAAACAGGTTGGAAGTTTTTTTTGATGAAGACATGAACAGTATTATCGATCTACATTCGTATGGTCATGACATTGAAGCATCGTGGCTTTTGGATTGGGGAACACCAATGTTATGTGACGATGCGCTTACCGGAAAAATATCAGCCATAGGGAGCGATCTTGCCAAAAAAATTCTTGAAACAGCGTATCATGATCACTCAATTTGGTATGAGTGTGAAAAAGGTGAAAATGCCGTGTACCGTGAATGGTGGGCGCAGGCTGAAGCGCTGATAGGGTTTCTCAACGAGTATCAAAAACATCCTGAAAAGAAAGAATACCTTGACGCGGCAAACAGCATAATGTCGTACATACAGAAATATTTGGTCGATACAAGACATGGCTCGGAGTGGTTTGCGCGCGTAGATGAATCGGGCAGACCCGACAAAAGTAAAGCTATCGTTGACCCCTGGAAATGCCCGTATCACAACGGCAGAATGTGTCTGGAAATAATCAAACGTTGCAGCTAACTCAGCCAATCCTTGCGGTAGTTGACATTCCATTTTTCAGCCAACGCCGCTATTTGAGCATCGGTCGGAATATTGATCCGGGGTACATGCATGGTTTTAATGTGGGTTTCCGCCGCTTTTTCGGCAGTTTCGATAAGCCCGAACGCTTCGTCAAATGTGTTTCCCGCGCCGAATACGCCGTGCTGCGCCCACATCACGAGCCTATGCTCATCCATTTTTTTTGCGGTCGCCTCAGCAATTTCGTTTGTTCCACAGAGCATCCACGGAAGCACGGCGATTCCCTCCGGGAAAACAACAATGCCTTCGATGCACAACTGCCAGAGAGTGCGGGTAAATTCTTTTTCGTCAATGGAATGAACAAAGGTCATGGCAAGCAGGTTTGTAGGATGTGCGTGCATGATGATCCTGTTTGCGGGGTTTGCCTTAAGCCGCGCACTGTGGCACATAAGATGAACGGAGAATTCCGAGGTCGGGCTTCCGCCGCCTGAAAAACCCCATAACAGCCGCGTCGATTTACCGTCATCTGATATGCGCACAATGCCCAGATTTTCTTCCGGCTCATGCTGAACATTCTTAAAATATTTTCCTGTGCCTGTTACGATGAATGTTTTCCCTGCCAGAGCTTTCGCATCAATGCTCAAGGGGAATGTCCTGACACACACATTCAGATCAAGATACGCTTCCGCTTCTTTTTCAGTAAGCAGATAGCTGATGTTGCCGGCATTGCGCTCATCCCATCCCAAACGGTACATGTTTTCTGTTATGCGCTTCATTTCAATCATAAACGGCGCTTCCAAAATGTTTTTCATAGGCTTATTCTATCACATTATAAAACTTTTGACAGTATCCTGAAGTTAAATTATACTATTGACATGAAGGTTCTTGCGTTTGATTTGGGCGCGTCAAGCGGGCGCGCTATTTTAGGGGAGTACAACAATGGTATTTCACTTGCTGAAATTCATCGCTTTGAAAATGTGCCTGTGGAGAGAAGCGGTCATTTGTATTGGAACATAGACGCGCTTTTTACTGAGATAAAGACAGGCATCAAAAAGTGCGCACAGGCTCATTCTGATATTAACAGCATCAGTATTGACACATGGGGATGCGACTTCGCCCTCATCGGCGCAAACGGCGCCATTGTTCATTCCCCGCTTTGTTACCGCGACAAACTGACAGAAGACGTGATGGACGAAGTATTTGAAATAATGCCCAAAGAAACAATGTACAACAGCGCGGGTATTGAATTCATGCGTTTTAACACAATCTTTCAGCTTTACGCTCTCAAAAAATGGCAGCCTGAAATTTTTGAAAAAGCCGATAAACTGCTTTTCATGCCCGACCTGTTCGCCTTTTTGCTCACGGGAAAAACCGCCTGCGAGTACACAATCGCGTCCACAAGCGGTTTACTCAACCTGAAAACAAAACAGCCCGATGCAAATATGCTGAATAAACTAGGTATCAGGCAATCGCTGTTTCCGCAAGTGTGCAAACCCGGCACCGCGCTTGGAACGCTAAAACCTGAACTTGCGCTTGAACTTAGCGTACCCGAAATAAAAATTATAACCGGCGCGGGGCATGATACGGCTGACGCTGTAATCGCTGCTCCGCTTGCGGGCGCTGAAAGCGGCGATGCGTGTTACATTTCCTGCGGAACATGGTCGCTGTTGGGCGTGGAAAGTTTTTCTCCCATTACGAGTAACGCCGCATTTGAATGTAACTTTACAAACGAAGGCGGCTATAACGATACCATCCGCTTCCTTAAAAATATTTCAGGCTTATGGCTGTTACAGGAGAGCCGCAGGCAATGGAAAAAAGAGGGAACAAATTTAAGTTTTGCGGAGATAGAGGCGGCTATGGCAAAAAATGTTTCACCTGATGTGTATCTTGATGTTGAACGCGGCGAGTTCGGCTCTCCCGGCGATCTTCCAGCTTTGTTTAGCAATTTTTTTGCGGCAACCGGTCAGCGGCAGTTAAACGATAAAATCGATCTTGCCCAATGTATTTTTGAAAGCCTTGCCTTAAATTACGATTACCGTATCAGGCAGCTTGAGCAGATTACCGGGAGAAATTTCTCAGCTATTAACGTAATCGGCGGCGGCGCGCAGGACACAAACCTTATGCAGTACACGGCAAATGCCGCCGGTAAAAAAGTAATCGCAGGCCCTGTGGAAGCCACCGCGATGGGCAACATTATTGTTCAGTTGATTTCAGCCGGAGTAATCAAAAGTGTACAGGACGCGCGCGCCGCAATCACCGGCGTTGTAAATTATATGCCTAAGGATGAAACAATTTGGAGCGAGAAACGCCGGAAGTATTCTGCGCTTGTGCAGATTTCTTAATTATTTAAAAGTATTTCAAGGGCTGATATTATTTTCGGCGTGTTCCAGTCAATAGAACCCACAAGGCGCGCGACAACAAGTCCGCGCTTGTCAATGATATAAGTGGTGGGAATCGCCTGCACATTGTAATAAGAGCCGGTAACGCCCCTTTCATCCAACACCGCCGGAAAGGTGAGTTTGTTTTCCAGCATGAATGCCGATACCATGTCCTTTGACTCCCTAAGGTTCACGGACAGAATCTCAAAGTCCCTGTGTTTTAATTCCTTGTAAACTTCTTCCATGGACGGCATTTCAGCGCGGCACGGCCCGCACCATGTCGCCCAAAAGTTCAGGAATATCACCTTACCCTTCAAATCTGAAAGCTTCAAGGTTTTCCCGCTAACCAGAGGTAGCGAAAAATCAACCGGAGTTATTCCCTCGGCTGCAACAGGAATTCCTGCTTCCCTGAAAGCGCGTATTACATCAGCGGGAACTTTGTTATCCGCAATGGACGCTTCAACGTTAATGGCTTCGTAAGACAGAGCGGCGGGAGTCTTTGCCTGAAGCTTAGCCTGCCATCCTGCCGCCATGACGCTGAGAGCCTGATATCGTCCCGTAACGATCAAAACCCCGATTACAATGAGCAGCGCCCCGCTGATACGCTGAATTAGCGGTAGATGTGCGCGCAGCTTTACGGAGATTTTGAGGAAAGCGTTTAAGGAGAACGCTGCCAACAGGAATGGAAGCCCCAATCCGGCGGAATAGAAAACAAGGTAAAGCGCCGCGCGCGGAATACCGCCTGAGTTAGCTGCTAAAAGCAGGATGCCTCCCAGTACCGGCCCAACGCACGGTGTCCAGCCTGCGCCAAACGCTCCGCCGGCAAGAAACGCCCCGATAATGCCACGCGGTTTATTATTCAGATGAAAACGCTTTTCATAATTCAAAAAAGACAAAAAATTGAAAATGATGTTAAGCCCCAGAACGATGACAACAATCCCTGAGATAAGATTGATCCAAAAGGAGACCCCGCCTATCAGGCTGAAGGTTGCAGAAAAAACAATGCTCAATACAATGAAGACTGCGCTGAAACCGAAAATGAAACTTACGGTTCTTGCCACCGGCTTTGTCTTAAGTTCTCCTGCGGTATCCGAATTTCCGGTCAGAGGCGCGCCGCCTATGATGCACAACCATGATGGGATAAGCGGCAACACGCAAGGCGATAAAAACGACAGCACTCCTGCGCCGAAGGCAAGGAAAACGGATATTTCAGTCATTGTTCAGAACATCCCTACCTGTACATCGGCCCCAGGGTGGCGCAGGCGCGGTAATCGGCGCCTTCCTTGTCCATGCCAAACGCGTTCCAGTAGCTCGGCCTGAAAATTTGTTCTTCCGGCACATTGTGCATACAGACCGGTATTCGCAGGATCGAGCAGAGGGAGATGAGGTCTGCGCCGATGTGTCCGTAGGAAATCGAGCCGTGGTTCGCGCCCCAGTTATTCATCACGTCGTAGGCGGATTTGAATGCCCCTTTGCCGGTAACGCGCGGGGCAAACCACGTGCAGGGCCATGTGTAGTCGGTGCGTTTCCAGAGAATATCCGAAACATTGTCCGGCAGATTGAGCGTCCAGCCTTCGGCGATTTGCAGTACAGGGCCGATGCCTTTCACAATATTGAGCCTCGACATGGTAACGGGCATTTCGGCGCGGGTAATGAAGCGCGAGGAAAAACCGCCTCCACGGAAATAGCCGAAGTCCGCGGCGTTCCACGTTGTCGCTCCAATGCAGGCTTTCCAGTCAGTATCGCTTACTTCCCAGAATGGTTTCATCACGGCTTTACCGTTTGCGTCTTTCATTTCAGCCGATGCGTCCACGCAGGCCGCGCCGGAATTGATCAAATGAATAAAGCCGCCTGCTTCTTTGGCGCGTCCGGTTACGTCATAACCCGTGGCGCGTTTGACCGCATCGGGACTCCAGTAGGTGCGCACATCGGCGAAAATTTGTGCTGTGCCGTTTAACAGTTTTCCAAATAACATTCCCACGGCGTTTAAGGTATCGTTCTCTGTTGCCAGGATGTACGGTTCACGCGCGCCTTCCCAGTCAAAGGAGGAGCACATCATAGATTCCGGGAAGTCGCAATTGGGATAAAAATCCGTCCACTGGCGCTGTCCCTGAAAGCCGCCCGCAATGGCATTATGCCCGAGGCGTTCTTCTTCACAGCCGGCGGGCAGGTTGGGGTTGCCGTTAAATAAGTCTTTGATAATGCACATCATCTTGACGACGAATTCCCATGCCTTGTCCTGTTCGGCACGGGAGCGTTGGCGTTCAGGCGGATTTTTATCAAAGCCTTCCTTGCAATACTGTTTCGTCCACGCAAGGGCTTTCTGGAATTCATTTTCATTGTAGATTCCGCCCTCCATGCGCCGGATAATCTCGATTTCATCAACGCTTTCAACCCGCATCCCCAGATACTCTTCAAAAAATTCGGGATTGATAATTGAACCGGCAATGCCCATGCAGATCGAGCCGATTTGCAGATAACTCTTGCCCCGCATGGTCGCCGCGGCAAGCGCCGCCCTGCCGAAACGCAGTATTTTTTCCTGCACATCGTCGGGGATTTCTGTACTGCTTGCGTCCTGCACATCGTGCCCGTAAATACCGAACGCGGGCAGCCCCTTCTGTGAATGCCCCGCCAGCACAGCGGCAAGGTACACAGCTCCTGGACGCTCGGTGCCGTTAAAGCCCCACACGCCTTTTATCGTGGAAGGGTCCATGTCCATTGTCTCGCTGCCGTAGCACCATGAGGGCGTTACCGTTAACGTAATGTCCACGCTTTCACGGCGGAATTTTTCCTGACATGCCGCCGTTTCCGGTACTCTGCCGATAGTGGTATCGGCTATGATTACCTGCACCGGCTCGCCGTTGGAATAGCGCAGATTTTTTTCCAGCAATGTTTTGGCTGCCCGCGCCATATTCATGGTTTGATCTTCCAACGCCGCGCGCACATTCAAAGGCCCCTGCCGCCCATCAATGGTTGGGCGTATGCCGATTTTTGGATAGCTCCCGCTATAACGATTTTTCATACCGGAATAACTCCTTTCTTTATCATAATATTTCCGTATTTTACGGTTTCACCGGTCATAACCACGGCAAACGCTTTTTTTGCCCGCTCATAAAATGCAAAACGTTCAACCCGTTCAATTGCCGGCGTTTGCGACCAGCGTTTGTCGATAACTGCGCGATACGAAGCTTCGACTGTTGCATCAAGATTATCACCG
>JAIRRJ010000017.1 GCA_031256035.1 Treponema sp. | reverse complement strand
TTACAAAAGAGTTGGGCTATTGATATATCAAGGTTTGAAGATAATTTTTCGAGAAGGTCGGCGGATACGAAGGTTAAGCCCCGCTCGATTTTGCTGAGGTGCATGACGGATATTTCCAGTTTTTCGGACAGGGTTTCCTGTGAAAAACGCTTTTTCTTGCGGTAGTTCTTTAAGTTTGCCCCGAATACGGTCTTTATGTCCATTTAAGATAGTGTATGGGCGGGTATAAAGGCTAAACAATAGCATGACAGGCTTATATTTTGGCGGGTTGGGTAAAAATACAGTCATTTTATTATCATTTTTACTTGACAAATAAGTATATTATGTGTATATTTAAGCATTAGAAGTCTATAAAAAAAGAGAGCAAGGGTAATTTGCTACAGGAAGCCCCCTTCAAGGTACTATCCTTTGCGCCTACACCCTTGCTCTCTAAAACACAAATTGGATAGAAAGTGAATGCGGACGAGTACCTATTGGTACGAACAGCCCGATGAGGAATGTCCTTGTTACTTCTCCCTCATTCTTCACTTTCACACTACAAGTAGTGTACCCACGACTTGAGGATACGCTACGGAATTCAGTTGGCTGTTAGCACTGCGTCAACCTTATTTTTTGTATAACACAAAATTATTTTTTGACAGCAGTTCCATAATTCGGCCCCATTCACATTCAAGGTAAATCCAATCAATGGCTTCTTCCCAATCACGGAGCAAGGTTCCCGAATTGCGAATGTTCCACAAGATTTCGGGAAAAACCCGCTGTGAATAATTGACATTCCAGCGTATGTCTTCGGCTTTGTTCCACCGGTCGCCTTCCTGTTGCCAGCCTTGGGGCTGTTTCTTTTTTGAGACTGTTTCAGGAAATAATGCGGGCTTCCAGTACGTTTCAAATTCTTTGAGAGAAGACTGCGGTAAAAACAAAATATTTTCCTGGTTGTTCATCCATTCGGCAAGGGCGAGGATACGCTCTCGGCGGTTGCGGAGATTGGTCAGGGCTTCGGTCCCGGTAATGCGGTTATCATAGCGGCGTATACGTGCCGATGAGATTTGCACAGTTTCGATTTCCGGTGAAAGGGAAAGCACTACTGTATTTTCCCGAAAACTGATATTTCCCATGCCGGACAAGTCAAGGCGGTATTCGTTCCAGCCGTGATAGTCGCCGCCCAAATAATCAAGCGAAGTAAGAAAAAATCCTCCCTGATCATTCGGCATTGTCCCGCGTATTTTTATTGAAGGGAATTGCTGCAGCGTAATGGCAAGAGAGCGTTCACCGGCCTTGTTCTGTACTTCCATGATTTCAATGGCTGTGCCTTCTTCTTTCGCTGTCCGGTATACGGCGGTTTTCTTTTCGGTAAATGCGGAACCGTCCAAAGCCCGCCCTGCTGTTTCGACAAGCGAAGTACAGCCGCCGAAAAACAGAGACGCAATACCGAAGGCAAATAATTTTAGTTTCAAATTGTGTGGGCGTTTCATTCTTTCTCCTGTCAATAACTGTACTTGAAACCGAATGACGGCATCGGAACCGGTATGTCGTAACTTCCGGCCATAATGCCGGTATCAATTTCGCCGGTGTACTGGTTGAAACCGGTGTTTCCTTTTGACGTGTATAACATACCGAGGACATTCTCCAACGCCACATACACTTCCGACCGGGTTTTCTTTCCGCTGTTCTCTTTTCCATAGATTGAAAACTTTATATCCAGTTGAAGTGAGGGAGTTGCACGGTTTTGTCCGTCAAGTTCGGAAAGCCAAAAGAATTTTTCGATAAATTGGCTGCTGTCTGGATTATCGGGGTCATACATGAGTACGGGATAACTTACC
The DNA here is from genome assembly GCA_031256035.1 of Treponema sp. GTDB lineage: Bacteria > Spirochaetota > Spirochaetia > Treponematales > Breznakiellaceae > WQXQ01. The sequence continues at coordinate 6,496 of JAIRRJ010000017.1, read as the reverse complement.
GGGCCGTTGCCTGAGAGTTTTGAAATCTGTGCGCCTGATGCAAGGCCGAAACGGGTATAAATGTTTATTCGGGGAGTTGGCTTGATATTGAGTACCAGATTGAGGTTGTGAAAGCGGTGGTATGCGGGAAAATACCAGTCCTCTTTGTCAGTACCGTCGGGATCCCGGTATTTCGTCCAGTTAAACGAATAGGAAAGCCAGCCGTCCAGGAAGCGTGACTGCTGCTTTTTCAAAATAAAATCAATGCCCCAGGCCCTGCCCTCGCCGTCAAAACGGAGCCGCGTATCCGTGCTGCCAAGACCGGTGTATATAGGCATATACATACGGTCAAAGAGGTATTTGTAATAGCTTTCGATATTAAAACTGAAGCCGCTTGATAATTCAAAACCTGCCCCTAAAACGGAAGTCCACGAGCGGTTCGGTTTTATCGCATCAATATTGTTGCCTTTTTCAGTAATGAAAATGTTGTTGCTCATTGATGAAAAAAGCCCGGTTCCCGCGCTGATGTCCAATGATTGTATGAAGCCTGAATTTTTGAATACGTTAAAATCAATGTTGAGGCGGGGGTTGAGGGCGGGTTGTGAAGACAGTCCTATGCCGTTACCCGATAAATAATAGTGATCGATACGCAAACCGAATTCAATACCAAGTCGGTTATCGGGAGTGCGGTATTCGGCAAGGCTGTAACCTGATGAGATAAGCAGGTTGTTTTCCGCGTTATTATTTGAATTGACAGGGAAACGTATCATCAAACTTTCTTTAAGGTAGTCACGCAAGGGGTCGCTGGGACCAAGATTAAAATATGCAAAAATGGTTTCTTGTTCGCCCTGGCTTAAACCGCTTAACGGTTTTTCAGAAAAGCCGAGTTGTTCGCTTTCCATGGTTGTTTTGATAAACATTTCCTGGATTCCTACAGAAACGAGAAAGCCTCTACCTAAATGCCAATCGTAATCAAGGCGCCCCTGTGTGTTGAAAATATTTTCTGTATTTTTGGTAACACGAAAAGTGTCTACATTGTATGGGCTTCCAAACCTGCTGCTTAGGGTGTCATAGTACCATGCGTTTTCGGGGGTCTTTGTAAATGCCCTGCCTAAAACAACGTCATGGTTGGTTGAGTTCATTTCTGCCGTGCGGAACCCGAGTCCGGCAGTGAATTTTAGGAGCTTATCCGTGCGGGGGTTCCATGAAAGCCCTGATGTAAAAAATCCCTGATAATTGTTCCAATCCAAATTAAAGATGGAATTGCTTGAATATTCTTCCTCTTCTGATGAATTCTCGAATAATATGCCGATACCGTCCATGCCCCATAAGCCTGTTGCGTGTAATTCGAGGTCGTGGGAAAAGCGGTAATTTCCTGTAATTATTCCGCTCCTGATATACGGGGCAGTCCGCAGTGCATTGGCCTGTTCAAGGGCCTCGATTGACTTTGCCGCTTGTTTTATGAGGGCGTTAACCGGATCGAAATAAGTAACGCGCCCCATGAGGAGAACGCCGCCTTTTCCGGCGAGGGGAAGAGAAAGGTTGAAATTTGCTGAGCTGGTACTCATCCCTAACTCGAATTCAGTTTCTGTGGGAGAGGGGTTTCTTGACGTAATTTCAAGTAAGCCGGAAACGGAATGTCCGTAACGGCTTGAAAATACGCCGTGGGTTAGCTGTGCGCTCTGCACCATGCGGGGGTCGAAAACCGAATAGGCTCCGCCTGAAAAATAGGGATAGAAAACATAAAAACCGTCCAATGATGCCCTCATGTCTTCCGGGTCGCCGCCCCGTATGCTTGGCTGGGCGTTCATTAAACCGGTATATCCTACGCCTGGCAGTAGCTTAATGGTAGACATTACATCTTCAACAATTCCGATTTCGCCAGTTTGGGCGATTTCCCTTTCGGAAACGGCAACACTGCGCCCTGTTTTTGTTTCATTGCTTCCGGGTCTGGCCGCCTCGATGATAAGTTCGCTGCCTTCCATGATGCCGGAAAGGCGCAAGCTCAAGACGTATTTGTCCGTACCTACGGCGATAATGAGTCTGCCGTTTTCATAGCCGGGACAAGAGGCTTGTATCACTACTTGCCGGTCATCGGGTACGCTCACGATGGCTTTGCCGCTTTCATCACAGATATACTGCCTGCCGTCATAAGAGCGGATCACCGCCCCTTCAAGCGGTAATTCCAAGTCTGCATCTTCGACCAATATTTCAATGTCTCGGGCAAAAAGCGGGAATGACGCAAGCAGAAGAACCGCTGCCGCTAGAAACCTTTTTTTTAGAAAAGATTTGAACGGGAATGTAGATATGGCGCATATCATAAATGATTTTTGATATACCATACGATTAGCTCCATTGCTTCTTTTGCATCATGTTTTCCATAATGAGTAAAGCCATGTACAGATTCCTTGAATTCATGCAAATCCAATGGGACTCCAGCCTCCTCTAGTTTTTTACCATAACGCAAACCTTCGGGATAAAGTGGATCAATACCTGCAACAATTAAAAGTGCTGGCGGAAGACCGTTTAATTGTTCTTTTGTTGCATATACTGGAGAGCAATATGGTTCTCGTGATTGTTGAAAATCAGAAAGATAGGAAAAAGTAGCTATTTGAACGTCTTTTTGAAAAATAGCTTTAGGGGCTTTTTTGTTTTTTAGTTTCATAAACGGATCTTCCAACAAATCAGTAGGCGGATAACACATAATTTGGAATTTAATCTGAAATTCCTTTTTTTCGTTTGCTTTAATGCAGGTTACAGTCGCAAGGTTACCGCCGGCGCTATACCCGCCGATACCGATAGATTCAGGATCGATTTTATATGTTGATGCATTTTCCACATAATGCTTGACAACTTCATATATTGCTTCAACAGCGGCAGGATATGGGTTTTGTGGGGCTTTTGGATAATCAATACTGATTACTTTGATTTTTGTTTCATTTTGAATATACACAGTTTGTTTTTCATTATATTCAGGAAACATAAGAGCAAAACCGCCACCGTGTAAATCAATATATAAAGGCTTAATTTCCGGCGAGTCAAATCCATACTCTAATACCCTTATTTTGCCATAAGAAGTGTCTATGTAACGTTCTTGAGCTATCGTCTGTTTTTTCACAGTGATTTTTATCATAGCTTGAGTTCTTTTGTTTTTCCTGTCTGCTTTTTCCTTGGTCATCCCATTGTTGCAGGCTGTTATTACAAATCCGATGATAGCAATTATTGCTATAGCCAAACACGATCTTAGTTTTTTACTCATACTGAAAATCTCCTTCTTTTGCGCTTTTTTGGTTACCTCATTTAAATAAGGAGGTATATCCGCAACAAATTTTAATGTATGATAATTACTGTCGGGGGTGTCGGAACATTAACCTCGACTTGTTTTGCAAAGACTTTCCAGTTGTATATTTGCCACACAAAACCTATTGGAATAACAGTTCCGCCATTATGAAAAGTGGGCGTAATTCTTAAAAACGCCCTTGAACCACCCCTGCCCGGTTTGATGAAATCAAAGCCCAAATCAATCGGAAGGCTTAAAAACACGTCTTTTTGTGAAAAATCGTCCTTTTTCCACGATCTAAAATCTGCTATCGGTATGTTTACGGCTACGTTTACGCCGGTATATAGCCATTCGGCTTTCGGTATATTGAAATGAATACCGAAGGGTATGGTAAAGCACAATGGCGTTACCATTGGTTCATTGCCTGTTAGCAGATTTTTTTCTGAATATAATTCCGTATGAAAAAGCAATCCAGTATTTATTGATACCCAGTCATGCAGATAAAAACCGTATGTTACGCCAATATCAACCGTAAAAATGCCATTCTCGCTTGTTTTCATACCAGCCGCACCGATACTAACGCCGAAATAATTATCGAGAAACTGATGCTTTTTCAGGGGTTCATTTTCCGAAATGTCCTCTGTTTCATTCTGGGCGAAAACCGATGTTGCAACAGCAACAACCATAATAAAAACAAACAGCTTTTTCATCATGCGCCTCCAAAAAGATTAAAATGTGATACACATCTATGTAAATACACTTGACTTATATAAGACAAATGTATTATATTCAACACGCGGGGTCAATATTTTTTTACCAAAATGGACAGACATTGAAAACTGTTTATTTTGAGACAAAGGAGGCTAAAATGTCTAATGATTCTAGATTGCCGAACCGCCAGGTACAGCGGACTTGTTCATGGATTTTAGAGGCAATACTGCTTCTTATAGATGAAAAACCTTATGATAAGATTACCGTTTCGGATATTATTAACAAGGCTGGTATAGCACGGCAAACATTTTACCGAAATTATAAAGATAAAGACGAAGTTGTTATGCGGTATTTTTCGAATATATTTAATAATGAAATGCTTATTGTAGAAAGCAATAGCGAAAAAGACAAACCAGATAACATTATTTTGACTTTCAATATTAAGTATATGGTTAATCACCGTACAAATCTAAAAAAATTATTGACCATAGTTGGGATAGAGAATTTGTTTGCTGATAGTTTCAGCGAATGGCAGAATTTGCTAATAAGCCAAAAGAAAAATAAACTTACTAGAGAGGCGCAAATTGCATATCGGTATAAAATATTTTACCAAATAACTGGAATACTTATTGTTATCATGGACTGGTTTAAAAACGATATGCCTGTATCCATTGACAATCTAATGAAATTACTTAATTTTTATACAGTTGATACAAAATCTCTGTATACAAATGTTCCCAATATCAAAATTAAGTTAATTGATACTTAAATATAACTGATAAAAGTAAACTTTTGGTAAACTTTTTGGGGGCTTATTCCCAATTTTGCAGGTTTTTCTCGTTCTAACTGAACCCCAAAAATAACGCTAAACCATTAAAATTTGAACTTTTCCTTAGGATACATCTGCTAAAGCCCGCTCTACGATTTCCTTATGGAAAACGGAAAAACACTGTATACCCTTATTCCCCTTGAGGACTTCAAGGCTCTTTTGGGGGTCGATGATCGGGAAGATAAACTAGCCCGGTTTTGCCTCGTAACTTCCACTTTCACGATTGAGCAATACTGCAAAAGGCGGTTATTGCGAAAAAAACACTTTGAGCTTATTCCGTTTTATTCTGATTTAATTTTACCGCTCAAAGAATATCCTGTTTCTAAAGTTATGGCGTTATATGCAAACAGCGATATTGTAGAGCCGGAATTCTACGGCGTTATTCCTGATTGTGGAACGATTGAAGATATACCCTATAGCCTTACGCTTTCTCCCGCTCTGCTTCGGTATCGGGGCTTGTCTGCGGTAAAGGTTGTCTATTGGGCTGGCTATGCCGTGGGGAAGGTTCTGGCTGACCTTGCTTCGGCTTGCCTTGAATTGGCGGCATGGAACCTGAACCGATACAAGGGGCGGCGTATCGGCATGACGGGTAACATTCGGGGTTCCGGCAAAGAGGGGGAGCATTTTGAAATGTCCATGCCGGAGAATGTCCGCACCCTGCTCGAACCATACAGGCGGAGGGTAATATGAGCGATTTTGTTGAAATGCGAATTATTGAGGCAGTTCGGGGGCTTTTGACCGGAAGGGTCAATGAATTGTTGGGTACTGTCCAATACGCTATACCGATTGTTGAAATTGGGGACTACAGCGGGGCTTCGGTCGTATCTCCTGCGCTTGCGCTTGCTTCGTGTGAACGGTCTGAAAAAGAACGAATTATTAAACTTGACGCTTATTCCATGTCTATCACTTTTACCCTGCCTGAAACGCCTGACAGCGAATTGCATTGCTACGTCTATGCTTGGGCTGTGTGCAAGGCTTTAGAGGGAAACGTTACTTTGGGCGGGGCTGTCGATAGGGCGGTGATTAGCGGGAAAAAATACATTCAGCCAAAAAAAGTAAATTGCGGGCAAGGTTGGGAATTGATGATCAATTTACGGCTCACTGTTGAGGGGATTGGGAAATGACGGTAATGAAATATCCGGGGTCGAAAAAATCTATTGCACACTGGATTATTCAACACTTCCCCGCTGATTACCAATCCATGACCTACCTTGAACCTTTTTTTGGTTCGGGGTGTGTTTTCTTTTCCAAAGAACATTCAAACATTGAAATTCTTAATGACATTGACAACGAAGTATATAATTTGTTTTTGCAAATTCGGGAAAATGCGGAACAACTTATTTTCCTTATAGAGCATACGCCGTGGAGCCGTGAAGAATATATTTTATCATTTGAAAAATGCGATAACCCCATTGAACAGGCGCGGCGTTTTTTGGTGCGTACTTGGTTTTGCGTTGGGTCGGCTTATACGAACAATAAAAGTATGCGGATTATGGTTAACCCTGAAAGTGACGGAAGGCAAAAAAGTTTTTATCAGTCGTTACCTGACACATTAAGAGAAACAAGCAAGCGGCTAAAGAGCGAGGCGGGGCATACCGTACAAATTGATAACCGTAACGCAATAAAAGTCATTTCGCTTTATGACCGTGAAAATGTTTTTATGTATCTTGATCCGCCGTATGTAACGGCAACCCGCA
>JAIRRJ010000117.1 GCA_031256035.1 Treponema sp. | reverse complement strand
GTGCAAAACGCATAGTTCCCAATGGTGGTAACGGTGTTGGGTATGGTAACGGCGGTCAGTTGCTTCCCCATAAACGCCATTTGCCCGATGGTGGTAACGGGTTTGTTGTTTATCCGCTCGGGTATCACGACCGCGCCGCCGGTTTTGTTGTAGCCGGTAATGGTTACGGCTGTCGCGGTTTCGGTAAAGGCGAAGTCGCTTGCCGGGGCGGCTCCGGTTTGGGCGAAGACAAAAGAAAAGTGAAAAATGAAAAGAGAAAAAAGGAAGATGCGAATTGTTGTTTTCATGTTATAACTCCTAAAAATTTATTTGAGAAGTCGCCCCTACGCTTGCTAAAGCAAGCTTGCTTTTACCGCATACAGTGGCTTTTGCTGGGGCTCTTGCCATGCTGCCTTTATCAACCACACGCTTCGCGTGCTTTCTTTGGGGCATCACGCAGAGGCGTCGTTTGCAAGCAAACGGAGGCACAAAGATCGCAAAGGAAGATAAGAATTTTATTCTTCATCTCTTCTTCGCGTCCTTGGCGTTCTTTGCGTCTTGGCGAGACACTGCCAGGCGGCCGCATGGCCGCCATTAAATCCTTCCTATCAGTGCGCGGCCCGAAGGGACGCAACCTCTTCGGGAGTAATTCCTCATTTCTCATTCCTCATTCACTTCCTTTTGCTAAATATAATTCCTCTCTGAAAATTGCAGCGTTGCCGCTACAATGGAAAAAGGGAACCGGTGTATTTCATCGTTCAGTTTTGCTACGCTGTTGTTATAGATTTGGCGGCTCGAGCGCAGCATATTTTCAAAGGTTTCTACGGCTGCCAGTTGCTTTATGTAGTTTTCATTTGTTTTGAGTTCGGGGTACGCCCCGCTGACAAGTTCAAGTATGCCCAGAGTTTTAGTGATGATGTCCCCCTGATGACGTATGTCTTTGGGGGTGGATTTACCGGTAATGGCGCATCTTTCTGTTTTAATGCTTTCAATAAGCGTTATGATTTTTTGCCCGGCGTATTCTTTGGTTGTTTCCAAAAGCGCTATCAGCATTTCGAAGCCGGCGGAAAGCTGTTCGCCGATTTGGAGCATGGCCTTGCCGGTATTTTCGTCCAATTCGGCAAGCCTGCGTTTGGCGGATATGAGTAAGAAAATGGTCTCCACGGCGATTATGCCGCCGGCAGCCGTTATGACGATTATGGTTGTCGGCATGGTCATCTCCTTTTCCATGCGTTTCATGAAAGGTTTTCAACCCTTCGGTGACTGCGCTCGTTCGGTCATGTCCGAGCAAGCTCAGCCACGACGCTCACTTCGCTTGTCAATAAAATCACATTTTTGCCGCCGGAAACCGCTTTGGGCATAAAAAGGCGAAAATGCGGCATAAAAAGGAGAACCGCCTTGAAGAAATTCAGATTTTATAGCAAAATGAGCCCTGGAAGGGTAAAAATGCTGCAGATTGCGGTCTGTGATGACCATGCCGACGAGATTGCTAACATGGTGCAGCTCATAGACCAGTACAACGCCTTAAAAGATTTTGACTGCGAATATACCGGCTTTCCCAACGGAATTGAATTGATTGCGGCTCTGGAAAAAGGGAATCGGTTTGATGTTTATTGTCTGGATATTATTATGCCGGGTTTTTCGGGCATGGATGCGGCAAAGGAAATTCGCGGGTTTGACAAAACCGCGCAGATTTTATTCTTTACCTCATCGCCTGAGTATGCGGCGGACAGTTATTCGGTGGATGCCGTCAACTATGTGCTGAAGCCCGTTACCAAAGAAAAAATGTTTTCCGCCTTTGACAAAATGCTGGAGCGAATACAAACGGAAAAAGACGAGGTTTCGGTAATTGTAAAAAGCAATGAAGGTATTCAAAAAATAACAATTTCCCATTTGGTTTTTGCCGAGGTTTCCGGCCATACGGTGCGGTATCACCTGTACAACGGCAGGGTAATCGAATGCCGGACCCCTCGTGATAGTACGGAGCCTTTTTCCGTTGTTTGCGAAAATCTTCTGAAATACGGGTGTTTTTCAAGGCCCCACTACTCCTATCTGGTAAATATGCGGTATGTGAAAACCATTGAGAATAATAAGATAACCTTAAAGAACAATTCCTCTGTCCCTGTCGCAAAAAGCAAGGCGGGGGAGATTAAGGAACGGTATTTTGCTTATAAGATGGAATGAACAGTGATTGAAACTGTTATTGCATTATTGCGTTATCTTATTATGTGGCTGTTCGGCGCGGCGCTTACGGTTAGTTTTGCCGGAATGGCCCGCACCCGAAAAAATATGCTTCATTTTGGGTGTTTCAATATCGTAATATTTGTTTTACAAATATTCTGCGGGCTGATCTGGGGCGTAAGCATGACGCTGAAACTATATCCGCTGATTTTCCATGTGCCGATTGTTGTTTTTACCGCCTTGTACCTCAAGCGTTCGTGGCTGATTTCAATAACCAGTTTTCTTATCACATTCCTGTGCTACCAGGTTCCCCGCTGGATCGGTTCTTTTACCGATGAGGTTTTCAGAGCAGTCGCCATGAATTCGGGCGGAATTTCCGAAGGTGTTTCCGATAACTCTCTTGGCATAATCCGCGAAGTTGTTTCCATTAACCGGAGCGGTGTTTTGAACAATGTTTCCATTAACCACCTCGGTTTAATTGC
>JAIRRJ010000069.1 GCA_031256035.1 Treponema sp. | reverse complement strand
AGGCCGTAGGCGAGCGACGCGGCGGTCGGCTCGTTGATGATCCGTTTTACCTCGAGACCCGCGATCTTGCCCGCATCCTTGGTTGCCTGACGCTGCGCATCGTTGAAATATGCCGGCACGGTGATTACCGCCTCGGTAACAGTTTCACCCAGATAGTCCTCGGCAGTTTTTTTCATCTTCTGCAAAATGAATGATGAAATTTCCTGCGGCGAATATTTTTTTCCGTCAATATCCACACGGACATCATCGCCCTGTTCGGTAACATGATAGGGAACCAGCTTCATTTCGCTGGATACTTCCGAGAACCGGCGTCCCATAAAACGTTTGATCGAATAAACGGTATTTTCCGGATTGATGGTCATTTGGTTTTTCGCAAGCGCGCCGACAACCCGTTCGCCCTTATTTGTAATGCCAAAAATGGAGGGCGTAGTCCGAAATCCCTCTGAATTCTGGATGACCACCGGTTCGCCGCCCTCAAGGACGGACACGCATGAATTGGTGGTTCCTAAGTCGATACCTATAATCTTGCCCATGTCAAACTCCTTCTACACATAAAAATATATCAAAATCATGAGGGCTGGTGAACAGGCATAACAACCTTCACCTTTGCCGCCCGAATCACTCTGTCTTTCAAAAAGTAGCCCTTGAAAAGGTCTTCCTGAACCGTGGCTTCACTCACATTGGGGGATTTTTCCATCATGAACGCTTCGTGCAGGTTTGGATCAAACGTTTCCCCTGCGGAATTAAAGCGCTTCAGCCCCCATTTGCTTTCAAGCTGGCTTGTCAGCCGCTTTTCAATCATTATGATGCCGTCATAAAGAGCCGTAAAGTCTTTTGAGGATTCCGCCGATTTTATCGCCCTTTCAAAGTCGTCGATTGTCGGAATAATGTCCAAAAGCAGGCTTTGGTTGGCAAATTCGATGGCATTAGACTTTTCCTGGTTCATTCTTTTGCGGAAATTTTCGAATTCAGCGGCTTTTCGCAACAATTGATCGCGGGTTTCCGCCAACTGCGCTTCCAGTTCGGCGATTTTTTCCTCCGGAGTGGGTTCGGCTGCCGCTGTTTCGGCAGCATTATCCTGTTTCTGTCCTTCGGAGGCTTTGTTTTCAGCCTCGATATTGGCATTTACCTGCTCTGTTTCTTCATGAGTTTCGGTTTGTTGTGTAGACATAATGGAAATTTCCTATACGTAGAAAATACTAAAAAATCGCCTCATGGTCAAGGAAATTCGGCTACAACGCCCATTCAATGAAGTGAGTAACATACTGATCGATAATGATCATTATGCCGAGAACCCCGGTATAAACGGCAAAACCCCACAACGATTTTTCACTTATTATTTTCAGCATGAAACGGACTGCAAAAAATCCCACAACGGCGGCGGTTAATGTTCCTGCAATGACCGCGCCAGCGCCCACCACGGTATGGGAATCCGCTCCTTTTAACAAATCCTTCGTTTGAAGGGCTACTGCGCCAAGAATTGCCGGAATCGACAACAGGAACGAAAATCGTGCTGCAAAACTGCGGTCAAGTTTCCGGGATAGAGCGCCGGAAATTGTCGCGCCTGAGCGGGATATTCCGGGGGTAATCGCGATTGCCTGCATGATGCCAATAATCACCGCATCCAGCCAGTTCATGCTCTCGGCCTTTCTGAATTCAGTCATTTTGGCGCGTCTGGATAAAAATTCTGCGGTAATTATCAGAGTGGCGGTTATAAGAAAAGCAAAACCGAGGAAACCGCCGGATTCAAAAGCAGCTTCTATGTTTTTTTTAAGAGCAAGGGCGAAAATAACCGCAGGGACGGTGGCAATTACAAGATATGCGGTCAATGGCTGAACAAAACGCCGTAAAATTGCCCAAATTTCCCGCCTGAGTACTGTCAAAACGGCCGCCAAAGTCCCCATATGAACCATTGTGTCAAAAAACAGCGCCGGTTCCGATATGCCGAACACTTTTTGCAGAAGAACCAGATGCCCTGAGCTGCTAACCGGTAAAAATTCAGTAAGCCCCTGCACCGCTCCCAAAATAATTGCATTAAAAATACTCATATTGTTCCTTCATGTAAATATTATGGATTTATTTCGGATTATACAAGCCCTTCATATTTTGTTCACCTTTTGAACAACTTTTACGCCAAGAGATTGTTTAGGCATGGCTGAATGTGATATATTAAATTGTATAAAGTGTCCGGCTGTGTACAGCAAAGGCGCAAATCCGGCCAGTTTGTTTCGGCGGCGGCTGGATTCGTTAAAAATACTCAAAAAAAACCATTCTTTGAATGGTTTGGTTTTTTAATGCCTTATCCGTTCAGGCGGTTACAAGATTCATGTGGCGCGTTCAGTTACATAAAATTAATTACGATGAAAGAGAGTACCAAGCTGTAAAAGAGGTACTCGATTCAGGCTGGCTCACAATCAGCCAAAAAACGCATGATTTTGAGGCAGCCTTTGCGGATTTTTTGGGGTGTGATACGAAATGCCTTGCCGTTTCAAGCGGCACCGCTGCCCTGCACATGGCGCTGCTTGCCCTTGGCATTAAAGCCGGAGATGAGGTGATAACCCCGGCGCTTACTTTTATCGCCGATCAAAATGTTACGCAGATGGTTGGCGCTGAAAATGTTCTCGCCGATATTACCTCAATGGAAGACTGGTCAATTGATCCCGATGATATTGAGGTGCGTATCACCGTAAAAACAAAAGCGGTGATGATCGTCCATTATGCCGGATATGCCTGCGATATGGAGCGCATCGCCGCTGTGTGCAAACGGCGCAGCTTGCTTCTTGTTGAGGATTGCGCCCATACGCCAGGAGCGGATTATTCGCCTTGCAAAGAAGGCGCGTCTTCCAAAGAAAACGATAGGCAGCCGCTCGGCACATTCGGCGACGTTGCGGCTTTCAGTTTTTTTTGCAACAAGAATATCGCGGTGGGCGAGGGCGGCATGGTTGTTACGCGCAACAATGAATTGTTCGCAAAATTGAAAGGGCTGCGTTCTCACGGAATGTCCGTTCCTTCGTTTGACCGTTACAAGGGCAGAGCGGCTTCTTATGATGTTGAGTTGCCGGGCTTAAATTACCGTATCCACGAGATCAGTTCCGCTCTTGGGCTTGTTCAACTGCAAAAACTGGAAGACGCGAACAACAAGCGAAAAAAACTGGTTGAACATTATTACAGGCGTTTGGATGATGTCCCATCGGTTTCAATTCCTTACAGAAATTTTTCACGCGGGAAACCGAATTATCACATAATGCCGGTACTGCTTTCAGATTCAGTGGACAGGGCGGCAGTTATCGAATCTATGAAACAGGACGGAGTTCAGACCAGCATTCATTATCCCGCCATTCAGGGTTTTAGCGCGTACAAAAACAAAGTTAATGGCACTCCCAAAGCGGAGCATGTCTGCGCCCATGAGCTTACATTGCCATTGTATCCCGGTATGACGGATGAGGAAGTTGATATTGTCTGCGATGCGCTGGTTAAGGGGATTGAGAAATGCGAGTAACAAAGTGTAAAAATGGAGATGAATAAAGAAAAATAATATGGAACTAATAACCGAATCTTTTGAAAAAGCATTAACCACATTAAAAGAAGCATGGATGGAATATCAAAAGGATGTGTCCAACACATTTATCAGAGATTCCGTAATCCAGCGCTTTGAATACACGTTTGAACTTTCCCATAAGTTATTGCGGCGATTTTTATCTGAAACTGAATCAAGTAGGATTGAAATATCCGAAATGCTTTTTAATGATTTGATACGCCTTGGGTGCAAACGCGGATTGCTTCTGAACGATCTTGAAGTCTGGGATAAATACCGCAGATCACGCAATTTAACAAGTCATAATTATGATGAATTCAATGCAGAAAATATCGCGGTAATTATTCCTGTCTTTATTGAAGACATGGATTATGAACTTGCAAAAATCAAGGAGAAATCGAACCAACAAACAGTTTTGTTGCATATTGACGAAAATCACTTGAAGATTATTACTTCAACAATAAAGAGTATTCCCGAACTCAATGATTGTTCAGTTTATCTGTATGGTTCCAGAGTGCAGGGAAAGCCGGTAAAATATTCTGATGTTGATATCGCCCTTGATTATAACGGAAAGCCCATTCCGGATGCGCTAAAAGTCAACCTTTCTTCTTTATTTGAAAATTCAATACTTCCTTATACCGTTGATGTAATAGATATTAATTCGATTTCCCCGGTTTTCAGGGCAAAAATCGAAAAAGATTTTGTCAGGCTGATGTAAACGCAAATGAAGACATGGACAATAAAAATCAAAATTTGGACATGAGAAATGCGTATAAGGAAATATTGGGACAGTGAAAAGGGTATATGGGAGAACTGGTAGAAATAATGATTGAAAACCTTATTCAAAGGGATAATAATCACTTATGAAAGGAAATGAAAAAAAATTAAAAGACCTATTATTCATAAAAAACAAGCAGATATATCACGGCAGCGATATTCTTGTCAAAGATCCAAAAATTATTCAGCCTGTCAGAGCTTTGGATTTTGGTCTTGGCTTTTATACAACAACAAACATTGATCAAGCCAGAAGTTTTGCAGAAAAAGTACGGGACAGAAATGGTTCTGTAGATACTCATATAAGTATTTATACTTTAAATATGGAATTATTAAAAAAGCTGAAGATTCTTTTTTTTGAAAAACCGGATAAAAAATGGCTGGATTTTGTATCTGCCAACAGAAATGGAACTTACACAGGGGAGATTTTTGATATTATTTTTGGACCGGTTGCCAATGATACGATATTTAGGACTTTTATCGCATATCAAAACGGAATATTGAGTGAAAAAGAAACTATGAAGCGATTAAAGATTCCGGAGCTGTATAATCAACTGGTTTTTACAAATGAAAATGCGTTAAGATGTTTGCTCTTTGCCGGAGAATTAAGTGAATGAGCAGAACAGAATATAAGGCCACTTTGCAAATGCTTGTTCCAATGATTATCCAGGTAATCATTGAAAAAAAAGATGTGTCAGTGTCCTCCGCCATAAAATTACTCTATGTTTCTAAGCTATACGAAAAGCTGGAAAATGAACGTACGAAACTATGGCATTTAAGCCCGCTTGCATTATATGAATTGCTGGAAATGGAATTGCAGACCGGAAAAATAATTTTTCCGACGGAAGCGTGAGTTTTATGACTGTAAATATTGTAAATGAATTTTTGGTTTACGTTATTGAAGAATACAAGTTTCTGGAAAACAAGACGGCGAAAGAAGTTATAGAATTATTCTCAAAGCATAATATCTTTGATTATGTTATAAGAAACTATAGGGCATTACATACAATGGGCGGTAGAGCAATAGCAGATGATATTAATTGTCTTTTAGGATGATAAGGAAGTATTAATTTACCGGGAGGCAGTTTATAAAGGCTGCGAAAATATGAAAAAACGGCGGCTGATAAGCGTCAGTGATATTGTGAAAATCCAGGAAACAATCCATAGCAACAATAGTCTGATGGGAATATTGGGGCAGTGAAAACACTCTCATCCTGGAATTAGTTCCATGCGTTATTTTATGAAGAAATCTGTCATCATTTTATCATTTTTATTTTTTTCTTGCGTATCTGCAAGGGAGAGCGGGATAATTGATCCCGATGCCGGATATGATTTACGTTTTGGGGTTATTTCAGACACTCATGTCGGAGGGAAAGGACGGGACGATAGCGCTTATCCGCTTCACCAGCGGTTTGAAAAAGCGCTGAACTGGTACAATACACAAAATGTTAAAGCCCTTGCCATTGTAGGGGACATTACTGAAGATGGTACGCAAGCCGACTGGAATTTATTCAAGAAAATATGGGAGAACCATAAAGGCAGGCTGCAATTGATTGCTGTCATGGGTAATCATGATGCTGTGGGTGAAAAAGATACTGCTGCTGCTCGATTTGAAAAAGCTACCGGTCAAAAAACCAACGCTCATTATATGATAAACGGTTATCATTTTATTGTATTGAGCGCCGGAAAGGGGAACTTTATTGAACAGGAAGCTTCTGGCGGAGCAATAGCCGCTGGGCGCACCGAAGTACCGGGCAGCACAACATATACCGGCGATGTAGTTCCTCCTTCCGTTATTGAATGGACACGGACGCGAATTAACATGGCAAAGGAAGACGCGCCGGGTAAACCCATTTTTCTTTTTCTGCATTGGCCGGTTCAAAATACCATTTTAAGATCTGATAGTGCTGGTGCGACCAGCTTTGGGAGTGATTATGATACCCATTTTTTTAAGAATGATCCGGAAGTGATAATCTTTGGTGGACATACTCATCTCCCCAATAACGAGCCGCGCTCTATCTGGCAGGGAGGCTTTACTGCGGTGAATACAGCCACTCTGAATTATCTTGGAATGGAAGCAGGTTATCTTGGCAGTAATTCAAACGGCACAGCAAATTACAGCCTTCCAAAGATTGCCGAAAAGGCAGTAGGACAAGGCATGATCGTGTCGGTCAAAGGTTCGAAAGTTATTATAGAAAACTATGACTTTGACATGAGCGAAGGCCCTACGCCCTTAAACAATGTGGCAAGGATTCCTCAGGTTTGGACATTCGATGTTTCAAACCCCGCGGATTTTCTCTACACTCATACAAAACGTGAAGAGCAAAAAACCGCTCCGGTATTTGACGAATCAAAACCGGCTGACGCGGGACTAAGCGGGATAATTATCAGGAAAATTGAAAAAACCGCCGTAGAGATCGAATTCCCGCAGGCAAAAATTCCTGACCCCAACCCCGGTAATGAGGTGGTACATTCTTACCGTTTCGATTTTATAAACCGGCAAACCGGCGACATCGACCGCAGCGCAAGGCAATGGTCTGACTTTATGCTTACCCCGCGCCTGCAAAAACCAACATATACTCAGCTTATCGGCAGTCTTAAATCTAACACAGAATATGAACTGCGTATTTACGCTTACGGCTCTTTTCAGGAATGTAGTAGTCAATATCTTACCCAAATATTTAGGACAACAAAGTAAAATCAATGCCTTCAAGTACTGTCCGAATAGCTAAAAATACCCTGATGCTCTATTTCCGGCAAATCCTGATAATGCTGGTAAGCCTGTACACGGTGAGGGTAGTGTTGAATACTCTGGGCGCGGAAGATTACGGGATTTATAATGTCGTGGCGGGAGTGGTTACGATGTTCGGTTTTATTAGTGGGGCAATGGCTACGGCCAGTCAACGCTATTTTTCATTTGAACTTGGTCGAGGAGATTATGATAGCTTAAAAAAGATTTTTGGATTAAGTCTGTTTATTTATGTATTGATAGGGATAATTATTTTACTTTTGGCTGAAACAATTGGTTTGTGGTTTGTAAATGATAAACTGGTTATACCAGTTGAAAGAAAAAACACGGCTTTATGGGTATATCAATTTTCGGTATTGTCGTTCTTATTCACTATAATGACCAGCCCATACATGGCAATTATAATTGCTCATGAGGATATGAACATTTATGCCTATGTTTCAATTGCCGATGTCGTAATAAAGTTGGGGATGGTTTTTTTATTGAGTTTAATCCGGTGGGATAAATTAGCCTTGTATGGTTTCTTGATATTAATTGTTTCAATTATACATTTAAGTATTTATTGGGTTATTTGTACAAAAAAATATAAAGAATGCAAATTTTCCTTCCATTGGAATCATGATCTGTTCAAAGAGATTGCTAGTTATACAGGTTGGAGTATGTTTGGAGCATCAGTGGGAATAGTTAAAAACCAGATAGTAAATATTTTGCTGAATCAATACTTTAATCCGGTTGTAGTTGCTGCCCGCAGCATTGCAGCAACAGTAAATAGTGCTTCAACGAGTTTTTCTCAAAATTTTAACACTGCAATGCGTCCGCAAATAGTCAAGAGTTATGCCGCCGGAGAAAAAGAGACAATGTTATCACTTATGTTTCGCGGCTCAAAAGGAACTTATTTATTGATGTATTTGTTTGTTTTGCCTCTTGTGCTTGAAATGCCCATGATCCTTGGATTATGGCTCAAGAACCCTCCTGAATATGCGGTGTTATTTACACGATTGGTGCTATTTGATGTATTGATAGATTCCATAAGTTATCCGATAATGGCGGCTATACATGCTACCGGTAAAATAAGAATGTATCAGGCTGTAGTGGGAGGAATCTTATTGTTGAATGCTCCTGTATCATGGATGGTCTTACATATGGGAGCGCCTCCGTATTCGGTAATGATTTTAGCAATTATTATTTCATTGATTGCTATTATTTCAAGATCATTGATATTAAAACGTCTGGTTAATTATTCATTACGACAGTTTTTGAGGATGGTTTTAGCCCCGGTTTTCATTGTTTCTGTGGTGTCTGCTGTTTTACCTGTAATTCTATGTAATGCAATGATGCAAAATATAGTACGATTATGTCTTGTAACAGGTTTAAGTATTATTTCAGTATGCATTAGTAGTTATTTTATCGCCTTAAACAACGAGGAACAGAAAAAAATAAAAAGTGTTATTACTATGTACATTTATGCAAGTAGGGATAAAAAAATTGAAACGATTCTTTGATGTTTATGTTCCTATTGAAAATTGTAATTTACGATGCGATTTTTGTTATATAACTCAACGAAGATTATTTAAAAATAAAAAAGTGAGTTTTAAATATTCGGCACAACATATCGGGAAAGCACTTTCACAAGAACGGCTTGGAGGGATTTGTCATTTCAATTTATGCGGAGGTGGTGAAACGCTTATTCCAAAAGAAATTGTCGGGATAATTCGAGCTATTCTTGAACAAGGCCATTTTATTATGGTGGTTACCAATGGGACTATGTTTAATCGTTTTGATGAATTTATTGAATTCCCTGCCGAGTTGAAGGATAGAGTAGGTTTTAAACTTTCTTTTCATTATTTGGAATTTAAGCGGCTTGATATTATGCAAAAATGGTTTGATAACGTAAATCGAGTACGTAATGCCGGGATGTCGATTTCAGTTGAAATTACGCCGACTGACGAGTTGATTCCGCATATTGATGATATAAAAAAAGTTTGCCTTGAAAATGTCGGAGCATTGTGTCATGTAACAGTTGCACGAGATAATACAAAACCGTACGAATTGCCCATTATGACAAAATTATCGCGAGAGGAATACGAAAAAACATGGGGTGATGATTTTGACACACCAATGAATCATTTCAAAATGCAAACATTTAATGTAAAGCGAAACGAATTCTGCTATGCGGGAGCATGGTCAGGGTACATTAATATAGGGAGCGGAAGTATGACGCAATGTTATGCTTCATATTATTCACAAAATATTTTTGAAAAGATAGAGAAACCGATTGAATTTTTACCGGTAGGACATAATTGCAGTGTACCACATTGTTACAATTCTCACGCTTTTTTAACATTAGGTTTGATTCCCGAAATGGTTACGCCTAGTTATTCGCAGATTCGCGACCGTGAAATTCAGGACACAAAATTTGCTTACACTCATTGGCTTACAGATAGCATGCGGAAATTTTTATCGGGAAGACTTGTCAACGAAAATGTGCTGCTTTCGGAAGAAGAAAAACGAAATGCAAACAAAAAAAACAGAAAACTAAAAATTCGCAACATTTTCAGACGAATATTCAGAAAAAAAATATAAGTTAATCTAAATACTGTCTCAGTATGCTTTTATTGGAGGTCATTATGTGGCGGCAAAAAACATGGCTCAAAGTGTTGGTTTTAACGAATTTTATTTCGTTGTTTTTTTTGGCAATCGTATTATTTCATTATAAAGTGCCTAAAAAGGTACTTGTGAAATTGGGATTTAGTGTAGCAAATAAAGTTACTGTTTCGAGACACATTGCGAGAAATGAACTTTTTTCAGAATATTATCAAAAAAAATATAGGATTGTAATGTTGGGAGATTCAATAACCGAATGGGTGGCATGGAATGAATTGTTGGGAATAGATGATATTGCAAACCGCGGCATAGCCGGAGATACAACTCAAGGGTTTTGTGAAAGACTATCGACTGTTTATTCTGTGAATCCTGAAATGTGTTTTTTAATGGGTGGGATAAATGATATATTGAGAGGAATTTCTGTAGAATCAATATTAACAAATACGGAATCAATAATTGAGGAATTGAAGATGAAAGGAATAAAACCAATAATTCAATCAACCTTGTATGTTTCAAAAGAACACTCTAACTGGAAAACAGTAAATAAAAATGTTTCTGAATTGAATGATGGGTTAAGAAGTGTTTGCTTGAAAAAAAGTCTAATGTTTTTAGATGTAAATGCGTTGTTGTCAGTAGATGGAGCCATTAAAAATGAAAATGTATATGATGGGCTTCATCTAAGTGGGTTGGGGTATAAAGAGTGGGGAAAATTACTGATAGAGATTATAGAAAATGATTAACTATGCAGTTTAAAGAAAAAATAAATCAGCTTACTGCCATCATTGAAAATACTTTAGTACCGCTCATAGATAATGATTTTGTATTAATGGAGTTGCCTTATTATAATAATATTGGCGATGTCCTTATTTGGGAAGGAGAATTACAGTTTATCAGGAAACATTTAAGAAAATATTCATTACTATATGCATGTAGTATGCATACATGTACATATCCGAATCTTAAAAAGAATGCAATAATATTGTTACAAGGCGGCGGAAATTTTGGCGATCTTTGGTTTAAGCCTCAGGAATTCAGGCGTAAAATAATTAAACGATATCCAGACAATAAAATTATTATATTGCCACAAACTGTTTGGTATGACAATGAAGAATGTATGCATGAAGATGCAGCATTATTGTCTAAACACAATAATCTAACAATATGTGCAAGAGACAAAAATTCTTATTTGATTTTAAAACAATGTTTTACTGTCAATACGGTATTGTTAGTTCCTGACATGGCGTTTTGTATACCTGTTTATAAATTAAAAAAAAATCAGGTAAAACAAGGTAAAAAAAACTTATTTCTCAGACGGAACGATAAAGAACTAAATAGGACAATAGATTATTTGACGAATATCTCTGAAATAGATTTTGATGTGCATGATTGGCCTTCAATGGAAAAGATTATGATAAGTTGTTTTTTTATGCGGTGTTTTTTATGGGCAAGCCGTAGAATGATGTTTTTGTTTTCCAAATTGGCAGATATTTACGCTTCACTTGTTTTTAAGCCGAATGTGATAAAAACCGGTGTGAGATTTATAAGTAAATATGAGAATATATATACTACAAGATTACATGTTGCAATATTGTGTTGTTTACTGGAAAAACCATGTACATTCTTTGATAATTCTTATGGAAAGAACAACAGTTTTTATGAGACATGGTTAAGTGATTTGGATGGAATGAAATTCATTGCCGGTATTTAGTTATTTTTATTCTATACCATATATAATACTCTTTTTAATCCTGTATATAAATATGATGCCTGTTTATGCAAAGGGGCAGGCTAATAGTGCTAACTACAATTATTTACTTTCTTTTCAAGAATATTTTGTAGTTGGGCTGTTAATTGTTTTTTTTGGGTTTCGCGGTTATGTCTTAATTGATTGGATCAACTATTCCAAATGGTATGCTGATTCGCCAACCTTATTTGATGGTTTTAGTCAAATAAAGTTATTCTTTGAACTAGGCAAGGAGAAAGGGTTTTTATTTTATATGGTTTTATGCAAAACCATATCCTCGAATTATCTGTTTTTTCAGTTTATTTCATCTGTTACAGATGTAATTATACTTAATTATTTTTTTAAACGGGTTGTTCATGAAAATATTATTATGTGTTTTGTTTTTTTTATTTTGTTTTCAGGACTTTCAATGGAAATGCATCTGCTCCGAAATGTGAAAAGTATATTAATATTCATGCTTTCAATAAAATATATAGAAGAAAGAAAAATAATTAAATATTCAATTCTGAATTGTATCGGAGCTTTATTCCATATATCATCCTTATTGTATATTCCATTGTATTTCATTTTGGATAAAAAAATTCCACGTTTAATTGTATTATTTATTTTTATTTTAGGCAATTTCATTTTCTTTTTACGAATAGAATGGGTCAAATTGTTTTTATCGAATGTTTCTGTTCCCGGAAGATTAGGCTTACTTTCAAATCATTATTTGGCATCATCTGTCAGGTATTCACAAGCAGTTGGATTTACGATAGGTTATTTTGAAAGATGTTTTAGTTTTTTCCTTGTTTATTATTTTTCAAATAAACTTATTAAAATAGATAAAGCCAATATTGTTTATATAAATGTACTTTACATATATTCCTTTATGTACCTGTATTTCTCTGAAATGTATATAATTATAGAACGATTAGTAAAGTTGTTTATTTTTTCATATTGGGTTATTTATCCAAAGATGTATTTGTTGTTTTCCAGAAAATCGAAATATATTTTTATATCAGTTTTATTGTTGTATGGTACTTTAAAACTTGGTATGAGCTATAACAAATATTTTAATTATTATGACAATGTATTGCTGTCGTATAAATCATTTGAAGAAAGAGAAATGATGTATAATAAATATCAAGTGACTATTGAACAATATATTATAAACAAAGAAGCCCCCGGAATATTAATAAAGTAAACAATGATTTCAATTGTAGTCCCTGTATATAACGTAGAAAAATATCTCCGTCGTTGCTTGGACAGTATTTTAGCCCAAACATTTATAGATTACGAGTGTATCCTTGTGGATGATGCTTCGCCGGATAATTGTCCTGCAATATGTGATGAGTATGCGGCAAAAGATAAGCGATTCAGGGTGATACATAAAAAACAAAACGAGGGGCTGCCCGCAGCCCGTAAATCAGGGCAAAAACTGATTTCTGCCGAATTTTTGATGCATGTTGATAGTGATGATTGGCTGGAACCCAATGCTTTGGAAATATTGTATAATAAGCAACGTGAAACAAATGCTGATATGGTAATTGGCAGCTTCAGGGAGTATTTTATAGACAAGACAAGAAATATTGTATTCATTGATTCTATCATTTCAAATAAGCAAAAAATACTAACTAATTTTTTTTCCAAACGATTTAAATATATTTGGGGAAAATTATACAGAACTCAAGTTTTTGAACATATAATGCAGCCTTCAAATTTAATATATGCCGAAGATATGGTTGTAAATGTTCAGATTTTATGTTCAGATTTATGTAATACCATAGCTGTTATTAAAGATATAGTGTATAACTATGATTGTTCAACCGGAGGGATATCACAAGGTCTATTATGTACACCGGGGAAAGCGGTCAATTTTTTTGAATCTCTTGTCTTTGTTCGCAATTATTTAAAACAAAACCAATATTTTAATTTTTGTATAAAGGGTTATTTTTATCGCTTTATATTTGCAGTGCTTTATGTAAAATTATTTTATAATGTTCCGAAGCATGATGTACTTAAATTACTTAGGTCAGCAAAATTTCCGTACATTTATTTTCCAATAAATATTAAGTCATTGGCTTTTAATATTATGAATTGTCTGTTCTTTATTAATCAAAATTTATATAAGACTATTATTGATAAATATTCAAAGTTCAGACAAAGAAATGTATAAAATAATATGTCAGGAGAGAGATTATGAACATTGCATTAATTATCGCTGGTGGAAAGAGTGAACGTCTAAAACAAGATATCCCAAAACAATTTCTCAATATAGAGAATAAGCCTGTAATTGTTTATACGCTTGAAGCTTTTCAACAGCATCCAAGTGTAGATGTAATTCTTGTCGTTTGTCTGGATGGCTGGCATCAAATTTTGTGGGCATATTCCAAGCAATACGATATTAGTAAGTTAAAGTGGGTGGTTTCCGGCGGTGTAACCGGTCATGATTCTATCCACAATGGACTTGCAGAACTCAAAAAACACTGTGCCGATGATGATGTCATTCTGGTTCATGATGCGAATCGGCCTATGGTATCTCAGGATATAATATCCGATGGTCTTTCTGTTTATTCAAAATATGGATCAGCTATTGCTGCCATTCCATGTACCGAAGTTGTGTTCAAAAGCGTGGACGGAAATATTCTTGACGAGGAAATTCCCCGTGAATTGCTCAGGCGAGCGCAAACTCCGCAAATATTCAGCCTTGGAAAATTATGGTGGGCTCATGAAGAAGCTGAAAAAAGAAAAATAATTAATCCGGTAACATCCTGTTCCTTGTTAAAACTATTAGGAGAATCCATGCATTTTTCTTTTGGTTCTGAAAAGAATGTAAGAATAACAACAGTAGAAGATATTGACATTATTCGAGCCTTGTTAAAGCTTTCAGATAATACAGCGTTAAAAAGATAAGAGGCAAATAAGATTGTTTACTGCAAATAAGTTATATAAAAAAGACCTTGACACAATGGCCTCCATTGATATTGATTGGGGTAAGCTGAAAAATAAAAAAATAATGATAACCGGTGCAACAGGCTTAATTGGTACTTTATTAATTGATTTGTTGATGTACCGAAACACCAAATATAATGATGGTATTATCATATATGCAGTGGGCAGGAGCGGGGAGAAAGCCTTTGGACGGTTTAAGGAGCATTTTAATACGCCGTTTTTTGTTTTTATCCAACATGATGTGCAAAATCCTATAGAAGCGGATTTTCATATTGATTATATCATCCATGGGGCAAGCAATACTCATCCGATTGCATATGCAACTGAACCAATAAACACAATTTTACTTTCTATGCTTGGGACAAGATCAATTCTTGATTTCGCTACATTGCATAATGTAAAACGAACATTGTTTCTTTCTACAGTTGAGATTTACGGAGAAAACAGGGGCGATACTGAAAATTTCAGGGAAGATTATTGCGGGTATATAGACTGTAATACATTGCGCGCAGGTTATCCCGAAGGCAAACGTGCTGCGGAAGCGTTGTGCCAGGCATACATCAAGGAAAAAAATATTGATGTTGTAATAGCGCGCTGCTGTCGTGTTTATGGCCCTACAATGGGGACTGATGACAGTAAAGCAATCGCCCAGTTTATAAAAAAAGGGGTAAATGGTGAGGATATCATTCTGAAGAGTAAAGGAGAACAGCAATATTCATACTGTTATGTTGCCGATGTATGCTCTGCATTACTTGTTTTATTGCTGAACGGGAAAAATGGTGAAGCATATAATATTTCTGATTCCAGTTGCAGCCTGTCGTTGTTGGAGATAGCAACTGTCTTATCTGAATACTCAGGCAAGGAAATTGTTTTTGATATGCCATCAGTGACAGAGGCAGCCGGTTATTCAAAGGTAACTAAAGCGTTGCTGGACAACTCAAAAATAAGTGAGTTTGGGTGGGGGGCAAAGTATTCAATGAGAGATGGAATTATTAAGACTGTAGAGATATTACGTCAAGCTAAAGAGGCTGGTTGCTGATGCAATATTTAAGGCTTGGGATAATATACATGTTACGGGCAATAAAAGTAATATTGTATATTTTCCCAATACATAAGAATCGTATCATTTTTGTGAGCCAACGGGGAATACAATATTCTTGCAATCCTAAATATTTATTTGAACACATTTACAATGAATATGGAAGTACATATCAATATATTTGGTGTTTAAATGATAAAAAAATATTTCCTGATGAGTTTAAGAATGTAAAAATTGTCAGATTTTTATCATTAAGATATGTTTGGTACACTATGACATCCAAATATTACGTAAGCAATATTGAGATTGAGCCGATTTTTCCTGGCAGGAAAGGTCAGATGGTTATTAATACATGGCATGGCGGTGGAGCTTATAAATTTTCAAATGTATTGATGCTTCCTTTTTACATTAAGGCACGTAGGCAATATATGATGGCATTATTGGTTATTAGAGAAAAACAAACCAGTTTTGTTATTTCCTCATGTAGGAAATTTACAGAATGTTTTTCAAAAGATTGGATAACACCGGCAGAAAAATTTTTGCCAATAGGAATGCCAAGAAATGATATATTGTTTACTGATTGTTCGTTCAAAAAAAAAATAGCAGAACACTATAAATTAAATCAAAAACAAAAAATTATTTTATATGCTCCAACATATCGTGGTGCAACATTTAATCCGGAATCTTTTGATTTCACTTTTAATGTTGAGGACTTAATAAAGAATACAAAGATAAGATTTGGAGGGGAATATATCTTGTTTTATAGAGGGCACCTTTTTTTTAGTTTTGATTACGTTCCTGATGGGGTAATTAATGCTTCAAAATACCCGGATATGCAGGAATTGCTTTCTGCGACGGATATTTTAATTACCGATTATTCAGCTTCAATGTGGGATTTTTCATTAATGAAAAAGCCATGTTTTCTTTATGCGCCTGATGTAAAAAAATATCAGGAAGAGCAAGGATTTTATACACCTATTGAGGAATGGCCGTTTCCGCTTGCAGAAACCAATGAACAGCTTATGGAAAATATACTTCAATTTGATGAGGAGAAATATAAACAGGCGGTACAAAAACATCATGCTGATTTGGGTTCTTATGAAACAGGAAATGCTTGTGAGCAGTTTTGCGAGTATGTTTTGGGGTCATAATGCAGCGTTTCAATTGGAATTTTCGTCAGTAAAAAGACTTGCAGAGCGCAAAAATAAAATGTATACTGCATAAATTAACAGTCAGAATTAGAGGAATGTCATGTCCAGTTTGAAAGTACGGCTAAAAAATGGATTAGAACTCGCTGATCCTTTCATGGTTGCTTCTTCACATTTGACTGCCGGAACAAATAATTTTGAACATCTGTCAGCCATTAGTCCTTCTGCAATAACAATAAAAACTATTTCAAAAAAATTCGGAGGGGAAAACAGCGAAAAAAAGGAAAGCCGTACATTAAAAGCAGTAAAAAATTGGAATGGAAATTACATTGGCTTGTACGCCGATGGACCTAAGAAAACCGAACTTTTCGGTCCGGGTTTAGCTCATGATATGATAAAAGCTGCAAAGAGAATCCTCCCCACATCAAAGATAGGTATAAGTGTATTGCAGGGTGAAGAATATGAAGATATCAAAGTCTCACTTGCCAGGGGATGCGAATATGATTTTGTTGAATTGAATTTAAAGTATTCTTTGCGTCTGGATGAAGATGGAAAAAAGGATATTGCTCGAATCATCGGTGAGATTAATGATGATTGTGAAAATTTTTGTAAAGTATTTCACGATCGTCCAAAATTTATTAAGTTTAGCAGGGAAATGGAAGTATTCCTTGATGAATTAGCCCGCTCACCTTTTTTCAATACAATTGAAAAGAATAACGTGGTTGTTATTGTAGCAAATTCAAAAAAATGTATAGCGCCGCCGTCATATTCATCGTTTCAGCATCCAAATCCACTGCTTAATGGTGTTATTGTAGGTGATTACCTTTTTCTTGATACTTATAACTTCATCTATAGTTTGAATAATATCTTTGACGGTGAAAAGAATGGCCGGATATCTGCAAGCGGCGGAATTTCCAGCATAGGTGAGATTATTGATTGTATTGCTCTTGGGGTTAATTCGTTTCAAATTTGTTCATTAATCCAACAGCGGGGAAAATTTTCTATAGAAATGCTAAGGTGCCAGCTTTCTGCATGCTTGGAATATTTTAAGTGCAGAGACTTTACCGAATTCAGAGAATTTATTACTTCGAATCCTGAAAAAGTTAAAGAGTTGAATAATATTTTTATCAATAAGACAAAAATAGTGGAAGCAATAAACAGCCAAGCACAGAAATTAATTGATACATTCTTAATGGAATCAAAAGATGGTGATTTGCTAAAAAATGATTACCCTGAAACTAAAAATCAGAGTGCTGTTAAATTAGCGGGTACAGATGGAACTGTACTCTCATACGCGCTTACTTTTTGTTTGGCAAGTGGTAATTATTGTACGGAGTTAGTATCATCAAAAGAAATCAGCAAGGGTGGATATGACAGTGTTATTATTTCTGATGCTTATAAAGATGATTTTTGCAAAATCCATCATGATTGGGTAAGTTCTAAAATTGGAAATGCATGTTATTCTTTAATGAGTGTCGCAGAGGACATGAATGATATTAAACGAATATTTCTTTTTGAAAGTTTAAGTTCAGATAAAATGAAAATTGAGATACAAAAAATGGGGGAATATGAATTTACTTATATAAAGCCATTAGAATTGGCATCACTGTTAATAAGCTGGAAAGACGATATGGGTATATTAGCTAAAAAGCCATTAACTGATCTTTATTCTATTCTTATGCCGGACAATTTATCAAAGAAGTGGCATTCTTTGTATAATTGCGGTTCACCTATATGGCTGATAGCAAAGAAAGAGGTAAATGAAGCGGTAAGTGCTGACATTAAGAATTTAATAATAAATATTCGCAGCAAGCCTGAGGTAGTGGTAAAGAATCTTCTAAATCATGGATTTGATAGGTATTTGGCAAATTTTTTGTATAGAGACGCCTCGGTATGAAAAAAGAATTACAGACAGCAATAGAAAGCGTTGAAGACAAACTATCGAAGGTTTCCTTTCAAATTAACCAAGTATTGGATTTGAAAGAAAGACAGTGGGCTATTGTCGGCGGGTTCGTACGTGATCTCATCATATCCGTATATTATAAAGTCGAAGTTCCAAGTCCCGATGTAGATATAGCATTGATGGGCCGCTATCCTGAATACAAAATGAATGAGTATATAAGCGCAATGCAAAAAAACACTTTTGGTAGTTTAAAAATCATTTCTTCCACATTAGGTGAAATTGATTTGTGGACTTTGAAAAGCCATATAAACGGAAAATATCATTATATTTCGAAATCGAAGAATGCATCGAAATCCGTGAAGCGTGTAGGCGCAGTTTCTAAAGCTGCCTGTTTGAACAGAAACAAGAATATTGATACATGGAAAAAATATCTGCGTTATATTGATTTTAATGCTAATACAGTTCTTTATGCTTATCCTGAAAAAAGAATAATAATCAATAAAGAAAAATGGCTTTCATTGTTAGAATATCAAAATATCGAAATTAATTATACCCACTCACCTTATCCCTATTTGCAGCCTATAAGGGCATTAGCGCTGGCAGTAAAACTCTCCTCTTTAACAAGTCAAAATTTTCGCATAAGTAATCAGTTAGAACGCAGCTTAAGAGAGTATAGCTACAGGCAAAATAAAACAATAAATGATTATATTGAAAAGAAAATAAAATGCCAAAAATGGGGAGAGCAGGTTCCGGCATCATATTCCCAATTTTTGAGAAATGTGCATAAAGGATAGAAGACAGAGACAAATGTTTTTAATATCCAATATTTTCAGATTTTTACATAACAATATTAATATTTAATTAGAAAATGGTTCATGTCCATGCTTTTTTGTAATATCAATTTCAATCAAAAGAATAAATCTGATCTCCTTGGATACTGCGAGAATGAAAAAACTAAAGTCATAATACCTGTAAATGCAGCACTCATTGTAGGAGCAAATTTTCGGGAAAGATTTTTTGACATACTAAATAACAATTATGTTACATTCGATGGTCAAATTCCATACTTTGTTGCATGCTTATTTAATGGAAAGTATCAAAAATATATAAAATTAGCCGGATCAGATATCGTGTATGATTTTTCTGAATTCGCTGCAAAGAAACACTATAAAATGTTTTTCCTTGGCGGGAAAAAAGAAAGCAACCAAACTGCGGTTAATGTGATTAAAGAAAAGTATAATATTTCAATTGAAGGTTATAGTCCCGATTTTGAAGATTATCCTTTTTCTGAAAAATTTAACATTATATGTTTGGAAAAAATAAATATTTTTAAACCTGATATTCTTTTTGTCGGATTTGGCGCTCCCAAACAAGAATATTGGATAGACGATAATATAGAGTTTCTTTCTGAAAACGGTGTAAAGTATGCCATTGGCTGCGGAGGTACGTTCGATTTTGTTTCTCAAAAAATAAAACGTGCGCCGGTTTTTTTTCAGAAAATTGGACTAGAAGGTTTGTACCGGTTATATCAGGAGCCAAGCAAGATGCGCTGGAATCGTTTAATTGATTCATGCAGGTTTTTTAAGTATATTTGGCATAAGCCTGAATTTGAAAACAGAAATGTAACCCTATGAAAAGACATTTGCCGATAAAATAACTACATATGCCGATAAAAGAAAAAATCGAAAACCTTTACCGATTATATATAGAGCTGTCTTTTGGTAAAGAGCCAGTCTTACACGAAATAGCAATGGCGGAAATACCGGAAATGGTTTATAACTCCAATGCAATAGAAAATTCTACACTGACGCTTGAAGACACCGAAAAAATCCTGCTGGAGAATATTGTTCCCAAACAAGCGAATACACGGGAGGTGTACGAAGCAAAAAACCTGGCAAGGATAACAGAATATTTGCTGCAAAACACCACTGTTGAATTAAGCACATCATTAATTTTGGATTTGCACAAAATGCTGCTTACAAATATTGATGATAATATCGCCGGCAGGTATCGGACAGGCAAGGAGTGGGTGCGAGTTGGAAATCATTTGGGTGCAAATCCTTTGTTTGTGAATGATTTGATGAGTGAACTTCTAACTAAATACAATACCGATGACGGCATATTTTTTCTCGAAAAAATTGCGTTCTTCCACGCTGAATTTGAATCTATTCACCCTTTTTGCGATGGCAATGGACGTATAGGCCGGGTTCTTATTAACCAGCAGCTAATGAAATTTGGTTATCCTCCAATAATTGTCCAAAACAAGGGAAAATTCAGGGAATACTATCCGCTTTTTGTTTCATATCCCACCACAATGAACTATGACGGATTTACCGCCTTGTTTGCCTTGTTGTTACAGGAATCGTTGCACAAAAGACTCACCATACTTGCCTGTCCAAAAATTGTTCCGCTTGCAATGTGGGCGGTAAAAAATGCCGTCAAAGGAAATATTGCCGCAAACAAAGCAAAACGGCAAAGCATCCCAGCTTTTCGCCTGCGGGAAAAATGGATGATAGCCGAAAACTATCGTACTCACATGGACGCTTTTGCATTTTTTCACGGTAATTGATTTTAAGGAATTGATTTTAGAATAATGCGGTATAAAATCTTCATAAGCAGTGTACAAAAAGAATTCTCCAGCGAACGGAGGATGTTGTCTGATTATTTGCGAAAAGATGCTCTTTTTGGAAGATTCTTTGATGTGTTAGTTTTTGAAGATCTTCCGGCGAAAGACAATATTCCTGAAAAGGTTTACATTGAAGAAGTTATAAAAGCTGATATCTTTCTTCTCTTGCTTGGAAAGGAGTATGGTTATGAATTGGCAGACGGTGTTTCGCCTACA
Source organism: Treponema sp. (assembly GCA_031256035.1). Classification (GTDB taxonomy): domain Bacteria; phylum Spirochaetota; class Spirochaetia; order Treponematales; family Breznakiellaceae; genus WQXQ01. The sequence goes on along the minus strand of JAIRRJ010000069.1, from coordinate 56,521 downwards.
CAAAAAGAATATGAGGCTGCTACAGAAAACAACAAATATCGTTTGGCGTTTTTGTTAAACATAAAAAACTCCGAACGGCACCCCAAAATGGATGCTTTTATCAAGCGTGTTTCGGGAAAAGTCATATACAACAACTTTTCCACCAGCTATGAACTTTTGAGCAATGTTTATTCAAGCTTGATTTCGTTTTTGATTGATAAAGGCGAGCTGCGGGTTGAGCCTTTCGACAAAAGCGCTAACCGGGATGCAACATTGGCAAGTCTATCCAACGAAAAAATTGAGTGGTTTGTTAACCGGGCAGGGACAGAACGGAATTTCCCTCTGACAGTCAACGATAGCAAAGAAAAAATCCTAACGCATTTGAACTTGCTGAATAAAAAATTTCCAACTAATGCGGCGGTACTTCTTTTTGGAAAGGAGCCTCAGCGTTTTTTCTTAGCATCGGAAGTGAAATGCGCCCATTTTCACGGAACAAGAGTTGAAAAACCTATTCCGTTTTATCAGGTTTACAAAGGTAATTTATTTGAGTTGGTTGATCAAGCCGTTAATTTTGTACTGTCGAAAATAGATTTAGCCATTGGCACACGCGCAAACGGTCCGATAGTTCCCACAGCATATGAAATACCGCCCGAGGCAATAGAAGAAGCAATTGTAAACGCTGTTGCCCATAGGGATTATGATAGTACTGCAAGCGTACAAATAATGCTTTTTAATGATAGATTGGAAATTCGTAATCCTGGTCAACTGCCTTCGCAGCTGTCTATCGAAGACCTAAAAAGAGACCATTCTTCTTATCCAAAAAATCCGCTTATTGCTGACGCCTTTTATTTTACCCGTTACATCGAAAGAATGGGTACCGGTATTCAGGATATGACGGCACGTTGTGTGGAACATGGATTACCGGAGCCGGAATTTACAATGCGGGATGGCTTTGTAACAATCATTTATCGTAAAAAAGGACTGGCCTTTGAGAAGGTAAATGATGAAAAGGGGACAGAAAAGGGGACAGAAAAGGGGACAGAAAAGGGGACAGAAAAGGGGACAGAAAAGACAACTAAAAATCAACAATTGATATTAAATAGTATTGCACAAAATCCGCATATCACAATAGAAGAACTAACATCTATCGTTGGTATTGCTGCAAGTAAAATAAAAGAAAACCTCTCCAAACTCAAAATCAAAGGTCTTATCAGACGTATTGGTCCCGATAAAGGCGGATATTGGGAAGTTCACAATGGATGATAGCCGAAAACTACCGTACTCACATGGACGCTTTTGCATTTTTTCACGGCAGCCAGATGGTATAATTTATCAAAAAAAAGCGTATCGCAACCGCCATTACTGTAACCGCCGTTACAATACAGGACAATAGGTCATTATGCTGAAATTTTATAATAGAGAAAAAGAAGTTGCCCTGCTGGAAAGCATTGAACAAAAGTCACGGAAAACAGCTATCATTGCCGAAGTAAAACGTAACAGTAAAAACATTAATCTGAATGTCCTGCAAAAAAAAGCCGTTAATCTTGCGAGGCAGCTCTCAGACTATACAATTGAATATCGTGGTTTTTCCATGAGTGATATGTGAAACGCTATGTTTAATGACTGTCTTATAATGGCCGGAGGTTCCGGTACACGCCTATGGCCGGCAAGCAATTCCAAAAAGCCAAAACAGTTTTTGCCGGTAGCCAGAGGCAAGACCGAAACATTTTTCTCTCTCAGCCTTGAGCGGGCATTGCAGGTTATTGAAAAAGATTCGGGTCGGGTGATCATCATTGCGGGGAAATCTCATTTGCCATTTGTTATTACTGCTTGTTCCGCATTGAGTTTTGCTGAAAAAAAGCGTCTGGTGCTGATTCCTGAACCTGAGGCAAAAAACACCGCGCCTGCAATTGCCTGTGCTGTTGCGTATTCACGCAAAGCCGGCGATCAAAACAACCGTATGCTGGTGCTCACAAGCGATCATCTTATTAAGCCGGTTAAGGTCTTCATAAAAGATGTTAAAATAGCTGCGGATTTTGCCGTGCAGGATCGGCTTGTGGTGTTTGGTATTACTCCCTCAAGACCGGAAACAGGATACGGCTATGTCAAAGCCGGAAAAAAACTTGTAAAAAATGTTTGTGCTGTTGATGCATTTCAGGAAAAACCTGATCAGAAAACAGCAAAAAAATTTGTAGCTTCCGGGCAGTTCTTCTGGAATTCGGGAATGTTTGCTTTTAACGTTGATTTTCTCGCAAGCGAGTTCCATCGCCACGCAAGTAAGGTGATTCGTCCCTTTGAACAGCTTCATGCTCCTGATGAAGAAGCATATACCAGGACAAAAGGACTGCGGGTGTTGAGTAATTGGGCTGGTCTGGATAAGGCATATCATCAAACAACAGCAGTTTCCTTTGATTATGCTGTTGCCGAAAAGTGCCCCCGGGTCGTGATGATTCAAGCTGCTTTTGACTGGATTGATGTGGGTAATTGGGATGAATATGCCCGGCTGTTGTCCAATAACTCGGAAGTGTATATTGCCGGAGCCGGTACAGGCTGTTTTGTTGATTCTGACATTCCCGTTGCCCTTGCCGGTACAGATGATCTTATCGTAGTGATCCGTTCAGGCAAAGATGGCTCACATCCTGCGGCGCTTATTGTCAAGAAGGGTGAAACCCAGCGGGTAAAGGAAATAGTGGAGCAGATAAAGCAAGCTGGTAGAATAGAAATATTGTAGTCGCCTATGCCAATAAAAGAAAAACTTGAAAACCTTCACGTTTGTATGTAGAACTGTCTTCCGGTAAAGAGTTGGCTTTAATAAAAATAAATATATGCAACGTAAAAATATTTTTATAAGCAGTGTTCAGTCTGAATTTGCCAATGAGAGAAAATTTCAGTGTGATTTTGTGGAGAAATGAACAATTTGCAGAACGGGAAGCGGGACAAGTACCCATCAAGTACCCATCAAGCACCCATCTACTATTTTACAACTGTTGTTAATTATGAATGGTGAAATGACTCGACAAGAAATACAAAAATCGTTGAATCTGGCAGATAGGGTAAATTTTAGGCAAACGTATTTACAGCCTGCAATAGAACAAGGTTTTGTGGCTATGAAATTTCCCCAGAATCCAAATCATCCTAAACAACGTTATTATTTAACACCAAAAGGAATAAAGCAAAAGACAAGATTAAAGGAGAATCTATGAACAACAATCCTGATACTAATGACAATGGCGAAATCAGCTTAATTGATCTTTTTGCCATATTGCTCCGTTACAGGAAACTGATTGTCGGTATAACCATCTGTGCATTCATTGTGGTGATAGCAGGTTATTTTTTTTATCCTTCTTGGAGAAAAAACAATGCAAGGGTTACAAAAATATATGAAACTAGTGTTTCGATAAGCCTGACTCCGGGTGCGCGTTACATTTTTTCCAATCAGGCCAACCAAAGTTTTGTCCCTTATTTTTATTATCCTCAGGTAATACAGGCCGCTCTTGAAGATACAAAACAAGGTCCGGTCCAATCCAAAGAAATTTTACGGTGGCTTCCGGTGTTAAAGCTGCCTGTGTCCGGAGATGAGAGAATATTTGAAAGCAGCAATAAAATGCTGGTTATGAAAGAAAATGTTAGGAGTAATGTTCTTGAAATTACCTGCAAGGGAAATGATTCCCAAAGCGGCATTATCTTTTTGAAGAGTTTTTTTCTGCATGGCAGTGTGGCTCTGGAAAACTTTATAAAACCTCTTGCGATATCCTTTATTGATACTTATGAAGCCGCTTCTTTACCGCCTGCTGACAACAATAATTATGTATTGGTAAAAGCGCTGGTTAACGGTAAAATGCCGGGAGTGGTACAGCTCTTTGAACCTTATGTGCTGGAGGTGGAAGAAACAACGAAAAAAACAAGGTATCGAATTGTTGCTCTGGCAATTCTTTCTGTAGCCATTCTCTTTTCAATTTTTCTGGCATTTTTTCTAAATGCGCTGGAAAATATCAAAAACGATCAGCAAATAATGGGAAAACTCCGCGCAGCCTTGGGAAAGGTAGATGCAAAACATGGTACGGAAAATCAGTGATAATTAAAATTCAAGACCTTTGGAAAATCTATCCCATGGGCGCTGTTGAGGTTCAGGCGTTAAAAGGCGTGAGTCTGGAGATTGCCGAGGGAGAATTTGTTTCTGTTGCCGGCCCTTCCGGTTCGGGCAAGACCACTCTTATGAACATTATTGGTTTGATCGATAGTTTCAGCCGGGGCACTTTGATAATTACGAATCAGGAAATTGTAAATAAAAACCGGAGGGAACTTGCCAGGCTAAGGCGGGAACTCCTGGGGTTTATCTTTCAATCTTTCAATCTTTTGCCGGTACTCAATGTTTTCGAAAATGTGGAGCTTCCTTTAATTATTTCCGGCAAGGGCGGTTCAAAAGCTGAAAGACGGGACAGGGTTAATTATTTACTGGAAGAGGTGGGGCTTGCGGACAGGCGGACTCATATTCCCGCCGAGTTATCCGGCGGCCAGCAGCAGCGTGTCGCGATTGCACGTGCCCTTGTAACCAAGCCAAGAATCGTTATTGCCGATGAGCCGACCGCCAATCTTGACTCCCAAACCGGAGAAAAAGTATTAAGTTTAATGAAAAAAATTAACCGCGAAGAAAAGACAACTTTTATTTTTTCTACACATGATCCGGAAATATGGCAAATGGCGGATCATGTTGTTTTTCTCCAGGATGGACTTATAAAATCAGAACAAAGGCATTGATGGTTTTTCCACTGGCTCTTCGCAATGTTGCGAGAAATAAAAAAAATAACGCTATTATCGCCGCTCTTGTCTCTGTTATTACTTTTTTGTTTTTTATCGGAAACAGTGTTATCGGAAGCTCTGACCGGGGTATTCGTCAGGCTTTTATTCAAAGTCTCACAGGCGATGTGGTGCTGGAAATGAAAACCGATGTTACAATGAATCTTTTTGGCGCAAATACTCCCATAATTGATTCATTTTTTACAATTCCTGTTCTTCCGGCTTATGATGCAATTATGGAAATTATCCGCGCCGAAAAGGGAGTGTCAGGTATAACCAGCCAGGTGTCGGGTAAAGCGTATCTTGATTTCTTGGATGTCCGGGAACCCGTTTTGCTCTGCGGTGTAGACGCGGCAACATATTTTTCACTTTTCACAGGTATTATTCTTGAAGAAGGCCGTTTTTTGCGTGCCGGAGAATATGGCGCAATGATTACCGCAGAGCGGGCGCAGAGAATCGAAAAACAGAGTGGGCAATATCCGGCTGCCGGTGCGCCGTTGCTTTTAACGTCAGGCGGTTCTTTGGGATTTAAGATTCGGGAAGTTCCGCTGGTGGGAATTTTCAGTTATAAAAACCCTGGTCAATTTATGAATGAGATTGTCATTATCGATCCGCAGACTGTCAGGGTGCTTAACTCCATTCAGGTGGCAGGCGCTCCTGATGAAGAATTGGAGGATGATGCTTTGCGTCTGTTATCTGCTGATTGGGATGATATTTTTGGCAGCGCTTTTTCCGTAACCGAAGAAACGGATGATGATGAATTTTCGGCCGCTGAATTCTCGGCGAGTATGCTTCACTCATATTTATCGGAAACCAGAACGGAAGAAGATGACAACTTAACAGGGGGCGACTGGAATTTCATAATCCTGCGTCTGGAAGATGGAATATCATCTTCCAGGCTCATTGCGTCACTAAACAAAAAAATTGAGCCTTACGGCATTACCGCGGTAGATTGGCGGACAGCCGCCGGAACTTCCGCTATTTTATTACTGTTGATTCAAGCCCTGTTCAACGCCGGAGTATTTTTGGTTTGCGTTGCCGGTGTGATCGCCGCAATTAATATTATGCTGATTTCTGTTTTTCGCAGAACGCGTGAGATCGGCACACTGCGGGCAATCGGAGCTTCCGATTCATACATACGGACGCTCATACTCCAGGAAAATTTTATAATAGCTGTAATCGCCGGTTTTGCCGGAATAACAGGAGGTTTTTTGTTTTTTCAATGGGTTAATTCACTTGGACTGCAAATTCCGAATGAATTGCTTGCTTCACTGCTCGGCGGAAAGATTCTAACAATGGAATTTATGCCGCGCATTGCGTTTTTATCATTTCTTCTGGCGGTGGTTTTGGGATTTGCCGCGTCAATATACCCAATGGAAACAACTGTCAGAATTGAGCCAATGGCGGCATTGCGAGGGTAGCTTCGCTGCAAGATGCGCGGGTAGCTTCGCTGCAAAAAAGGCAGGGTAAATCTTGGAAAAATTAACAGCTCTTTTCAGGCTTGGCATTAAGTACCTGCACCGTTACAGGCGGCGTTATGGTTTTTTAATGGCGGCGCTGGTCTTTGGTTTTGCGGTAGTTACTTTCATTACTTCGCTGAAAGACGGCATGTATGACAGTGTTTATTATTCAGCGCAATCGCATTATGCGGGGGACATTGTCGCGGTTGGCCATGATTCTGCAACTAACAAAATAAATCATTTGGGAGTAAAAGAAATATCCGCTGTATTGGAGGCAGCGGAAGAGGCGGGTGTTAACCCCGTAAAAACGGTATTTCGGACTATCTTTGGAGAAAGAGGCGTCGTATATTTTAACGGAAACGCTGTTATGCAAAAATATGTTGTGGGCTGCGATTGGGATGAAGAAGCTCATCTGTTTTCCATGATGGATTTTTCCGCGCCGCCCGAACAGCCGTTTGAAGATGACAGCATTGTTCTTTCTGAGCCTGTTGCCCATAAATTGGGCGCTGTTATTGGAGACAGTGTCATTCTGGAAGTTGAAACCAGGCGCAGGCAGAAAAATACCGGCGTTTTCATTGTCAGGGGAATTGTGCGCGATTCTTCGATATTCGGTTATTACAAAGTTTATGTTTCCAGAGTAACCCTGAACCGTCTGCTTGTTTTTAGAGATGATGATTGTTCAACTGTTGGTTTTTTCCTTGATAATCCGGCCGCCGCCGGGCAAAAACGCATTGCCTTTCATAAAATCTTATCGGAAAAAATGGAAACTGGTCCGCTGGTTTACGACAGAGATGAAATGTCTCTGGAAACCGCAAAACCATGGAGAGGGATCAGAGTCTTTTTGTATACCATGCCGGTATTCTTATCGGAAATTTCGGAATTGCTGGGCGCGATGAACATTGTTACCTATTTTCTTTACGGAATGATGCTTCTGATTATTTTTGTCAGCGCCGCAGTAACTTACCGCCTGATACTTCATGAGCGGGCAAAGGAAATGGGCGTTATGCGCGCCATTGGTTTTTACGGCGGCGATCTGCGGCTGGTTCTCTGGACAGAGGTTGTTGCAATGGGATTAATGTCCCTGCTTGCCGGATTTTTCCTCGCCTGGTTTTTGAGCTGGGCTGTTTCGTCTGTCTCGTTTTCTTGGTTCCCCAGTTTTGAGATATTTATGAAAAAAGGAAAACTGTCGGCTCTTTATCTGCCTAAAACAATACTTACTAATGTAATGTTGATTTTTCTTGCGCTTACCGCAGCGGTATTCTTTCCTTCTTTCCGCGCTTCAAGAAAACATTTGCCCGCCTTATTATCAGGAGAACCACTGTAATGACTTGTAGAAGATTATTTTTGTTTTTATTTTTTATTACCGGGACCGGGCTTTGGGCTGTTTCTGATCAGGAGCTGCTGGCAAAAGTTGACTCTCTTGTGAGTTATTTTGATACTGATTTTTCAGCGGAGTATACCATTGTGCAGGACAAGCCCGGACAATCGCGCACGACCACAACAGCGGGAATTTTCCGCCGGGACTCAAAAGAACAGTATGTGATTGTGATCATGCAGCCGTTAATCAGCAAGGGGCAGGGTTATCTGAAAGAGGGGAAAACCCTCTGGTTTTATGATCCCCAAAGCCGCCGTTTCAATACAACCAGCAGCGCCGACCGTTTTCAGAATACCAACGCCCGGAATTCGGATTTTACCCGTTCTACTCTGGCTGAAGACTACAAAGTGGTTGCCGGTGAAGATGCAGTATTGGGACGTTTTAAGTGCCGGCTCCTGACTCTTGAAGCGATAACAAACGATGTAACATATCCTAAAATGAAGGTTTGGGTCAGCGATGATTATCTGCTGCGCAAAACCGAGGATTACAGCCTTTCAGGACAGCTTCTGCGGACATCCGCAATCCCTGACTATTATGATATCGGCGGACGCTATGTTCCAAAGCAGATTCTGTTTGTAGAAACCCTCAGGGGCGCGGTAATTAACGGAACTTTTGTCAATGAAAAAACGCAGATGACAATAACCAAACCTTCTTTTAGCAAAGTGGCGGATTCTGTTTTTTCTAAAACATTCCTGGAGACTGTTAACAGGTGAAAGGGCTTTCTGTTTTTTTAGCGCTTCTTTTTTTTTCGTTTCTGTGCCTTGCCGCTCAGGAAGGAGATATAATTGATTGGGATATAGATTCCGTTTTTGATGAACCCTGGCCGGAATTTTCCCCTGAAGAAAATGCGGATGATGACGCCATGGCTTCTGTGATGGGAAGCGTAAAGCGAAAGGGGATAGTTTTTGACGCTTCTTACAGATTTCAGGGCGGCTTTGCTCCGGGATGGAATATTACTCCATGGGATGATGACGAAGAAAGGGTTTTTACTTGGGGACCATACGTAAAAATGGCCGCCAGTTTGAGCATGGACGCCCAAATTTCAGAGATTTTCCGCGTTAAAAGCGTTATGGATTTTTGTATTCCATCCAAAAAAAATTCAGTTTTTGAATTCTCTCTTGGAGATTTCTTTTTTGATTATAATATGTATAACGCTGTTTTTTTCCGGGCGGGAAAGTATTCGCAGTCATGGGGAATTTCACCTAACTATGAGTTTACTAATCTTCTGGCGCGGGTTCCGGAAGACGGTCCCAAAGGCCCTTCTTATATCATGAAAGCCGATGTTCCCATAGGTGTCGGCGGTGTACAGGCATTGGCTTTAACCAGAGTTGATTTTTTGAAAGGCGAAACTCCCGCACGGAACGATATAGGTCTTGGCGGTAAATACAATCTGGCGTTCCGCTGGGCAGATTTTGATTTGGGAATTTTTTATCTGGACAGAATGCCCCTGCGGAGTTTTTTTTCCACAAAGACCACCTTATGGAATTTTGAGTTATACAATGAATGGCTTGTTGCCGTTGACCTTAATAATGACAATGAAACAAGTTTTGCCGTAAATCTTGGTTTTGGGAAAGATTTTTTCAACGAAAAATTGGACATAAACTGGGAGTTCTTTTTCAATGGAGAAGGGAAATCATCCCTGTATCATTCCGAAACCGATATACGTGAGGAGGGAATTTCTCCCTTTGTTGAGGGTTTCAATATGGCATTAAATCTGATTTATAGATTCGGCGGGAAGGGTAAACCGCGTTTATTTACCCAGGTGCTTTATGCGCCAATGCAGGATTCGGCGCAATTGATTCCCGGATTCAAGTTGAATCCATGGGAGCATATTGATATTTACTTTGCCGTACCCATGGCATTGGGCAATAAAGAAGGCTATTATTATAAACATAACGAAGACCCTAAAAACCGCCCCTTCAGTATGATGCTGCTTGTTACGCTGAAGGGCAGTATCAAAGCCGGTTATTATTGACGAACGAAGCGAGAGTCGCGGCTGTGCTTGCACAGCCATGACCGAGCGAGTGAGGAAACGAAGGGTTTAATACCCCGCGGCTTGCCGCGGAAGTCGCCGCAGGCGACGGGTGCAGGGCTTGCCCTGCGGTATTGATACCCTTCATTACTAAAAAAGAAGCCTCTAAAAAATTAGAGGCTCCCGTTTTCCAGTCGTCTGACGATCCCGCCTAAAGACCCAGCATGTACCCGTTCAGAACATTCTCCAGGTACTCTTGTTTGCCGCTCGTGATGCCGGTTTTCCCGTATCCTGCCGCTGTCCCGATTTTGGCAAGCTGATCCAGGCTTAACTCGCCCTTGGCGAATTTTGCACCGTCTCCGGTGCTGAATGACGCATAGCGTTTTTTCACAAAGTTTGGAATAACGCCGTCGTTTATAATTCGCTGCGCAACTTCAAGACCGACCGCGAATGCGTCCATGCCGCCGATGTGGGCGATGAATAAATCAGCCGGGTCTACAGAATTGCGGCGTATCTTTGCGTCAAAGTTAAGGCCGCCTGTGGTAAAGCCGCCGGCTTTGAGAATCGTATACATTGCCAGAGCGGTTTCGTAGTAGCTGGTTGGGAATTGATCTGTGTCCCAGCCGTTACGTGCATCGCCGCGGTTTGCGTCTACCGAGCCGAAAAGACCGGCGGCTGCCGCCGTCTCAAGCTCATGTACAAAATCGTGGCCTGCAAGCTCGGCGTGGTTTGCCTCAATGTTCATGCGGAAATCCTTGTCAAGATCGTAGTGGCGCAAAAAGCCGATAACGGTTTCCGTGTCAAAGTCATATTGATGTTTTGACGGCTCCATCGGTTTGGGTTCAATGTAGAACGCGCCCTTGAAACCATGTTTACGGGCATAATCCCTTGCCATGATCAGGAAACGCGCCAGATGGTCTTTTTCTTTTTTCAGGTCTGTGTTCAACAGGCTCATGTAGCCTTCGCGCCCGCCCCAGAAGGTGTAACCCTGACCGCCGAGTTCAATGGTTGCGTCAATCGCGGCTTTTACCTGTGCGCCGGCAAGAGCCACTATGCCGAATTCGGGGTTAGTCGCCGCTCCGTTCATAAAGCGCGGATGACTGAAAAGGTTCGCCGTTCCCCACAGGAGTTTTACTCCCGCAGCTTTCTGCAACTTCTTGGCTTTTGCTGTCAGCGTGAAGAGATTTTTTTCACTTTCAGCAGGGCTTGAGCCTTCGGGAGCCATATCGCGGTCGTGGAAGCAGTAAAATTCCGCGCCCAGTTTGGAGATAAATTCAAACGCGGCGTCCATTTTATTTTCAGCCGCTTCCATGGGTGTTTTCGCGTCTGCAAGCCATGGGTGCTTGTGGGTGGCAGAGCCAAACGGATCAGTGCCGTCTCCGCAGAAACTGTGCCAGTAGGCAATCGCAAAACGCAGATGATCCTTCATCTTTTTTTTGCCGACTTTTTTCTCCGGATCATAATACTTGAACGCAAGAGGATTGTCGCTCTTCGGCCCCTCGTATTTTATTTTTTTGATTTTGGGGAAATACTCTTTTTTCCCGGTGTAAAAATCCGCCATAACATCATCCTCCGTTAGTTATTATTTATACATAGGGCTTAAAGCCCCAAGATACCGTGAATACGCCGCATAAGCGTCATCATATTTTTTGACGTCCTTCTTTTCCGGCTTCACCGCAGCGCCCAGCGTTACGTGCTCTTCCGCTAAATCTTCAATCTTGATTTTTTTCTTATCCTCTTGATTTTCCAAACCCTTTTGGGTTTGAAGACACCAGAGAGCCTGTATCGCCCCTCCCAGGGCTGCGGCTTCTGTCCCAATGGGAATCCGCACCGGCAGGTTCATCACGTTAGCTGCAATGCTCTGCCAGATGGGACTTTTTGCTCCGCCGCCTGTCAGGCGTATCTCCTTAGGTTTAAATCCCAGCACCTTAAATCCTTCAAGCCCTATCCTCATCCCGAAAATTGCCGATTCAAGGGCAGCGCGTGCAAGGTTTTCTCTTTTGAAGTTGGCGGCGGTGATGCCGTTGACGCTTGCCCTGCCGTTGGGCAAATTGGGAGTCCTCTCGCCGTTGAAGAATGGCAGTACTACGATTCCGTCCGCACCGATTGGCGCTTTTGCGGCTTCCGCGTCAAAATCTTTTACATCCAGATTGAACAGGCTGCGAAATTCTTCGCTTGCTACGGTACAGTTCATGGTGCAGAGAAGCGGCAGCCAGCCGCCGGTCGAAGAACAAAAGGCGGCGAGGTTTCCTGTCGGATCAATCACCGGTTCTTTTGAAAAACCAAAAAGGGTGCCGGATGTACCAAGACTCATTGTAAGGAAGCCGTCCCGCACAGCGCCAGTGCCGATTGCGCTCATCATGTTGTCGCCGCCGCCTGAAGCAACCAGCGTTCCTTCGTTGATGCCGTAAAGATCGGCTGCAACTCTGCTTACAGCTCCCGCCGGTTTCTTCGAGGAGGAAAGCGGCGGAAGAAATTTTTCAAGATTGGGAGAAATGCATTTGCAGACGGCGGAAGACCATTTCCGCTGTCTGACATCAAAAAGCGCGGTACCGGAAGCGTCTCCGTATTCCGCATGGTATTCGCCGGTCAACAGAAAATTAATGTAGTTGTGCGGAAGGAGTATGTGCCGCAGTTGGGCAAAAGCTTTTGGTTTATGTTTTTTAAGCCACAGTACCTTTGGGGCAGTGTAACCCGGCCTCATAGGAAGACCGGTTTTTGCTATAAGTTTTTTTTCACCGCCCGCCGCTTTGGTTAACTCTTTACATTCGGCAGCGGTTGAAGTATCGCACCAGAGTTTGATGTTGTAAACCGGCTTTCCGTTTCCATCAAGCGGCACAAACCCATGCTGCTGCCCTGAAACGCCGATGGCGGAAATTGTGCTTTTTATATTTTTATCGATTTTATCAAAACAGGTTTTTATGGCCGTATCGTACCATTCGGTTTTTTGTTCTCTTGTTCCGTCATTTTCGGTAATTAAATCCAAAGGCGACTGTGATTGGGCGGCAATACTCTTTTTTTCATAATCGTAAACAACTATTTTACAGCTTTGCGTCCCAAGGTCGATTCCGCATACGGTTTTCATAAAACCTCCATAATTAATTCATTTTATTTGATCATTTTAAATATGTCTATCATTGAACTGGTCTTTGAAAATACCTCATCTTCGATGATATTAAGGTGGTCGAGGTTAATATGTCCGTAAACCAGCGAAAAAATGACAATCTGGATGCGGTTTTTCAGTTTTGTTCTGTGTTTTATCGCGGTAAAGTAATTTCGTATTGTCCCGCTTGAGACATTCAAATATTCGGCAATTTCCCTGTCCGAAAACCCCTTGGCCACAAGCGTAACGATTCCGCGTTCCAAAGGAGAAAAGTAATCTTCTTTTTGCTCAATCCATGAATTTGAGTAATCCCTCAGTTGACCGGGAAATTTGCCGTAGAACGAAACGGCGTTAAAAATTCTAATGGCAACTGAATCGTTAATAAAATAACCACCGCTTATAACAATTTTTAAGACGGGAATCAATTTATCCATATCTTTATCTTTCAGGAGATAGCCTGAAATTCCGGCAAGGAACGCTCTGCATGCATGATTATGTTCATCATTGTTAGATAATAAAACAATAGCTGTAGCGGGAGACCTTCTGTGTATCATGGGCGCAAGCTCCGGCGCTTTAATTTCCGGCTGCTTTAAATCAAGAATAAGCGCGTCCGGTTTCAACTGCGCCGACTTAATTATCGCACCGATTTCGTCCTTCTCCGTGCCGGCAATAAAAAAATCATTCTGCTCTGATAGGGCGGCAAGGATGCGTTTACGATCCTCTTCATAGCCGGAAACAACGACAATATTTGTAACATTCCCCATATATTAAGAAAATACGAATAGACCGTAAACGTCAAGAAAAATCGCCGGAAAAGACTTGGCTCATTTCCGTTATTTTTTTATAATGGGAAAACATCTTGAACAAAGAGGAAACTTGATGGCAAAAAAAGGCAAGATAGAAATTGATCGTGAATTGTGCAAAGGGTGCTTGTTGTGCATCCGCGCTTGTCCCGTGAAGGTATTGGAGGCTGATGCGAAGCCTAATGCGTCCGGTTATTGCCCTTCAAAGCCAGTAAACCTTGATAAGTGCATTGCCTGCGGGAATTGTTACGAGGTTTGTCCTGATATGTGTATCAGGGTCTATGAACTAGAGGATACTAAGTCATGAACGAAAAGATTTTAATAAATGGAAATGAAGCAATTGCCGAGGCGGCTATCCGTGCCGGCTGTACCGCCTATTTTGGCTACCCCATAACCCCGCAGAACGAATTGATTGCCTATATGGCAAAACACATGCTGGAAAAGGGCAGGGTGTTTATTCAGGCGGAAAGCGAAATTGGGGCGATAAACATGGTTTACGGCGCTTCCTGTGCGGGGGCGCGGGCGATGACCAGTTCTTCAAGCCCCGGCATGAGTTTGAAACAGGAAGGGATTTCCTATGCCGCGGGCGCCGATGTTCCTATGGTGGTGGTAAACGTAGTCCGGGGCGGTCCCGGGTTGGGTTCTATTTCCCCCGCACAGAGCGATTATTTTCAGTCTACACGGGGAGGAGGCCACGGTGACTACCATTGTATCGTGCTGGCGCCCAAAGGTGTGCAGGAAAGCGTTGATTTAACCTGCCTTGCTTTTGATCTGGCGGACAAGTACCGCATGCCGGTGATTGTGCAGATTGACGGCATGATTGGTCAGATGATGGAAAGCGGTATTGTGTTTCCGCCTGAAAAGCCCCTGTCAGAATTGCCTCAGCGGGACTGGACATCAGGTAAAATGTACACGAGGGCGGCTGTTGAAGGGCGCAAAGCCGCCCGTCACGTTACCTCAATTCACATAAAGCCGGACGAGTTGGAAGAAGTTACCAAAGCCCGTTTTACCCGCTATGAGACAGTAAAAGCTGCCGAAACACGCTATGAGGATATTAGTTGTGCCGATGCCGACGTGGTTCTGGTCGCATACGGTATTTCCGCCCGAGTCTGCATGGAAGCGAGAAAACTTGCCGAAAAACAGGGGATTAAACTCGGCATTTTCAGGCCAATCACCCTGTGGCCGTTCCCGTATCAGGCGCTTGGACGCATTGCTATACAGGGGAAGTCCATTCTCACCATCGAAATGAGCCTTGGACAGTTAGTGGAAGATGTAAAGCTTTCGGTATATGAAGCTGTTTTTTTTAGTTCATACTGTCCGCTCCCCAAGGTTCATCTACTGGGACATTCCGGCGGGATAATTCCCACGGAAGAAGAAGTGCTTGCCGAAGCAAAAAGGATTTTGGGGAAATAATTATGAAACAGTTAAACCATTACCCTGACAGTTTATGCAAAAACCCCACCAAGTATTGTGAAGGCTGCGGTCATGGGGTTATTCACAGGCTTGTCGCTGAAGTTATTGATGAATTGGGGATACGGGAAAAAACGGTACTTATCAATCCGGTGGGCTGCGCTATTTTCGCAGACCGGTATTTTGATTTAGACTCGGTGCAGCCCCCTCATGGCAGAACTCCCGCCGCAGCCACCGGCGTTAAGCGAGTATTGCCCGATCATCTTGTGATATGTTATCAGGGGGACGGCGACTTGGCGGCAATCGGTACTGCCGAAATAATCCATGCGGCAAACCGCGGTGAAAAATTTACCACAATTTTTGTTAATAACGCAATTTACGGCATGACCAGCGGTCAGATGGCGCCCACCACTCTCGTTGGGCAAAAGGCGACAACCGCCCCCAACGGCCGCGATCCCGATGCCGCCGGCATGGGCTATCCCATCCGCGTTTGCGAACTGCTTGCCTCGCTAGACGGAACCCGTTATATTGCCCGCGGTGCGGTCAACAATGCGGCAAATGTCCGCAAAACCCGGCAGTACATAAAAAAGGCATTTGAAGCGCAGCTTTCCGGCAAAGGTTTTACAATGGTAGAGGTTCTTTCTCCCTGCCCGACCAATTGGGGTATGGAACCTGTTCCTTCGGTTGAATGGCTGGAAAAGAACATGATCCCCGTGTACCCGCTTGGGGAAATTAAAAATACGCTCGATACAGCAGGGGGCGCAAAATGACCGAAAAAACACTATTTGCCGGATTCGGCGGGCAGGGCATTGTCTCAATGGGGCAAATTTGGGTCTATTTTGCCATGCATGAGGGCAAAAATGTCACGTTTTATCCCTTTTACGGGGCTGAAAAGCGCGGCGGCATCACCCGCGCCAGCGTAATTATCTCTGATGATGAAATTGCCAGTCCTTTGGTTACCAAACCCGACTCGGCGTTGGTAATGAACAGAGATTCTCTGCCCCTTTGCGAGGAAATGGTCAAAGAAAACGGGCTTTTACTGATAAATGCAAGCTTGGTTAAGGAAAACCCAAGACGGAGTGACATAAAGATCGTTAAAATCGAGGCAAACGGCATCGCGGAACGAATTGGCAATGTCCGTTTTGCCAACATGGTTGCGCTTGGGGCAATGGCAAAGCTAACCGGCGCGCTTTCACTTGGGCAAATTGAAGATATTTTGAAGCAATTTTTCCCGGCTGACAAACATCAGTTTGTTCCGATGAATGTGCAAGCTATACAATTTGGATATAAAGGGGTGTAAAAAGGGAAAAAATACCTTTTTTACTTGACAAATCCAGCCGATCTTCGTATTATATATAGATATTCACAGGAGTTGGAATGGCCTCGGTACATGAATATAAGCGCTTGGAAAATAAACTTGTGCAAAAGGTGAAAAACGCCGCCATAATCGCGGTTTTTTTTATCATTGACATCTTTAAAGGTTTAGGAAGGTTCCTTACCCGGCGTTATACAATTGTTTTTGTTCCTCATTCAGAGAAAAGAGTCTACAATCTCCATGTAAATGTGATTTCACTTTTTTGTTCTCTGTTGGTAGTGGCTGGTATTTGCGGTGTGTTTTTCATGTATGGCACTTCTTACAGCGGTATCAATTCTGAACTTGTCAGTAAAGACGGGCGTTTAAAAGATGCGCAGGCGTCGCTTGATCAACTGCGGGATGAGACAGCCTTGCTTCTCATGGCAGCCCGGAATTTTGAGAGCGCTCTTTCAGGATCACTTTCCGCTCTGGACGCTGATAATAAAAGCAGCAGAACTCCAAATGTCTCCGGGGATTTAAATTCTTTTCTAAATATCAGAGAAACGCCGGATGGTCTCTTACGTGAAGTCGATGATGTGCGCCGGCTTACGGCTTATCTTTCACAGGCCGTAGGTTCTGTAAAAGAGATAGGCGGCCTTCTGAACTCCCACAGTGTTCTTCTTACCGAGATTCCCAGTGTCTGGCCTGTAAAAAACGGACAGGGTGTCATTACCATGTTCTTCGGACAGAACGTAAATCCCTTTACCGGTCAATATTATATTCACAAAGGAATCGACATTGCCACTTACCGTTCAGGCGATCCCATAGTGGCGACCGCTGACGGGCAGGTTGTAACCGCCGAATACGACCGTGATTTCGGCAATTATATAATCATCAAACATAAACATGGCTATTATACCCGTTATGCGCATTTACAGTCTTTCAGGGCAAAGGTCGGACAGCGTGTTCAGCAGAATGAGGTTATCGGCTATATCGGAAGTACCGGTCTTTCTACCGGTCCTCATCTGCATTATGAAGTTCATGTAGGTTCTGATGTTGTCGATCCTTATAAATATATCAATATTCGTTCCAGCATTGCCAAACAGGGACGTTAGCCCGGCGTATGGCTCAAGACAGACGCGGTGATTTTTCTATAAACACTATAATAGGACCAAACACCAGCCTCACAGGGGATATTGAATCCGGAGGTTTTACCCGCATTGACGGCAGTATCCGGGGTGATGTGAGGGCAAAGGGCAGGGTAGTGATTGGGGAGCGGGCGCGGATGAAAAGCAACATTTCCGGCACCAATATTACCATTGGCGGCGTTGTCTACGGCAATGTTGTCGCGGACGGTCATTTGGTTATTCTTTCTTCCGGCCTTGTAATCGGCGACATAATTACCCGCCGCATTCAGGCGGATGATGGCTGCCTTATCCACGGAAAAATCAAGGTCTGTCCCTGCGATGAAAGCTGGGCAAAGACAATGTCCGAGTACCGTGATGCGCAAGGCATCAAATCAGCTCTGCCCGTTTTTTCAAAAACCCATGGCTAAAGTTGAACATATCGATCCTTCCGTATACATGAATCCTTCCGCCTATTCCCAGGTGAAGGATGAGAAAAAAACAAAAGGCGTCCGAAAAACGGAATTTTCCCGGCTCCTGGACGATGTCCGCAGCAAGACAGCGGATGATCTTGGTCCTTTGCGGGAATTTCCCGTATCAAACGAGACACTTGATTTATTGATGGATGAAGTTCGCAGCGCCGGTGATACATTGCAAAATCGGCCTTTTCCTGAAGAGATAATACTTTACAAGCAGGCGGTGCGGAATTTTATTCATTATGTAGTGCAGAACAGTTATGATCTTGAACATGAAAAAGGAATACCTAAATTTTTAAGGCCGGGATTTTCCGGCCACCGTGGAACACCCGATGCGATGTCACAAAAACAGTATACAAAAATTCAGGTAATTGATAAAAAACTGGAAGATTTGGCGGCTATGCTTCTTTCCAGCCAGGCGCGTCAGCTTGAACTGACTTCCCGTCTTGAGGAAATCCGCGGTCTTTTGATAGACTTGTTACAGTAGGTAAATATGAACGATTTTAACGATTATGAAAATATAGAAGATGATGATATATCCGGTCTTGAAGACGAACCTAAAGAGCGGAATATTATTACCGGTGCGGATGCGGGAATTGAGTCCATTGCTCCCGATACGCCCATTTACAGGCTGCGTCTTTTTTATTCCCACGAAACATTCCTTGCTGTATACCGGGAAGACAACCTCAGCCCTGGCACAATGGTTATCGTGCCTACGCGTTATGGCAGAGATCTGGCGCAGGTGATCGGCTCTGTCCGGGGCAAAACTCCGCCGGTTTCCGAAATTGCCTGGATTGTACGCGCAGCGACACCGGAAGACATGGAAAAATCGTGTAACAACCGGGGACTTGAGAAAGAAGCGTTCAATATTTGCAAGCAAAAGATTGAAAATCATAAACTGGAAATGAAGCTGGTACTTGTACATTACCTTTTGGAAGAGCCAAAGATACTCTTTTTTTTTACCGCTGATAACAGAGTCGATTTCCGGGAACTGGTAAAAGACTTAGTGAGTGTTTTTAAAATGCGGATTGAACTTCGCCAGATTGGCGTGCGCGATGAAGCCAGGGTTACAGGCGGCCTTGGAGTATGCGGACGCGGTTATTGCTGCCATTGTATCTCTGATAAACTCAAGCCGGTTTCAATCAAAATGGCAAAGGATCAAAAACTTTCACTCAATTCAATGAAAATTTCCGGTCCCTGCGGACGGCTGCTATGCTGCCTCTATTACGAATACGGTTTTTACAGCGAGCAGCAGCGCCTTGTTCCACAGGAAGGCACGCGAATACACCATGATAACGAATCATGGAAGGTTGCCGAGGTCAATTTGGTTGTGGGGCAGGTTAAACTCTCTACGGACGATGGCCGCCAGATGACCGTTGCGTCTTCGCAGTTAGAACGCACAGATAATCATTGGCGCATTAAGTCTTAAAGACTTTTCTGATTTCAGCCGCAAGATAAAATGACCCCGTTCCCAAAACAGGAAGATTCTCCCTGCGCGGGTAACTTCGTTGCAAAATGCGCGACAACTCCCACGCTTGCCGGACTGCTTCCTGCGTGTCTTTTACCAGCAGCGTCTTTTCCCTGTCTATCGTGGCAAATGTTTCGTAAACATGATCGGGATCGCTTATTTTGAAAGTTCCCGGAGTGGTGATGATTATTTTTGAAAAATGGGTAAGCGCGATTTGCGCCATTGTCGCAGCGTCCTTGTCCGCGGCGCAGCCGAAGATGAGGATACCTCCTTCGCCGAAAAGCGAGCAGAAGGTTTCAACACACAAGGCGAGGCTTTCCGGTGTGTGTGCGCCGTCAATGATGAACGGCGGCGATTCGACGATTCTTTCAAAGCGGGCGGGAAGACTCGTCCCTTCCAATCCCCGGCGGATAGCCGCTTCTCCAATGCCGGGAAACGCGGTTTTAATGGCGGCAATGGCAAGAGCGGCATTTTCAGCTTGAACCTTGCCGGGTATCGGGATTGAAAGACTAAGCGGCGCTGAGAGAGTTTGCAGGTTCGGTTCTCTGAAAGAGAGAGTAAAATCCGTTCCGCAGGGGTTGATTTTTAGATTGGAAAGTTCCGCGATCTCCGGAAAATAAAAAAGCGGGCTTTGTTTTTCTTCCGCCTTTTTCCTGAAAACTTCAAGCGCTTCTTCGCTCTGCTTTGCCAAAATCAGCGGCTTGCCTTGCTTGATAATTCCCGCTTTTTCCCCCGCCACAGCCACGATGGTATTCCCTAAAAAAGCAGTGTGCTCCAATTCGATTATGGTTATTACACTGACCAGAGGCTCGACCACATTGGTACAATCCAGCCGCCCACCCATGCCGGTTTCCACAACCATTGCATCGCAGTTTGCATATCTTGCGCAAAGAAAAAAATAGAGCGTCAATAGTTCAAAATAAGTGGGCGCTTCACCATCTTCATTTGCGGGATCAAACAGAACGTTCTTTGCTGCCGGAAGCCGCACCTCTGTGATTTCCAGCAGTTCATCGCCCGCGGCGCGGTACATTTCTTCATCGAAAAATGAATTTCCCAGGCAAAGCCTTTCCCGAATATCCGCGACATGGGGCGACATGTAGCGACCAACGCGCCGTCCGTCTGCTTCAAGCATTGCGGTTATCATTCCCGTAACTGATCCTTTCCCCTTGGAACCGGCTATGTGGATGCAAGGCGCGCATTGCTCAGGATGACCGGCAAGTTCCGTCAGGAATTCCATCCGGTCAAGGCGGAAGCTTTTTACTTTCTGCGCGGGAAACTTCGTTGCAAAATGCCCGCGCTCAAGGTTGATAAATTTAGACAGCCACGAAAATACACCGGCGGAAGAAGAAAATGAATTTTTGTTACTCAGAGAAAAGTCCTCAATTCAGTTCGTATGTTTTCCCGTACTTAACAATCTGGACATTCGGGAATCCGTTCTCTTCAAAGTATTTTTTAAGGAAGCCTTGAGATTTTTTCTCGCCGTGTACCAGGAAAATCCCCTTTAGGCGCGAAGTGTCCAGCGCCTTGAGCCATTCCAGCATTTCATGATAATCGGCATGGGCGCTGAAAGCGTTGATTTCTTCTACCTGCGCTTTTACCTTGAACCATTCGCCGTGGATTTTCACTTCGCTTTCGCGGTTACGGATGCGGCGCCCCAGAGTGTTTTCCGCCATGTAGCCGACCGTCATAATGGTGGTGTTTGGGTCGCGGATATTGTGAATAAGGTGATGCTGTATGCGCCCCGCTTCGCACATTCCATCTGCGGAAATTATAATGAGCGGTCCGTCATGATCATTCAGTGCCTTTGATTCCTGAACGCTGGTGGTAAAGTGCAGGCTGTTAAAACCAAACGGATTTTTGTGGTGTTTGATGAACGCCTCTTTTATTTCCTCACCGTAACATTCGGGATGCACCTGGAAAATGGTGGTTGCGTTAGTCGCCATGGGCGAATCTACAAAAATTGGTATTTCGGGAATTATACCTTTATCGACCAGCAGGTGGAAATAAAAGACCAGTTCCTGAGTACGCTCTATGGCGAATGACGGGATCAGAATCTTTCCTTTTGTTTTTACCGTCCGCTTTGCCATGTCGGCGAGTTTTTGAATTGCGTCATCGGTGGAATCATGGCGGCGGTCGCCGTAAGTACTCTCAAGGATAATGTAATCAGGTGGGACGGCGGGAACAGCCGGATTGCGGATAATGGGTTTCCCCTTGCGCCCAAGGTCGCCCGTTGCAAGGATGTTTACCTCTTCGCCGCCTTTTTTGATCGTGATGGAAGCCATCGCCGAACCTAGAATATGCCCCGCATCGTGAAATTCCAGATTTACGCCGTCTCCAATGTACATGGGTCTGTTATAAGAAACTCCGATTGTCTGGCTGACCGCCGCAATCGCGTCCTGTTCGGTGTAGAGCGGAGTCCAGTCGAACTTTTCCCCTTTTTTCTGAGCCTGGCTTTTCAGGTACTTTGCGTCACGCGCCTGTATGTTGGCGGAGTCCATCATGATAAGGCTTGCAATATCCCGTGTTGCCGGGGTGGCGTAAATGTTCCCCTTGTAACCGTGTTTTACCAGCAGAGGCAAAAGACCGCAGTGGTCGAGATGGCCATGCGTTAAAACAACGCTGTCGATACGATCAACCGGAATGCCAAAATCACGGTTTTTTTTCTCCGCCTCAGCCCTGGAACCCTGAAAAGCGCCGCAATCAACCAGATAGCTTTTCCCGTCAATCTCAAACACATGTTTGGAGCCTGTAACTTCTTCGGCAGCGCCGAGGGAATAAAATTCGATATTCATGGTGAATATTATAGCATGGAATTGGGGAAGTGTCAGCTTGTTTTCGCTTGTCATCTATCATAATATATGCCATCATAATGATAGATACTCAGGAGGAAACTGATGCCCATAGTACCAAAAATTCGCCCTGTTTCTGATCTAAGAAATAAATTCAGAGATATTTCCGGTGAAGTACATGAATCCAACGCTCCGGTTTATTTGACCAAAAATGGCCGGGGCGATATGGTTGTGATGAGTCTGGAAACCTACGAGCAGAATCTTTTTGAATCTGAAATTTATCTAAAATTGAAAGAAGCGGAATATCAGGCAACCTCGGTAAAAAAGCGGTTTACGCATGATGAAGTAATGTCCGAATTGCGAAAAGTAGTCTCAGGAAAGGAAACCCGACGGAACAACCCGCCTAGCCGCGATGCGGCGAAAGTTCCCCTCCGGAAAGGTTTAAATGTATAAAGTTCGCTATCTACCTCTGGCGCTGGATGATTTAAGGGATATTGTGCGATACATAACCTATACTCTGGAAGCTCCCAGGTCAGCGGAAAATTTTCTTGCAAAGATAGACAAAGAAGTACTCAAAATAACATCAAATCCGTATCGTTGCCACTTATACACATCGCCTGAAAAACTGAAACACGAATATAGAATTTTGCATATCGACAATTATTCTCTTTTTTATGTGGTGGAAAAAGAGAAAATTGAAATCCACCGGGTTATTTATTCGCACAGGGACATATCAAGAATACTAGGCGAAAAGGAGAGATGAATCGATAAACTCAACTTTCATCTCTGTTCTTTTTTAACAGCCTTACAAAATCAAGGGTAAGTTTTTGATCTTCCGGTAGCAGTTCGTCAAAAACACGCAACACTGAACGTTTCCTTGGATTGGAGAAAAAGGGCGCGGTCTTTTCCCGGTCGTTGTCCTGACCGTTTATCAGATATTCCACCGTTACGCCCAGAGCGGCGGCTATTCGGACAGCCGAATCCGCCGGGGGCATGGAAGCCTGTTTCCCAAGATAAGTGTTAAGGGCGCCCTTGGCTACGGCGGATTTTGCAGCCAGTTGCTTTACGCTTAAGCCCTGATAATTAAGCTCATCCCGCAGTATTTCACGGAAAATCTTTCCCATAAAAAACGATAGTATGGTAATTACTGCATTATAATGGACAAAATATAGTAATTACTGTATATTTCCCATATGAGACAAAGATTACTACAAACAAGGAGTTTTTTATGAAAAGATTAATTTTGCCGGTATTTTTCCTGGCAACCGCCGTTTTCTGCTTCGGTCAAACCGGAACAATTGACTCGTCCATCGGGGCGGTCAAGTCCTCCATCGAAAGCATCCTGCCCGCGGGTTCGCATGTTTTAATCGTGTTTAACGCGCCCGCAAAACAGGCGGCGGATTATGCGGCGGACGAACTGTCAGCCCGTCTTGTCGCCGGCAAACGGATTGTTGTCGTGGAGCGGAGCGCGGATGTTATGGCTGCGCTGAACGCGGAAACCGGCTACCAGCTTTCCGGCGAAGTGAGCGACGATTCCATTCAGTCTATCGGACACAAAACCGGCGCGCAGTATGTAATCACCGGGAGAATAAGCGGCAGCGGGGACAATTACCGCATGGTAGTAAAATTGACCGGCATCAAAAGCGGGAAACTGGAAGGTCAATGGAATGTGGCGTTCCAGTCCAGCCCTACGCTTGACGCGCTTTTGGCAAATACCCAGCCTCCGCGTGGAAGGCCGGACTGGGTTGATAATCCGCAGGCAGGAGCCGCGAAACACGGGTCTGCCGGATGGTATTACGATGTGGGCGTTTCCAACAAGGCGGCGAGCGAACAGTTGGCGCGGACAAGGGCGCGGCAGAACATCCAGCAGATGACAGCGGAGAATATCGCGTCCAATATTACTGCGCATATCAATGTTGACGATATTTCCCTTTTTTACGATTCGCAGGTTGAAGACCCGCTGCGGCTGATCCAAACCGCGGTGAGGAATTCGGTACAGACAAGGGTTCCCGCCAGCGAGCCGCTTGAATGGTATGTGGAGAAGGGCAAGGATGCCGGCGGAAAGGAGTATTTCATTGTCTATGTGCTGGTGCGCTTTCAGCGGAAGGACATTTTCGGCGCGGTCAACAGCCTGGAACCTGAACGGGTCGCTGACACTGTGCTGCGGCAGGCGAGGATCACTACCGCTACGGTAACAACGCGGACTGAGTTTGTGGAGATTCTTACCGGGGCGAAGACGGGATGTTTGACGAATTACAGCGACTGATGAGGAGTAAGTAATGAAAAAAGCAATTATGCTGATTGGGTTGTGTGCGGTAACTGCCGCGCTTTTCGCGCAGAATACCCTGCCCCGCCTTGCGGTGGTTTCGTTTAACACCAATGACGTTACTGATCAAATCAGAAGGGACGCTATAACTGTGCGCAACATTGTTGAAAGCCAGATGGTAGCGACAGGAAAGTATCAGATTGTTACGAGGGACGACATTGACAAGCTGCTTGAAAATCAGCGGATACAGGTCAGCGCAATTTCCAGTTCAGAGAACCTGCAAAAACTGCAATTGGCAAATATCAAATATATTGTAACCGGCGCTCTTGACGCTATGGGCAGTGATTACGCGATAACCATAAGGGTGCTTGACGTATCAACCGGGCAATTTTCCCACAGCGCCAATGATTTTATGGGAGGCGGGTCGCGGGAACTGTACAACGGCATAACAGCGTTGATGGTCAAGTTTAACTCAGGGATGTCCGCGGGCGAAGGCGGAGCGATTGTGCAGGGAGCAGGCTCACGGAGCGGGGCAAGCGGTAATTACAAGGTAGGGGACTTTGGTCCTGCCGGAGGACATATTTTTTACGACAAGGGAGTTTTTTCAGGCGGCTGGCGTTATCTTGAAGCGGCTCCCGCTGAAACCGAATTTACCGCCCAATGGGGCGCGTATGAAAAAGACGTAGCAGGAACCGGAACAGGAGTAGGTTCAGGCAAACGAAATACCCAGCTTATAGTGGATCGGCTTAAAGGTTTGGGAGAATCGGGACGCGCGGCGCAGTTGTGCGCGAGCATGAATTTCGATGGTTTTGACGACTGGTTTCTGCCAAGCAAGGACGAACTGGATCTGATGTACAAAAATTTGAAACAGAAGGGGTTGGGCGGCTTCGGCGGCGGTTATTACTGGTCTTCGTCTCAGAACAATAGTAATAGCGCGTGGTATCAGCTTTTCAGCAATGGTGTTCAGAACCTCCACTACAAGGACGATACGTACTCGGTTCGTGCCATCCGGGCTTTTTAACCCTTTAACACTTTAACTATTCGCCGCCGTAGGCGGCGAAAAAATTTTTGGGGATTTGGCTGTAAAAGTGGCAATTAACACCATCATGGCAATGAGGAGTGAAAAATGAAAAAGACAGTAATGATAATCGGTTTATTCGCGGTAACGGCTGCCTTGCTTTCCGCCCAAATCCCTCCCGACTGGGATACAAATCCGCCGCGCGATACTGCGGCAGTAAAGTACGCCGTTGGCATCTCAAGCCCGGGCGCGACTGAGCAGGATGCTTTCAAGGGCGCATGGCAGAATGCCTTGCAGCAGTTTGCCGAGTCCATTGCAACTAACTTTTCGGGGCGGACTGATATACGTTCGGAATCAGCGGGTTTTTCAAGCGGTGTCGAAGATGAATTCACCGTTGTTGTTTCAACGTCTTCTTTTTCAACAAAGGTAAAACTTTCCGGTGCGAGGGAGGCTGCCCGTAAAATTGCGCGTGAAAACAACAGATATGTTGCACGTGTCCTTGTGGCAATGAGCGCGGAGGATTACGCGGCGGCTCGGCGGTATGCTGAAAATGAAGAAGCCGCGGCGCTTGCGTACCGTTTCTTTGCCAGACGGGTCGGCGGCAGTTCTGCCACCGGCGGAATCGCCGCGCTTGATCGCAGCGGTAAACCTGCCGGTTACGATGACTATTATTCCTGGTTACGGAATTCCTGCGTTATCTTGTCATTTGCAGATAACACCGGCAATGAGGGTCAATATCTTGAACAGTTGGAACTGTTTGTTAAAAAACTTTACAAAAATGCGGCAATCTTTGCTGAAACTGTTGACGGAAGCGGCGTCCGTATTGTTTACGATACCGCAAAATACTACGATGGCATCAGCCGCGCCCTGCAAAATACCGGTCTATTCAGAATTACAAAACAAGATTCACGGCTGTCGCTTTCCCCGCAAAAGCCGCTTGCGGATTTCAGGGCTGCGGTATCCGCGCTCAAGGATTCATCCCGGTTTTTCATCACCGGAATCGAAACGATTCAAACCGAAAACGGGCAGGTAAACAATGCGGGAAATATTATCATTAACCAGTTCAAGGCAATCGCGTCCCGCGACTTCGGTTTGGCGGCGGTGAATTTCAACCTGCCTGCATCGTACACGGACGGTTTTGTTGATGAAGACGGGATCATCTCCTACATCAACCGCAATTTTGCGGCGTTTCCGGCGCGTTTTCTGGTGATCTGTTACGCCGAAACCCGCCTGTCCGCAGGGATTCCCGAATACAAGGTGCCGCCGCTTGTTACCGCCTCGTGCCGTTTTACGTTATTCGACACGGTAACAGGCGAAACTGCGCACAGCGGCGCGGCTGACACAACAGGTTTTGCCGCCTTTTCACCCGCAAATGCGCAAGACCAGACGGTCATTGCCGAAAGCCGCCGCGCCCTGCAATTCCTGTATGACGCTAAAAACCAGCCCGGTCTTGCGGGCATCATGCAGGAGATGCTGGGTAAATTGTAACACCCATTCCCTAACGCGCTTTTTGCAGTATCAGCACCCCTGCCACCGGCAGTGTGTAATGTTCACCCGCTTTGTAGTCCCTGTCTGTAAGCAGATCGCGGCAGGCAAACGGAACGGTTACACCGGTGTCAACTGTGTTGTGATTTAACACAAAGATGAATTCCTGCTCTCCCTTGACGCGTCTGACGCCTTCAATTCCGTCCTGCGGGGGGAAAACCGGTTTTATTCCGCGTTCATCACAGAGCATAGCGCAGAACTTGTCTATCAGGGATGATTCCACTCTTGCGCCGAAATACCAGACCTGCCCCTTTCCGAAGTTGTTCCGGCAGAGGGCGGGAGTTCCTGCATAAAAATCACTTTCATAGGCGGCGACTGTCTGGGCGCCTTCAGGATGGATGATGTCGCAGAGGAGTTCAGCCTTCCATGTTCCGGCCAAGGGGCTGTCTTTTATTACAAAGCCGTTTATTTTGCCGGGCGGCAGGGCGTCTGTTTCTTCAACCCAGATGCCGCAAAGGGAACGCAGTTCGCCGGGGTAGGCAAGGGATACAAGATCACGCTCATCCGTCATGCCGGAAAAAAAGCCGGTAACCAGTGTTCCGCCGTTACGGACAAATGTTTCCAGTTTTTCCCTGTAGCCGGGTTTTACCATATAGAGGACTGGGGCAAAGAGTATTTTGTAGGAATCAAGCGGGGTATCAACGCCGATTACGTCCGCGGAAATGTTCCGGCGCGCAAGTGCGTCGTAAAAACGGAATGTTTCTTCGGGATAATTCATGTCGATTGTAGGGCCGGCTGACAGATGTGTCGCCCACCAGTTGTCCCAGTCAAAAAGAATTGCTGTTTCTGATTCAAGGCGGCTGTCCAAGAAAGCGTCTCCCAGTTTTTTCAGTTCATTTCCCATGGCGGCGGTTTCACGGAATACGCGGGTGTTTTCATGTCCGCAGTGATCGATGATTGCGCCGTGGAATTTTTCGCAGCAGCCGCGTGAACGGCGCATCTGGAAAAACATCACCGTGTCAGATCCGTGGGCTACTGCCTGATAGCTCCACAGCCGCATGATGCCGGGGCGTTTAAGGGCGTTGTATGGCTGCCAGTTGGTAACGCTGGGCGTTTGTTCCATCAGGCAAAATGGTTTGCCTTCCCCGCAGCCCCGCATGAGCGCATGAGCCATGGCTGTGCGCGCGTAGGTAGAACCCGGCCAGGGATAGCTGTCCCATGAAATAAAATCCATGTGCTTTCCCCATTTTTGATAATCCAGCTCCCAAAAGAATCCCATCAAGTTTGTTGTTACCGGGATATTGGGGGTTACCTCCCTAAGTACATCCGCTTCGGCAAGATAGCAGTCCAGCAGGCTGTCTGAATAAAAGCGGCGGTAATCAATGGACTGTATCTGGCAGGAAGTACGATTGTGCTGCCATTCCCCTCCAAGGTGGCTGGGCGCGACAATATCATTCCAGTCATAATAGGTATGCCCCCAAAAGGAAGTGTTCCAGGCTTCGTTCAAAGCCGCGATAGTTTTGTATCTTTTCTCCGTCCACTTGCGGAAAGCATTTTCGCAATTATTGCAGTAACAGTATCCGCCGTATTCATTGGAAATATGCCAGGCAACAATGTTTTCCAGTTTACCGTAACGTTCCGCCAGCTTCCGCGCCAGCGATGCGGAATATTTCCGGTATACGGGGCTGTTCGGGCATGAATTCTGCCGATCGCCGAATTTGCGTTTTGAGCCGTCTGTGTTGACGCGGAGGACTTCGGGATATTTACGCGCCATCCATGCAGGATGAGTCGCCGTTCCGGTGGCAAGGCATATTTTCATTCCCGCGGCAGTTACTGTCTCAATAATTGCGTCCAGAGTTGAAAAATTGTACTCATTTTCGGAAGGCTGCAGCGCCGCCCAGCTAAATACATTTATCGTAACAACATCAACACCCGCCAGTTTCAACAGCCGCATATCTTCCGCCCATGTTTCTCTGGGCCATTGTTCGGGATTATAATCTCCGCCGTAAAGAACTTTATTTACTTTGCCTGCTAAATTCATAAATACTCCTTACCCAAAAAAATAACCCCGCCCACAGGGACGGGGTTATTTGATCTTACATCAAAAGACGAAAAAGCTGAAGCTTATTTTGTGCCCCAGAGTTTCATCTTGTCCTGGATCATTTGGGTCAATGCTTTGTTGGCATCATCAATACCCATCGCTCTCAGGTCCTGCAGAATCCTTGTCCAGGTTGCCTCAAAGTTTTCCGGCCTTCCCAAAACAATGTTCGCCAGAGCGGTTTTGATATAGTTATCCGCTTCGCTGGTGATTGCGTTCAGTTCCGGGGTCAGAGTGTACTGCCACGCCTGACCGTGCTTTGATACGCCCAATGACGCGGTTGTCGGGAACAGGTCCATCCACATTTCCACACCGTAAGCCGCCAAAGTTTCTTTCTCGATAGGAAGATAATTTTCTTTGATGGTTTCAGGGCTGTCTCTGGTTATCCAGTTTCCTGTGGAGTCAATGTAACCCGTGCCGCGCTGCGGGAATGGGTGAATCCAGCGGCCAACGCCGGTTTGCTGACTGTAGTTGGGGTTGACCATGATTTTTTCCTGGTCAAGGAATATTCTCTTGCCGTTCCTGACTTCGTAGTTAGTGCCCTGAATACCCCAGTTCACGAGAACCTGAGCTTCTTCAGTACACCACCAATCCAGGAATTCAAAGAGGCGTTCCGGGTCTTTGCAGGCTTTGGTAATAGCGATACCCCAGCCGCCGCCGAAACCGTAATCTTTCAGCATCGGACTCTTGAAGCGCTCATCAGCCTGAATGGGAAGATAGGCCATAGTCCTTTCCGGCCTGCCTTCATTAATCAAAGATGTCCTGGCATTTCCCCAGCCCCAAAGAGGATAGGAAAGACCCAATACCCGGCCTGATGCGATCTTCGCCTGCCATTGATCTTCTTTCTGGGTAAACGATTCGGGGTCAAGGACGCCTTCCGCGTTCATGCGGTTGAGCCATTTGTACCACAGCTTGGCATCGGGATGGAGGAATTTGTACTGAGCCTGCAAAGTGTTCTGATCCACAATCCACTGACCGTCATCCGGGTAGCCGATAAGCATACCTGATGGGTTGGATACGTCAATATACCACTGCCAGGTGTCGCTCAACAGCGAAAGACCGATGGTCCTCAGCCCGTTGATGGTCGGATATTTTGCCATGTAAGCTTTTATGGCTTTTTCATAATCATCCAGTGTCTGCATTTTGGGGTAACCCTGATCTTTCAATACCGCGTGCTGGATCTGCATATTTCCTTCAGTGTTCCATACAGCTTGTTTCACTCCAAAGGTTCCTACGTGGTAAATGTACGGGTCATCAAGGGAAGCCTTCAGCCTTCCTAACTGATCCCCATACAGATCCCTCATGTTCTTTCCTCTTTTTGCAATCAGGTCATCAAGACGAAGGACAGCATCCGCTTCGATGAGAATGTTTAAATTTCCCTTTGCAAAGATCATGTCAGGAAATTCGCCGCTGGCGATCATCAAAGGAATTGCCGTCAAGTCGCCGCCAACGGGATGGTCTACCTTCAGGGTGACTCCCGTAGCTTCGGTGATCTTCTTTGCGACCGGATCATCGAACTCCATGTCCTCCACCGCGTCCTGGTTGAAGAAAGTGAAAGTGATAGGCGTCTTTGTCCCAGCTGTTGTTGCTCCAGACCTGCCTCTCCCTGGGCATCCTGCTAGTAGTAAGATTGTTACTACCGCAGCCGTAAGCAGAATAATAGTCTTTTTCATGCTTCTCTCCTTAAAAAAATATTGTTACTCTTTTACCGCTCCAAGTGTTATACCTGAAACGAAATATTTTTGCAAGAACGGATATACCATCAGAATGGGTACTGTCGCTATAACCGTTATAGCCATTTTTATAGCCTCCGGACTCTTCCTTGCCGAACGGAGGCTTTCCGAATAAATATCAACCACGTTGCCTACGCTTTGGGCGCTGTCCAGAACTTTCCTGAGTTCGAACTGAAGAGTGGAAAGCGCTTTGACCGCGCGGGCGTACAGGTAGGTATCAAACCAGGAATTCCATTGCCCCACCGCGACAAACAAGGCGATTGTCGCAAGAACGGGTTTACATAGGGGGAAGATGATCCTGAAGAATATCACAAGGTCATTCGCCCCGTCTATTCTTGCCGATTCCTGCAAAGAAATCGGAACAGTATCCATGTAAGACCGGATAACGATGACGTTAAAGGCATGGATCAGGCTGGGGATGATGTAAACCCAAAAATTGTTAATCAGCTTGAGATTCCTTATGAGCATATAGTAGGGGATTAAGCCGCCGCCTACATACATTGTAATTACAAGGATGGCGGTAAAGAATGAGCGGAATATAAAATCCCTGCGGCTCAGAGTAAAGGCAAACATGGAGCAGCTGAGAACGGCTGTAACTGTGCCGATAACTGTTCTGAGTACCGATATGACAGTTGCCTGAGGCAGATTGCTTCCCGCCTCAAAAAGGCCGGTATAGTTTGTAATTGTAAATACCCTGGGTACAATGTGAATACCGCCCTTAACGGTATCAATCGGGTCATTAAATGATTTTGCGACTACATTAAGGAAGGGGTAAATGGTAACAGTAACTACATAAATCATAAAAAGCAGAATGATCATGTCTACGGTAGTCTTTGCCTGATTTTTTAACACTGTTTTTCCTCCAAATTCCTTAAATAAGCCTTCCGTAGCCTGCTCTTCTTGCCGCATAGTTGGCAATGAAAAGCAGGATGATGCTGACACCGGATTTAAAAATACCTATGGCAGTTCCGTAAGAATATCTGAATTGATCAATGCCCTGAACAAGAGAGAACCAGTCCAGAACCATGGCCTTGGGCTGCGTTACCGCGTTGCCTAACAGGAACTGCCTCTCAAAGCCTGTATTCAGAATATTGCCGACAGACAGAATAAGCAGCATTACGATTGTTGGCGCAATACCCGGCAAAGTAATGTACCATATTTTCTGGGCGCGGTTGACCCCGTCAATTTCAGCGGCTT
Organism: Treponema sp.; assembly: GCA_031256035.1. Lineage (GTDB taxonomy): Bacteria > Spirochaetota > Spirochaetia > Treponematales > Breznakiellaceae > WQXQ01. The sequence continues at coordinate 24,674 of JAIRRJ010000069.1, read as the reverse complement.
CGTATATCTGGGAGTCAATTCCGGTCATTGCCGCAAGGTAGATAATGGCGCCCCAGCCCATTTCCTTCCAAATGTCCGCAATTACTACAAGCCCCCAGAACCATTGCGTTTTAGCCATAAAATTGATCGGTTCGGATATTAGCCCAAAATACATGAGTATTTCATTTACAGGCCCAGTTAACGCCAGCATTGAAGTAACAATGTTTGCGGTTACAACCCATGAAACAAAGTGCGGCAGATAGGATGCTGTCTGTGTAAAACGTTTAAACGGGAGAAACCGCAGTTCGTTAAGAAGAATTGCAAAACCAATCGAAGTAACAAAACCGAATACCAGCCCAAGAAGGCTCATGCCCAAAGTGTTTTGCAGGGCCGTATAAAACGAAGGCTGTTTAAACAAAACCTGGAAATGCTTTATACCGACCCAGCCTGAGCCTAAAATCCCCAGGTGCGGCTTGTAATCCTGAAACGCCATGAGCCACCCGTAAAGAGGGACATAGCTGAATACAATAAGCCAAGCAACAAAAGGGACCGAGAGCAACAGAAGATACCGCTGGTCAAACAATGTCTTGGGAAGAGATCGTGTTTGTACAGTTAAACTTGTCAATGATTTGGAAAGAGACCGCTTTTGCATAGTTAAACATACCATTAATGTTGAAAAAAATCAAATGATTTATTTATTTTATTATGTTTAATTTTTACCTTAAAGTGGCATTATATTTCTATAAATATTGATTTTTTATAGTATTTAGTATCAAAGTTAAATATAGTTATGTTCAAGGCAGCTGATAAAGTTGAACATTTTGCATCAGCCTTTTTCAAAAAATCATGGCAAATTTCCTGTTTTTATTGTATATTTGATAGGATGTACTGATATACTTATTTGTTCTGAAGGAGAACTGGTGACAAAACAAGATTTCCCAAAAATTCACTTTTACGATCAGGATTTTGTCGATATTTATGATAAAACATGGGCGTGGATACAGGATTGCTGGAATAGCGGGGGCGCAAAAAGCGGAATAGAAGGCAAATTCTTCTCATACCCCGATGAACCTACGGTTAATCAGACCGATGCGATATTTTCTTCTTTTTTTCTCGTTTATTCCAACAGAATTTACCAGGCTCATCCCACATTGGACCTGTTTTATGACCGCCAGGAGCCTGATGGGGCTATTCGCTGTGCCTACAATATCACCACAGGCGCGCCGGTTGTAGACCGGGACAATCCCGAAGGGCTTGGAATCCCGCTTTTTGCCTGGGCTGAGTATAATATTTACCATAAATCCGCCAATAAAAAGCGGGTTAAGGATGTGTTGTCAATATTGTGCAGGTATTCCGATTGGATCGATTCGGTGTTCAAAAAACCGAACGGTTTGTATAAAACGCCTTTGTCCGTAACCGGAATGAGCAATTCTCCCAGAGGCGGCGCGTATTACGCGATGGACTTTAACACAATGATGGCGATCAATATGCTCTACATATCTGCTCTTGCGGGCATACTGAATGACAAGGAAACGAGTTTTCAGTATAAGCGCCAGTATTTTACATTAAAAACCAGAATCAACTCCCTTATGTGGAATCAGGAAGACGGTTTTTACTATGACATCGGCAAAAACGAAAAGCAGATACCGGTTAAAACCATCGCCGGTTACTGGCCGCTGTTAGCTGAAATCCCAAACGGTGAAAAAGCGGATCGGATCATAAAAAAACTTTCCGATCCTGATTATTTCGGCACGCCTCATCCATTTCCCACGCTTGCGGTGTCTGAAAAAGATTTTGACGAACACGGACGCGGCTACCGCGGTTCGGTCTTTCCTCATTTGACATTCATGGTGATCAAGGGACTGGAACGGTATCAGTTCTGGGATTTGGCAAGAGAGTGTGCAATCAGGCATGTGTATTTTATGCTGGATTCCATGAACCCGGAAGGCAATCATCACAAAGGTAATCTCTGGGAAGCGTATATGCCTTCAAAAGAGGGGCCTGCTAAATGGCCGGGCAAGGCGGCGTTTCCGCGTCCCCAGTATCTGGCTTATGACGCGCTTTCTACAATTTGCCTTACCATCGAAAATATTGTGGGGCTTTTTATTTCCCTGCCGCATAAAACCGTGGACTGGATTATTCCCAATCTGGAAATTATGGGTGTGGAGAATCTGTCTCTGAAAAATAATATGATCACAATTCTTTCCAACAAGAGCGGCAGGGGCTGGGAGATTCACATGGAAAGTGAAAAGCTCTATTACTTTACGATTAACATTCTTGGGAAAAAGAAAAAAACCCTGCCAATCCCTTCGGGGAAATGTTCAATGCTGATAGATAAGCTGTGATGCCATGGCCACACTTGCCGCTGTTCTTGAGATAGGTTCCACAGGTATCAGGCTGAATGTCGCGGAGATTCTTTCCGGCGGCAGGTGGCAGGTACTGGACCGCGCGGCGCAGCCTGTTACGCTTGGACGCGATGTTTTTACATCCGGCGAACTTTCACGGGAATCCATTCAGGAATGTCTTACCGTGCTGCAAAATTACCGTGAACTTTTGGCGGGCTGGAATATCGATCCCGGCAACATTCATGTAATCGCTACCAGCGCGCTTCGTGTTGCGCGTAACAGAGATGTTTTTATTGACCGTGTCCGGCAGGTAACGGGGTTTAATCTTTCAATAATCGAAGGTATCGAAGAAAACCGGCTGATGTACATGGCTGTGCGTTTTGCCCTGCAGCACGACCTTCCCCTGTTCTGGCGCGCCAATTCGATGATCATTGAAATCGGCGGCGGCTCAACGGAAATTATGCTGCTGCGCCGCGGACAGATGGTTGCAGCTCACAGTCTCAAAATAGGGACAATAATTATCGATCAACATTCGCGGTACGGGATTGGCGCCGGCGCTTATTATGAACGGTACTTGATTGAAAATATTAAAAACACATCCGGTCTGTTAAACGCTGAGATGGATCTGGCGCATGTACGCACGCTGGTGGCTGCCGGTTCAGACGCCCGTCTTGCCGCCGAGCAGGCAGGGAGAGAGTTAAACCAAAATTGCCGCATTATCGAACGCGCGCGCTTCATTGAATTTGCTGAAAAAATTCGCAACTACAGCATCGAAGACTGCGTTCAAAAATTCGGGATTTCTTACGCGGATGCCGAGTGGCTGATTCCCGGTATTCTGGTACTAAAACTTTTTCTTGAAAATACCGGCGCCGCCAACATGGCTGTTCCACTCGTAACCATACGGGACGGCTATCTTATTGATTTGGCATCGGAGGTTGATTCCGGCTTTCAGGAAGAGTTTTTTACTCAAATAATAGCCTCAGCGGTAAGCCTTGGGCGCAAGTTTCATTTTGACGAGTCTCACTCCCTGCATGTCGCGAAACAGTGCATGATCATTTTTGACGCCCTTGCCGAAGAACACGGCATGAACCGCCGCCATCGCCTCATGCTGGAAACTGCCGCGATCCTCCATGACATAGGAACGTATGTCAAAGCGTCGGGGCATCAGAAACACAGTCAATACATTGTTATTAATTCGGAAATTTTCGGCGTGCACCATGACGAATTGAATATTATCGCGAACGTTATCCGCTATCACCGGGGGGATGCTCCTTCCCAGTCGGATATTGAATACATTACGCTTCAGCGTGAGGAGCGGACACTGGTGCTGAAAATGGCTTCGATCCTCAGAGTCGCCGATGCCCTTGATCGCGGTCATTCCCAGCGAATCAAAGAAATCACTGTTGAGCGCCGTTCGGAAACTTTTGTGATCCATGTGGATAAGGTTTATGATCTTTCGCTGGAGTCCATGAGCCTTGATGAAAAAGGCGGGATGTTTCAGGATGTATTCGGCTACAAGGTGATTTTAAGTTAGGTTTAACAGACATAGCATAAACTATGTGTTATAATGGTAAATGTAATGGATAAAACACCGGAAACAGAATCATCATCCTTCCCCTGCCTGAGCCGCGATCTTTCCTGGGTTGACTTTAATGAGCGCGTGTTGGGTGAAGGGCTGCGCAGAGATCTGCCCCTGCTTGAGCGGTTCCGTTTTTTGTCGATTGTGTCTTCAAACTTTGATGAGTTTTTTATGGTCAGGGTCGCGGCGCTTAAACGGATGCGGCTTTCGGACTCGCCGGGGCTTGCAGCCGATCCCTGCGGTATGACTCCGGCGCAGCAGCTTAAAGCGATTTCAGAAAAAGTTCATTTAATCATGAAAAGGCAGTATGACTGTCTGTTAGGCGAAATCCTTCCCGGCCTCGCCCAGCACGGGCTTGAAATATTGCATCCCGATTCATGTTCTGTTCCTCAGTTGGATTTTCTTGAATCGTATTTTATGACGCAGGTTTATCCGGTTCTGACTCCCCTGCGTCTGGAAAATGACAAACCTTTGCCGGTGATTGAAAGCAAACTGATACACGCCGCCTTTCTGCTTGAACCGGAATCATCAGACAAATTGTCTGCGGACATTCCGTCCGCCGCCGATGCATCCGTATCTGAAGAATGTAAGGTCATCATACCGCTGCCTTCAAGCCTGAGCAGAATAATCTGGCTTCCGGAATCCGGTAACATGACAGCTAACGAACAGAAAAAAGTTAAACTTCAGCTTATTCTGCTGGAAGACGTAATTTTAACCTGGGGTTCTTACCTCTTTCCCGGTTACAGAGTCAGGGAAAATATGTTGTTCAAGGTAAACCGGGACGCGGATTTTTCCGTTGATGAACAGCGGGATGAAGATTTTATCGAAGCTATGGTTGAAGTTCTGGAAAGCAGAGATAAATCCGATGTGGTGCGGATGGTTTACTCTCCGGGAAGCGTCAAATTGACGGACGAATTTGCGCGGCGTTTTTCTCTTGTGGGTGAAGACCTTTATGAAGTTGCAGGTCCCATTAACACGGTTGATTTTGTCGGATTGATAGATGTCGCGGGATTGGAAGAATTGAATGAGAAACCCTGGAAAATTCAGCAGTCCGCAGAATTTAACGAAGAAACTCCGGTCTGGGATCGCATCAGTCAGGGCGATGTTATGCTGCATTTGCCGTATCAGTCTTTTGAGCCGGTTGTCCGTTTTTTTCAGGAAGCCGCGGCAGACCCAGAGGTCATAGCAATTAAAACCGCGCTTTACAGAACGGGAGGCGCAATTCCGGGAACAAGGCAGTCAGGTTCATCGGCTTATTCTCCCGTGGTCAGGGCGCTGGAACAGGCGGCGCTGAACGGAAAGCACGTAACGGCGCTTGTGGAACTTAAAGCGCGTTTTGACGAAGAGCGCAATATTTCATGGGCAAAACGGCTGGAAAAAGCCGGAGTGATTGTGGTTTACGGCCTTTCCCACCTGAAGGTACATTCCAAAATCTCGATGGTTTTGCGCCGTGAGAACGACCGCATCAAACGTTATGTGCATCTTTCTACCGGAAACTACAATGACAGAACCGCGAAGTATTACGAAGATGTCTGCCTTTTTACCAGCCGCGAGGACATCGCGTACGATGCCGGCCTTCTTTTTAATATGCTGACAGGTTATTCGGCTGTTCAGCCGATGGTAAGGCTGGCGGCTGCCCCTTCAGGCCTCAAACGCCGTCTTCTGGAATTGATTGAACGGGAGGCAAACAGGGCAAGGCATAAATATCCGGGAAGGATCATTGCAAAAATTAATTCCCTTACCGATGTTGATGTTATCAAGGCATTGTACGCTGCTTCAAAAGCCGGAGTGAAAATCTCTCTTTGCGTGCGCGGTATCTGCACCCTGATTCCGGGCATCCCTGAAATTTCGGAAAACATAAAAGTGATCAGCGTTATCGATCATTATCTTGAACATTCGCGGATTTTCTACTTTGCCAACGGAGGAGCGGAAGAACTCTATCTTTCCAGCGCCGACTGGATGTCGCGTAACCTTGATCGCCGCGTGGAGCTGATGTTCCCTGTTCAGGATGAAAAGCTCCGCGTTGAACTGAGGGAAATCCTGAATGATTATTTCAGTGATAACTGCCATGCTTCGGCGCTTGATAATGCCGGAAAATGGACGCGGTTAAATCCCGCGGAAAAAGAAAAGCCGTTCAGGGTTCAAAAAGAAATGCTTTCCCGCGCGGCGAGAGCCAGCGAAAATCCCGGTCCTGCAAAACAGGAATATGTAGTCCGCCGCAGTCCGCCTGCCACATAATTGTTGATCATATGGTCGCTGGGCGCAGAAAAAATAAATTAAGGAGAATAAAATGGTTTTTGATACGTACTATCTGATTTTGGTTGTTCCAACCATCATTCTTTCATTGTGGGCGCAAATGATGGTCAAGTCCACATTTGAAAAGTATTCAAAAGTTCCCTGTTCGCGTAAAATTACGGGGCAGGATGCGGCTGCCCTTTTAATGAGAGCGAATAACATCAATGATGTAAAAATTGAACCGGTAGATGGTTCCCTTACCGATCATTACGCTCCTGCATCAAAAACGCTGCGTCTTTCCCAGCCGGTGTACGGCGCTTCTTCCATTGCGGCAGTCGGCGTTGCCGCGCATGAAGCGGGACACGCCATTCAACACGCCGTTTCCTGGGGGCCGCTTGTTATGCGCAGTACACTTGTGCCGGTTGCGAATGTCGGCTCGTCATTCGGCCCGTGGGTTGCCATTGCGGGATTTTTCTTTTCCTTTCCGCTCTTGATCAATATCGGAATCATTCTTTTCGCCGCGGCTGTGTTTTTTTATGTGGTTACACTGCCGGTAGAGTTTAACGCCTCAAACCGCGCCATTGCCATTCTGCGGGACAACCGCGTTCTCAGCGAAGAGGAACTTAAGGGAGTTAAAAAAGTTTTAACCGCTGCGGCGTTGACCTATGTCGCTTCCGCCCTTACCGCGATTATGAGCCTTTTGCGGCTGATTTTATTGTCGCGCCGGCGGAGATAGCGCGGCTGCCTCAAGAAAGCCGTTTAATTATTTTCTTTGCCAAGGGTTCTTTGATTTCTCTGTGGCGGGGAACGGATTCTGCAATTCCGGTGTTCAGGTTTTTATACCAGTCATGGTCGCTTCCATGCCTGATAAGAACAGCCCCATTTTTTTCAATTGTCCTGACTAAATCAAGGCGTTTCATACCGGAACGGCGACTAAACCTGTATGTTCAGGAACAGCAGATTGAATATCGTCAAACTCCATAATGTCGCCATAGAGTGAAACAAGCATTTTTTCGAGTTCGTCTATGCTGTCCCCTTGTGTCCAATAATCAGGATATTGGTTGAGAAAACCTATATATCCGCCTTCTTTTACTTCCCAATAAGTATATGACAACTGCATTTTATAAAATAATATTCTGTCTGTTGAGAAAAAACAAGCTGGCTCTTGCCAACCCCGCTCACCCCGTGATAAACTTCACTAACTATGCAAGCCTTTGAACAAAAAACAAATTTCCCCATTGATTGCCGATTGCCGATTGCCGATTGCCGATTGCCGATTGCCGATTGCCGATTGCCGATAATCCCCAATTATAATTAGAATACCACTAAGATCGTGTCAACTATACAAACTACTTAACAAAGCATTTTTTCTGAAAAAAGTATTATTTCCAAGAAGATTTCACACAAAGGCGCAAAGCTACGTCGTACCTTCGGTACGCGAACGCAAAGAAAGAAGAGGGATTAAGAATTCCCTATTTTCTTTCTTCCTTGGCGTTCTCTGTGATCTTCGTGCCTTTGCGTGCGATAAATCGAGAAATATTTTAACAATAAAAATTATAAGGAGGAATTGTATGAACAAAAGAGGATTTGGACTAAAGTCCGTGCTAATGGTATGCGCCATTGTCGCAGTCGCCCTTGTGGCAACAGCCTGCACACCCAAAAAAAGCGATGCTGAAAAGGCACTGGAAGCGCAGATAGCCGATTTACAGGCCAGGATGGAGGCTCTCAGCAAAACGGGTACAGCGGAAGAAGTTGCCGAACTGCAAGCCGAACTGGAAACCGCGCGTGAACGCCGTGGCGGACGCAGAGAGAAAACCGAAACCGAAACGCCGGTAGTTGTAACACTGCCGCCACCAACAGAGACAACCACCACGTCCGGTACAGGTGGTACTACCAGCACAGGTAGTACATCAACAGGTGGAACGACCACAACAGGGACGACAACTGGAGGGACAACAACATCGACCAGCACTGGCGGGACAACAACACAAACAACAACAACACAAATACCGCCAACGGAAGGAATGAAATTTAGCGGAACGACATTAACAGAGTTTTCGAATGTAGGACAAGACCTAAGCAACATTATCATCCCTCAAGGAGTAACCGCTATAGGAGGGCGTGCGTTTTATCAAAAAAATAGTCTGAAAGGCGTTACCTTTCCTTCATCAATAACTACTATCGGAGAAGGTGCATTTGGTGATTGCGAGCAACTGACAAGCGTTACTTTTGCTTCGCCTTCATCGTTAAAAACGATAGATAGAGCTGCGTTTCAAAATTGCAAAAACCTGACAAGCATTACGCTCCCTTCATCGGTTACAACAATAGGAAGAAATGCGTTTCAAGGCACCAGCCTGACAAGCATTACCATACCTTCATCGGTTACTACGATAGGGAACGGTGCGTTTATAAGTTGCGAAAGCTTAACGAGCGTTACCATCGGTTCATCGGTGAAGACTATAGAGACCTATGCTTTTGGAAATACCGGAATTACAAGCGTTACTATTCCTTTATCGGTAACTTCGATAGGGCAAGGTGCGTTTGAGGCTTGCAGAAATCTGACGAGCGTTACTTTTCAAGGCACGATTCCGGCAAACACTTTTAATGCCCATGTATTTTCTCCGGCAGTATCTGGTAGTGATGCCCTGCGTGCAGCATTTTATGCGGACAATCCAAGCAACGGAACGCCCGGAACGTATATCAGACATGGCGAATATAGTAGTCATGGTGGAATCCCAAGGCCAGGGGAAAGTGTTGTAACACGGACGAGGCAGTAGGTAATTCGCAACGAACCGAAGGTTCGCTCTTGCCCTAAAGAGGAGGTTTTTAGCCGGATTGAAGGTAAATTCGGCTAAATTGAGCATAAAAAACAGCAACGCTTGATTAAAAATCAAGCGCCGTCTGTTAAAAATTAACAGGCGAACCTTAAAAATTAACGGAGCGACCGTGAAATTTAACAGAGCAACCTTAAAATTTTACAGACGAACCTTAAATTTTTACAGACCGATCTTAAAAAATAACGGCGCTCCGTTAAAAACAGAGCGAGCTTGGTTAAAAATTAATTGAGATGAAGGAGAAAAATCATGGCAAAGAAAAACAAGAAATACCCATATGCACAAGAATATAAATAAAAGTGATGAAAAACAACTGCTCACTATTCACTGATAACTGTTCACTGACCTAATCCATGGCAAAAAAGACGGAAAAATCGTTGTCGAAAACTGGACGAAATAAACAAAACTCTGGAAGGCATACAGGGAATTTTATGAACACCAGAAAATAAATTGATGATCGTGTTAAAATATGCCGGACCAGGAGTAAGCGCACTTGGCTTTTTAAGCATTGTCGAGTTAATCAGACAATGGATTATGAGAGGTTAATATGGTTTTTCAGTTAATAATTTCAATAATTATTACAATACTTGGTCTGTTCATTTTCTTTGTAGCCCGCAAATATGAAAAACATCAACCGGATATAAAAAAAACCAACGCAATATAAAAAGGCTGATTTCACTACTCACTGATAACTGTTCACTGTTCACTGTTCACTGCTCACTGCTAGCCGGAACATATTTTCCCTTGCCTCAATCCCCGCGGGCGGGAACCATCGCCCTTCGGGCTCGGCGCCAGTTTCTGCCTCCGGTTCCATCTCATAATCAAAAAACGAAAGCCGCGCATTCGGATCGATGCTTGCAAGCGCGTCCGCGGCGGAATTGACGGTGATGAGGTTCTGTTCGGAGTAATTGAAGGCGCGGCAGGCGGGGCAGGCGCACCATGTGTTTTCATGCCCCTCATCGGGCAGAAGGTGAAAGACCCGCGGAACGGTTACGCCCGCCATGACCCGGCTGAACAAATGACGCGCGCGTTTTTTTATGCGGGATGTTGTTTCAGGATTGGTCGGGCAGAAGTGATGATTTGATTTCCGTTTGCCATGCTCCATGCGGAACAGATCGCGGTGAAACAGAAACAGCCGTTTCGGCAGCAGCAGGGAAAAGTCGCGCCCTCCCGCTTCAATTATAAAGTTGTGTTGTTTTGCAAGTTTCGCATATTCGCTTCCGCCGCCAAATCCGCCGGCGCTGAAACATTTGTCACCTAATGAAAAAACCAAAGCGTCGTATTTATTTTCGGCAGCCCATTTTACAAGTTCCAGCCGTTCTTTCGCGCCTGTTTTTACACTGATGAACAGCCGCTTTCGTTCCGGCGCTGGAAACTTCGTTGCAAAAGCCGGAATGGTTTGATTATCGGAAAGGTCAGGCTTCGTCATGTCTTTTCTCCTTACTCATTTTTCATTATCATATAAACCACATATCCCGCATAAAGCAGAACAAAAATCGCGGCTTCCCAGCGATCAATTTTTCTTTTCTTGCCTGTAAACATTGCCAAAAACAAAAGCAAAGAGCCTAAAAAATAAATACAAATATCCTTATTAAAAACAGGCGAGTATTCCATGGGACGCGCCAACGCGCTTGCACCTAATATCAACAGTATGTTAAAAATATTCGAGCCGATTATGTTTCCGACAGCAATGTCATCGCTCTTTTTAATGATAGCGGTAACTGATGTTACCAGTTCAGGCAGTGAAGTCCCAAACGCTATAATAGTGAGTCCGATAACTTTTTCACTGATATTCAGCGCATGTGCCAAATTTACCGCAGAGTAAACGACAACCCTTCCTCCAAAGACAAGAAAAGCCAATCCCAGAATGACAAATAACAATGATTTTCCCAAAGAAATTATTTTTGCCGCGGGTTGAGCATCGTTTGTTTCGCCAGTCTTCATGCTTTTGAAAACATAAAAAAGAAATGCTCCGAACAGCACAAGCAGGATCAAGCCGTCAATGCGGGTGAGTAAATTTCTCCCTCCTGAGATAAAACCGTAATTTGCCAGCAGGAACAGAACAACTGCCGCAAACAAAGAAAACGGTATCTCATAACGGACGGTGTTTCTTTGAACCGCAACAGGCGCTATCAATCCCGTAATTCCCAGAATTAAAAGCAGATTGAGATTAATACTGCCAATTATATTTCCCAGGGCGATTTCAGGATGTGAATTGATGTTTGCTGTAAAACTTATTACAAATTCCGGTGCTGACGTTCCGAAAGCGACAATCGTCAGCCCGATTGTCAATTCGGATATTTTATAACGCCGCGCCAATGATGACGCGCCGTCAACCAACAGGCTGCCGCCCTTTATCAGCAACGCCATCCCCAGAATTATCAATGCAATATCAATCAGCATAATATTACGGGAATTATATCACATGTAGCAAAAATGCGCGCCAGCCTGTACAATTAACTATGGACTTTGATGTCGCGATTTTGGGTTGCGGAGTCTGCGGCGCAAACATAGCCCGCCGTCTTTCGGCTTACAATATCAAAACCGTTGTGCTTGAAAAAGCCGCGGATGTGTCATTCGGAACTTCCAAGGCCAATTCCGGAATAATTCACGGCGGATTTCATCATAACAAAAAATACCTCAAGGCGCGGCTGGAGATTCAGGGCAACCTGATGTTTGACCGGCTCAGGCAGGAACTCAATTTCCCGTTCCGCAGGTGCGGTGTAATTGTCGCGGCGCTTCATGATGAAGAGATGAAGGCGGTCGAACATCTTTACATGCAGGGGGTCGAGAACGAAGTTATCGGGATTGAACTTTGTTCGCGCCACAGGATACTTGAACTTGAACCGAAGCTGTCGGCGGATGTTGTGGGCGGGCTTTACGCTCCCGGCGGCGGAATTATCGAACCTTACCGTTTTGTTTTCGCGCTGGTCGAGTCGGCGCTGAAAAACGGTGTTACGCTGCTTACCAATTTTGGCGTGAACGAGGCACATCGGGATAAAGATTTATGGACAATCCGCGCCGAAGACGGCAGGGAGATAAAAACCCGTTATGCGATAAATGCCGCCGGTCTTTTTGCGGATGAAGTGTCAAAAATATTAGGCGGCGAGGAATTTAAAATCAGCGCGAGAAAGGGCGAGTACTTTCTTCTGGACAAACTGACCAAAGCATACCCTTCCAGAGTGGTCTTTCCTGTTCCGACTTCAGTTTCAAAGGGGATGCTTGTTATCCCCACTGTGGAAGGAACCGCGCTTGTAGGCCCTACCGCCGATGCTGTCGATGACAAGGGCGATTTTTCAACTACCGCAAACAGGCTGGATCAGATTCTTGTTTCAGGAAAGACCATGATACCGTCTCTTAGTCAAAATGATGTTATCACTTCTTTTGCGGGACTGCGCCCGTGCTTGGGAGAAGATTTTTATATCGAAGCGTCAAAAAAAGCGCCCGCATTTGTGCAGGTGGCGGGTATTCAAAGTCCGGGGCTTACAGCATCACCCGCAATCGGCGAGTATGTAAAAAATATTCTGTTGGAGATGGGACTCGTACTGACTGAAAAGCCGGGCTGGAATCCTTTAGTCGAAGATCACCCTCGCGCAAGGGAACTTAATTTCAACGAACTGGACAACTTTATCAACAAAGACCCGGCATGGGGCAACCTTGTCTGCCGCTGCGAGAATGTCAGTGAAGCTGAAATTGTGCAGGCGGTAAAACTTGGACACACTACTCTTGACGGAATAAAATATTTTACCCGCGCACAAATGGGGCGATGCCAGGGAGGATTTTGCACCTACAAGATCATCAAAATCATAATGAGGGAAACTGGTCTTTCATGGAGTGAAGTTACAAAACATGGCGGAAAAAGCCGCCTGCTGGAGGCCGCGTTATGAAAGAACTGCAATACGACGCGGTTGTGATCGGCGGAGGAGCTGCGGGAATGGCGGCGGCTCTTGAACTGGAGGCAGATGGTTTCACATGCGCAATCATTGAGAGGGAGAATCACCTCGGCGGGATTCTCATGCAGTGCATCCACAATGGTTTCGGTCTGCACGAATTCTCCGAAGAACTCACCGGTCCCGAATTTGCGGAACGTTTTATTGAGCGCGTAACAAAATCAAAAATCGCGGTCTACACTGATACCACTGTAACCCAATTTACCGCCCCTCATTCTCCGGTTGCTGTCCATTCCCTGCACTGCGTCTCTCCGTCCGGCGCAATGCGGATACAAAGCCGCGCCGTGCTGCTTGCGATGGGCTGCCGCGAACGCAATCGCGGCAATGTGCGGATACCCGGCTCACGCCCTGCGGGAATTTTCACAGCGGGGCTTGCCCAGCGTTTGGTGAATATTGAAGGCTACATTCCCGGCAAGGAAGTTGTTGTTATCGGTTCGGGCGACATCGGGCTGATCATGGCGCGGCGCATGAGCTGGGTGGGCTGCAAGGTAAAAGCCGTGGTGGAAATTATGCCCTATCCCGCCGGTCTTACGCGTAACATTGTTCAGTGCCTGCGGGATTTTGATATTCCTCTTTACCTTTCGTCTCAGACCACAGGCATTTTCGGCAATGACCGCGTGGAGGGGATCGAAGTTACACCGATGCAAAACGGCGTCCTTGCGCCGGACAAAAGTTTCCGCATAGACTGCGACACGGTGCTGCTGTCGGTTGGGCTGGTCCCTGAGAACGAATTGTCCAGAGCCGCCGGAGTGGAGATGAACAATGTTACAAACGGTCCTTCGGTTGATTCTAGCCTCATGACCAATGTTGACGGAGTTTTCGCCTGCGGCAATGTACTGCATGTTCACGATCTTGTTGACTGGGTCTGCGAAGAAAGCAGACGCGCCGGACGTTTTGCCGCGCAGTGGCTTCGCGGAGAGCGCCCCGCTTTGCAGATACGAACCAGAGCGGGTTCCCATGTGCGTTATGTGAACCCCGCGCGGATTGCGCCTGAACGTGAAAATCAGATTTATCTCCGTTCAATGATTGTTAAAAGCGATGCTGTGCTTGAACTCCGCCTTGATAACCGAGTAGTCCGCAGCATAAAACAACGCCATGTTCAGCCTTCGGAAATGATCAGTCTGAAAATCGGCCCGAAGGATTTTGAAGGGCATGAGGTAAATTCAGATTCCATTTTGGAATTCATTATTAATTAGGAAGTGTTATGCGAAGCTTGACCTGTATTGTATGCCCCATCGGCTGTTCTCTGGAAGTTGCGGATATGTCGTCCGCAGACAACTTGTCCGTGGACGGACTTTCCGTAACAGGCAACCGCTGTCCCCGCGGCGCAGTTTATGCGCGGGAAGAAATCCGCGCTCCTAAGCGTGTTGTAACCGCGACTTGCCGTGTTGAAGGCGCAGAAAGCTTAGTACAGCGTGTTCCTGTAAAGACTGTTTCTCCCTGCCCGCGGGAAAAGATTCCGGCATTGTTAGCGGACATTTACAAAACAACCGTTGCCCTTCCCGTAAAAGCGGGTGATGTCGTAATCGCCGATTGGAATGATGCCGGCTGTAAGGATGCCGGGATCAACGTAATCGCCACAAGGACATTTGGTTATGCTGTTCAGAAAAACTGAAAAAGCGGCGGATGCTTTTTGGCAGGAATACGAAGAAAAACTGGGTGAAAAAGTTCTGGCGCGGGGTCTGGGGAAGTATGTTTCCGGCTGGGATGAATTCGACAATAAAAAATGGGGCGGTATTTGGGGACTCATTATCGCAACATCGGGCGGCTTCCGTTTTCATCATTTCCCGCAAATGACATGGATAGACGCTTTTACCCGCTTTGCCGCGCAGGAACAGCCGAAAGAAAAAACTATTTTCATCCCGAAGGAAAAAATCATCTCGGCTGAATTGATAAAAGGGACAAATCTGTGGAAAAAAATATTCAGTTACACCCCGCCTCAGCTTGTTATCCGCTACACGGACGAAACCTCGGCACAACAGACCGGAGAAAAGCGGCTTTTGCTGGAAGCTGAATACAAAGCTGATGATTTGCCGGGGAAACTTTTTTCTGGTGACTCATGAACAGACACTTTTTTAGTTTTCAAAATACCTCTTTTTACAACTGTTCGTATAACGGTTTACCGTCTTAAATACTTACGCAGTTTTTCAAGCACATCGTCAATATCAAGCGGCTTGCCAAGATGAGCGTCCATGCCAGCCGTAAGGCAATCGTCAATGTCTGACTTAAAAACATTGGCGGTCATCGCTATAATCGGCAGTTTTTCTCTTCTGTGTCCGGGCAAGGCGCGAATACACCGTGTGGCTTCCAGCCCGTCCATTTCCGGCATTTGCACATCCATGAATACCACATCGTATTTTTCGGGATCAGTTGTTATCATTATTAGCGCTTCTTTACCGTTTTCGGCGCAGTCGATAACCAGCCCGGTGTTTTCCAAAAGCGCTATGAGTATTTCGCGGTTGATTTCAATGTCCTCTGCAACGAGTAACCTTTTGCCTGCAAACTCGCCTTCCCCGATTGCTATGTCTTCATCTTTATTTTGATCCACGCCCAGACATTCGTTTACGCAGTCAATAAGCATGGATGAAAATAACGGCTTCAATAAACATTTGTCAACACCGGCTTCAATTGCTTCATCTTTAATTTGCTCCCAGTCCGCCGCCGTAATCATGGTAACGACAGACGGGCGGCTTCCTTTGCGCGATTTGATCAGCCTTGTCAGTTCAATTCCGTCCATGACGGGCATACGCCAGTCAATAAAATAAATATCATATTCGCCGCGTTTTTCAATAATGTTCCATGCTTCCTGTCCGTCTGATGCAACATCGCACTGTATGCCAAGGTTGCCGAATATATCCTTAAATTGATTGCACGTTTCGATCATGTCATCGACAACCAGAATCCGTATGTTTTTCCAGTTGACATTGGGGGCAAGCAAAGACCCCGGACTCTTTTTTCCGCGTCCGACTTTTATGGTGAAAATAAATTTCGTTCCTTTGCCTAGTTCCGATTCAAGGTGAATATTGCCGTCCATAAGCTCAATGATCCGTTTGGAAATAACCAGCCCCAGTCCGGTGCCGCCGAACTTGCGGCTTATTCCGCTTTCAGCCTGTTCAAACGGTTTAAAAACTTTATCGTGCTGTTCGGGAGCTATGCCGATTCCTGAGTCGGTTACTTCGATACGCAGTTCGCAAACCCCGCCAGACCCATGGTCTACAGACCGCAGGTCTGAAGTCTCTCCGATAAAAGATGCCTCAAGGTGGACACTGCCTTCTTCGGGTGTGAATTTCACCGCGTTAGCCAAAAGATTTGTTATAACCTGCGCCAAACGCTGGTCATCACCCACAACAAAACGCGGTATATTTTTGTCTATGTTTACGGAAAGGCGCTGGCGTTTTTCATCCACGCGGAAACTGATGACCGTTACTACCTTTTGCAGCATTCTTTCAAAACAATACTCAATGGGCGACAGTTCCAATTTGTCCGCTTCGATTTTCGCCATATCAAGCACATCGTTTATAACGCCCAAGAGATGCGATGAAGCGTCTCCGATTTTGTTCAGAGCATGGTTTTTTTGCTCAATGTCTTTGGCGTTTTTACCTATTGCCGTCATGCCGATAATCGCGTTCATGGGGGTGCGCATTTCATGGCTCATATTGGAAAGGAAATCGCCTTTTGCTTTGCTTGCGGCTTTTGCCTGTTTAAGCGCCGATTCCAATTCATTCATCGCCTCTATTTTTTCCCGCTCATGTTTTCGCATTTCGGTTACGTCAGATACGATGGTCGCGAACGAGCCTGAATCTACCATGAATGACGTTCCCGCCAAGATTCTTTTTTCATCGTTTTTTAACTTTGCCGTAAGCTCGTATTGCATATATCCGTCTTTGCGCAGCCCCTCTGCTATCATTTTTGACGCGTTTGGCTCTGTTTCGCTGAACAGTAACCCAACGTAATCCTTCATAAGTTCTTCCCGCGTATGTCCTGACATCGTGGAAGCGGCAGGGTTGATATACAGACATTCGCCGCTTATTTTTTTGTAGGTTATTGAGTGGGGAGAGTTATGGACTATGCTTGACATAATAAGCAGTTGGTTTTTTGTCTGTTTTTCTTCCTCTATGTCCATCAACGCGCCCGCAACCCTAATAGGTATGCCCGTTTCGTTCCGCAATGTGGTTCCGAAAGCGCGGAACCAGCGGTACTCACCGTTCTTCAGCAAAAGGCGGTATTCCAAATCGTACGGCGTCTTTCCGGTACGGTCGATAATGTGCGCTTCAAACGCATTCAGTGTCCGCTCTTTATCTTCAGGATGGAGGCGATCACTCCAGCTTGACAGGATATTGGGGAAATCGTGTTCATCATTAAACCTAAGCATATCGCGGAATTCCTGCGACCAGGTGAACTGGTTGTTCGGGTTGATGGGATCGCCGTCCACCACGTCCATATCCCAGTGCGCTATGCCCAGCGCGTCGCTGGTAAGCCGGTATTTCATCAGGTCATATTCATATTCCAGAGATGTCCGATTCTTATCCATATCCTTATCTCATCCTTATCATCATTATCGCCTTAATTTGCTTTTTTTTTGGTATAATATCGTTTTTTAGGGAGCTTTTATTCTGCGGTTTGTACCAATTCGCTTGCGGTTTGTACCATTTCGGGTGTTTTTGCCGGGATCGGTCTTTCTAGCCGCTAATGCGCCGTCAGATCGCAAAGCGGGCTGCGCATATACCATCCTGTTAGGCAGCGTTGCTTTTTACCAATAGTCTATTTCATTCCAATCAGTTATATATTCTATGCTACCATCTGATTGTACTTTGAAAATATGCATATATTCATACTGATGCCTTCCATATTGACTTAAACCAACAAGTACATAATCGTCATGTTCCTCAAATCTACACCATTCAAAATGCCCGTCTAAAGAACGTTCTGATTTTGACAAAACATTTGTATTAATTCTCTGACCATTAATATATATTATTACATCTTTATAAGGTTCAATATAATGTCTGCCTAAATTTGCAGAAAAGCGAAAATAAAAATAATCATTTATACCGTTCTTACCAATATCTGTCACATATGCATCGCGTGCAATATTTCCGCCAAATGTATATCCTATAACATTACCGTATTTTATTTTATACCAGAATCCCCATATATCATTAATTTTTTCCTCTATGAATGTATTTTCGATAATTTCAACTTCATCATGCAATTTTAGTATTGTAGCAACATCGCCGTTTCTGCCCGGTTCGGTTCTTACATCCGCCCTGTATTGTAAAATATGGTATTTACCTTGCCGGAACTCATAACTTTTATGACATCCTCTGGAAAAATAGTTTCCGTCAAGCTGTATATCCTCCAGATTTGATATTTTAAACATTTCCTGCGCCAATGAATACATTTCATCGGTTTCTTCTATATCGTCATTTTGAACGGCACTATCACTGAGAGTGAGTTTGGCAAGGTTTGCAATATCCTTCATTGAATGTAAAAAATCCAAAACATTCCCATATCCGTTCATGGTTAAAAAATCGGTAGTTGTAGAGAGATCGATTTTTAGTGATGAAAGATGGGACAGGCGCTTAAGCGATTCAACGGCTTTAATGTTTGGGTTTCTTATTACTAAAGAGTGCAATCCTGATAAATTTTTTAACGGCTCAAAGGTTTCTATAGCTGAATTTTTTACCGTTAAGCTTGCCAATGGCGTGAAGCTGTCCAGAAATTCAATGGCGGTTATCGGGCTGGTATCTTCAATGGTCAAAGAACCGATATTTCCCGACAGGCTTGATAATACTTCATAATCGGGAGTATGTAAGAGTTCGGCTGTTACCGTCCCCCCATACACACCACTAAATGTGTTTCCGTATTGGTCTATGTAATGTTCTCCATATCTATTGCCGTATTTTTCCCTGATATTTCTATCACGTGGGGTTAATCCTTGTATGATTCTTAAAAAATATCCATCCTTCCATTTATCAAAAACATATTCGCCAATAGTTATATAAGCGAGATTAGGTAACCTAAACACTTCTTTCGACTTATCAAATATTGTTTCTAAATTTATAATGCTGCCAGATAATGTCAAAAGTTTTAAATTATTCAGATTGGAAAATATTGAACAGTCAATTACCGCAAGATTATTTCTTATTCTTAATTGTTCAAGATTAATTAATTTTCCCAATGGTTCAAAGTTTACGACATACTGATTGTCTATAGCTACATCTTTTAATTGTGGAAGGTTTTCCATAAAAGAAATATCTGATGTTGTACTGTCATGAAGAATCCACACAGACTCGATATAATTTCTTAACGGCAATAATAAATCCAAATCAGGAACGCTGAATAATTCGTATTCTAAAGCATTTTTTTTCCAGCCATTTTCCATTAGTTTTAAGCTAAAGCTATTGCCATATTTATCTTCATAGATCTTACCTACATATCTTTCACGATGATATGTTCCGCCATTTTCCAAAAGCAGTCCCACAAAATCATCATGTGAAGTAAATTCAAATTCATTTGATGTAAATTCATTTGACGGAATGCCGTCTTGTGAACGAACACACGCAACAAACCCGTAGAATGTCATGAGAATAATGAGCAGATTTATATAAATCTTCTTCATATCACTGTTTATATTACATTTTATTAATATTGGGAACCAGAGCGATGCTTTGGCTTCATTAGTATGTCGCTCTTTTCCTTCTTGCCGCAGAGAGGTTCATTCGCATCCCCGCAAGGTGTGCCCCTCACTAATTCGCTTGCGGTTTGTACTTATTCGTCTGTTTTTTCGCTAACTCTGTGAAAAATATGGTATTCTGATGTCATTAGGAGAAATGATATGGTGAAATTAATCGTTTTCGTAACAGTACTAATCATAGTCATCGTTTTCGCCGCTTGCAGTAAAAACAGCTCAATTACACTGGAAAGTGTCAGAGGCAAATTAGAGGGCGCGGGGGAGTATAAAATATTCGAGCATTATATACCGTCTGACCATGATTTTCCTTTGGAGGAAAAAACGACCGGAGGTTTTTCGTTTCACGTCAAAAATGACGGCGGGTCAATATCTTCCTCTACGTCTGTAATTATTATGGAGTTTCTTGACGGAGCCGCCGCGCAGGATTATGCCGGTTATGTACGTTCAAATAAAGATTCATGGATTACCATCCCAAACGGCAAATTGTTGTTAGTTGCAGTTAATCAAAATGAAGGTATCGATTCAAACGAGATGAGTTTTCTGTATGAATTGATAACCGGTAAACCTCTTACAAAGAAGTCCGCCACATCACAGGGAACCAGAGCGATGGTTATTTTCCTGATTTTTGGCGCTTTATGTACATCAATAAGTCTTTTTGGTATAAAGAGAAACCGGCGGCTTAAAGTGGTCTGCACATCTCAAACAACAGGAATAGTTATAGAGGTACATCGCCGCAGAAGCGGAGGATCAAAATCTTCCTATTCCTATTACCCTGAGTTCTCCTATACAGCTAACGGACGCCCGTACAGGGATTGTTCTGTATTCGGTACGCCAAAGTCCCGTTTTACCGAAGGGCAGAAAGTAACAGTGCATTACGACCCCAATAAACCCGAAGACTACTATGTTGGGGAAGACAGCTTATCCAACGTTGGTTTCTATATTTTTCTGGCTGCCGGAGCGCTGTTACTGTTTTTTGCGCCGTTTATGCTGAAAATATATAACAGTTAGAAGTGATTTGTATTCATTCTGCTGATTTTTAGACCTCTATTGCTTCGTCCACTTTGCGGTATAATCATCGTTCGGGCTTCTTGTGGTGGTATATGTTCCAATTCCGCCTTCACCGGAGTAATGGTATAAATATACATCCCGCAAATCGCCGGGGAATCTGGATCCGTCGCTAAAATCAGCCTCTTGAATCGTGCCTTCAAAGGTAACGCTCTTAAGGCTGACGCAACCGTAAAAAGCATAAACCTCAATACAGGTAACGGCGCTTGGTATGGTGATGCTTTCAAGGCTGGCGCAGCCGAAAAAAGTACCGATACTAATACTTTTAACGCTGTCCCCTGTAACAATGTTTTTAAGGCCGGTGCAGTCCCGAAAAGCATAAGCCCCAATGCTTTCAACACCGTCCGGTATTGTAACGGTGATAAGGCTTTGACAAGCCGCAAAAGCATAATCTCCAATGCTGTTAAATGTACTGCCGGACATATCAAGGATAACATATTTGTCAGGGTTAGCGTTGAGGGTGTCTCCAATACTGCTGAGATCGCCAATGTTTACGACAAGGACATAGGGAGTGGCGGCGGTATTGCCGGGGAGGGAGGCAAGGATGGAGCTGAGGTCGCTGTCCGGGGTGATTACCAGTTGTGGAATTGTGCGTGTTCCTGCGGTGTGGGTGCAGCCGATGCGTTGGCAAGTATATGTTTCTATGCCTTCTTCTGTGTAGGTTGGGACTTTTGTTTCTACCCATTTCATGTCGTGTCCAAGCGGAGCCATGGGGCGTATTTCTTTGTGTATTGGGTCAATGGTGCAGATTCTTGTTTCCTCTCCTGCGGCAGTGCAGTAGGCGGGTGTGGTTACTGTCCAAACACCCCATTGGTGTTCGCAGCCGGTGTCGGGCGGATCTGTTTTATCGGCGTTCCATTTTGCATGGAGCGTTACGTCTGCAGTGGGTACGGTGTCGAAAATCCATGCTTTGGTAAACTTGTTGTTGTCCTCAAACCAGCCGGCGAAGGTATGACTTGCTTTGGCAGGGTCTGCTGGTTTTTTTACTTTGTTGCCTTTCCATAGATTTTGATTTGCTACTTTACTGCCGCCGTTAGAGTTAAAATAGATTGTTTTGGGTTCGAGTATTTTGAGCATGAAGGGATTTTCGCACGACAAAAGGAAGAGGTTCATGCAAAGGCACAAAGCTACTAAGGGAAGATGGAGGAAAAACCTCTTAAACTTTTTGTGTCTTTGTGTGAAATAATTAGAATACTTCATTCGTATTGAGGATATGTTACCGGTTTTTTGAGGAGGTTATATTACGGTTTGTACTATTTCGGATGCGGTTTGTACGAATTCGGCTGTTTGGAGGTTCATTCCCCTTTTATCATCGAATACAGGGCAAAACGGTTCGATACATCGGTTTTCTGGTAGACGTTTTGCAGGTATTTTTCCACAGTTCTCTGTGAGATGAACAGGGCTTCAGCGATTTCCTTGTTGCTCTTGCCTTTCATCATTACTTCGACAATGTTCTTTTCCCGATCCGTCAGAGTGTAGCGCTCGCAGAATTTCGGCGACAGCCCATGCTCTTGTGTCCAGAGCGGCTCGACATCGGAAACCGCTATGGTTGGCGGCGAATCGGCTGTTGTTTGGACGCCGCCGGATATGTTTTCCGCATGGACGGCAAGCCGCGTAAACAGGTATAGAATGATTACCGGTGTCGCCGTCAGAAGCAGCCCCAGAAAAGCAAGAATCACCCAGGGTATATTATTCATCGAATTTATTGTGTATTTCCACCAAACCTGATTGATTACGAGGATGCTGATAAACACCACAGTGAAAACTGCGCACAGTTTGAAAGGCGGTTTTGACTGAATTTTGCGCAGCCAATGAACAGCCAGGAAACAACTGCCTGTTACACTACAGTTGCCGAAGAAGGCCAGGACATAACGGAGTTTTTGAGTTTGGTGAAGCGTTTCCAAAAAGAGCGTAGTGTCCAATGAAAAGGAAACATGACCGATAAAGAAACCAATCGGCATCTGTACTGAATAACCGAAGCAAAGGATGAAGGCCGTGCCAACAAGTGTCCGACTGCGGTTTGTTCCCGCAAGAATACAGACCGTGAGCCATATCAAATAAAGAGCATAACTGATGGAAGCGTGAACGCTGTTAAATTGCTGCGGATTGCCGCTCATCCATATTTCGCAAAGCGGGTAACCCAGAGTAGATGCAATCAGCAGGACAATAGACCGCCATTTCTGTGCCGGCCGGTTTTGCCGGTAAAAAAAAGCGTAAAACCCTATAGAACAAATAAAACCCAAAAAAAAGTGTATCAAAAATACTAACTCCATTTATGAGCCGTTATACATTTTATGATAATACCATAAAAGAAAGGATTTAGGAATGAGGACATTTTACAGTTTTTTTCTTCCTCACTAAAGCGCTAGACCATCTGCGCGCATATATATGGTATCTATGAATTTTCATTTGGAAAATTCATGGCCGGCGGTCTATGCTGTCGGAACTATCAGAGGAGGAATATATGAACAACCTCAATTCTATTCTAATCGAAGGCAATCTGGTGAGAGACCCTCTGCTTCGATCCACACCCAAAGGAACGCCTGTTTGCACAATGTGCCTTGCTTCGAATCGCTTCTACAAACAGGATACTGGCTTTGAAAAGGAAGTTTCCTTTTTCGAGGTGGAAACCTGGTCGCGGCTTGCTGATGCGTGCTACAACAAGGGGCGCAAAGGTCGCGGTATCCGCGTAGTGGGACGTTTGAAACAGGATCGTTGGAACGGCACCGACGGCAAACCACACTCCAGAATCACCATTGTGGCGGAACATGTGGAGTTCCGTCCCGAATTTAAAAAGGACGGCAGCTCAAAATCCGCCGCGGCAGGGACTATTGTAGATTCGGATTCACCCTACGAGGATGATTATCCCGATACTGAAAACGGCGAACCGGTGTTGGCAATGGTTGATAATCAGCTTGAGCCTGCCGTAGTGTTTTGATTTTGATAAAAGCCGTCTTTCCAGTTAAAACGGCTCGAATGGGGCAGGGGGGCGCTTTCTTTAACCGAACGCATCAAGTCGCGGTAGTCTGATTTTTTCAGCAACTGACCGGACAGATCGATTATGAAACGCCCGAACCCTGCCTCTTTCAAAAACGGAATTTTGTCAATTATTGAAAAAGGTTTTTGCGGGTACACACGGCAGCCTTCATGACCCGTAACAAGAGAAAAAATCTCATCTTTGTTATCTGCAAATGAAGCAAGTCCCGGGGAAATGTTTGCTCTGATATTAAAAAGCGGCGGCCACGCGAAAACCGTTATGAAAAACTTTGAATGAAGCGGGCTAAATCCATGGCGTTTCCTGCCATGCGTTTCGCTGCCGCGGCTTTTTATGCCAAGCGTTCGTTCCAGATTTTGCCTGTTGTTTTCAAGTGGCGATACAAATCCATCCACCCCAAGAGACGCGATAAATGAGAGCGACCATGAGTTGAACATATACAGCCACGGGCCGCCAATCAGCTTTACTTTATCACGAATGTCCCTGAACAGTGAAAAATGCCCCGGATTGTTCAGTATGTACTGCAAATAGCCTTTCTCAGCCAACCGCTTGATGTCTTGTGCAACATTGTCAGTTCCGTTTTTACTCTGCGCGGGAAACTTCGTTGCAAATTGCGGAAAATACGGGTCAAGTGTCAGAATAATTTCGGCTGGCTTGAAAGGCAGCGATGGTTTGTTATCCGCTAACAGATACTTTGCGTTCTTGCCGGTTAAGGCAAGCATCACCCTTTCGGGGCGGGAAGACTGCACAATAAAAAAATCTTCGGGGCGGGAAACCGCAACATATAAACCTTCGGGGAAATCACCGCCTTTTTTTGAATGTTTCCTTGCGCGGGAAACTTCGTTGCAAGTTGCCGGTTCTTCCTGCTTGTTGATCAACTGTATCTGCGGAAAGGGCGCTTTCTCCCGCCCCGGCCCTTTGCCTGCAGCATAATGCAACGAAGTTCCCCGCGCATTGTGATGCGCAATTACAGGCGAGTAACGTTTTGACATTGTTTT
>JAIRRJ010000114.1 GCA_031256035.1 Treponema sp. | reverse complement strand
GGAAAACGGCATGGGCCAGATGCACCTTATCATGCTGGATTTCCAGTGGAACGCGATGGAGGAGGGGAAAGGCTACGGGGAGCTGTCCCTGCCGATGTACGACCGCAAGATGTGGGAGGACGGCTGCTGGCTGGAGGCTCCAACGCTGAGGGGCCTTGCGGACATGGGCGCGCAGATAGTGGGCACCATAGTAGGGGCTGCGGCGAGCGCGTTCCTCGGCCCCATAGGAGGGGCTGCCCTCGGAGCGGGAATTACATTGGGCGCGCAGCTCACGAATAACCTGTTTTTTGCAACGCTTGACACGGAAGTTACAGGCCGTGACGCCGGGCAGGTGTGGTCGGATTTCGGCAAGACGATGTCGATGAACGCGTTGTCGGCAACAATAAGCTTCGGGGTGGGGGCAGCCGGAGGGTCAGCGGCAGTAACTGGGCTTGATACCGGAGCGAAGGCGCTTGCGAAAGGCGGCATATCCGCGGCCGGCGCGTACACGTCAAGTGTTGCGAACAGCTACATTTACGCGATTGCAGGTGATATGGACTGGGATGAGGCGAACGCGAGTTGGTACAGCGCGAACACCATCGCCTCCACGCTGGGGGCGGGGGTAAGCGCAGGGCTTGGCAGTTATTTTGGGTCGCAGATAACAAACGACATGACGAGGGGGCAGCAGCAGCTTTTGGGAGGTGTGGCAAGCCTGGCGTCCTCAACCGCCGGAGAGTTTACGAAGTACGGAGTGCATACGATTTACAACCTTGCGGAGGGCTATGGGTGGAACGAAAGTTTAGGGAAAGCATGGGACGACATGGGCGGCCTGACGCTGAACATAGTGAACCTTGAAGCCCTGTTTGATGTGATGTTGGTCGGCATATCGGCAGCGGCCGGGCATGGGACAGCGGGGATCAACGATCTTCTTTTGGAATGGGGTCTCAGCGCACAACTGATAGGGGGCTTGCGCAACGGGCTTGGGAGCATAGGGTTGCTGGAGGTTGATCTGAGCAAAGAAGGCTTCACACGCGGTCGTATAGGCATGGGCGGTGTTGATGTGGGCGGGGCGTTCTACAATATAGCTGTCGGCGGGGAGCAGTGGTTTTATGAAGAAAAAAGGGAAAAGGCGTATAAAAACCTGGAAACCTTTAAGCTTACTAGCGACGATTTAATTGATTTTAAAGGTGAATTCAGAGTGTCAACCGATGGTCTTGAGCTGGACGATGTCATCAAATGGTATAACGATACCTACGGCTTCGATCAGGATTCAAAGTATAAAATGACGGCGGAACTGATGTTCAAGTTGTTTAATGATGCGGATGCCTCCAAAGACCTGCTGATGGCGGACAAAAACCTGCATGTCGGCCTGCGGGACAAGCTGAATGAAAACGCGCTGAAGAGTTATTTTGAAAACCCCAACGGCTGGAATGACGGGGTTTCCACTTTTTTCCATAATTTTTTTATTAACGAAAAATATGTTGAAAACCGATACGGGCGTATGGAATTGATACTGGACAAAAAAGCGCTGGCAAACGGAATAATCAAACCCGACACCAGCCAAAAGAATAAGGCCACGTTTAATTTCATCCCTTCGAAGGCTGAGACAGATGGTGTTGCTAGTTGGACGAGGCACGATAAAGTTGACGTTCATACATTTTACCGGCTGGGGAATTGATATGCGTAAAATTATGTTGTTTATTTCCATTGCTGGTTTGCTTTGCATCGTCTCCTGCGTAACGGAACGGTGGGTTTCCCTGTACCCCGTTGAGCCTGAAAGGTATAAGGAAAATGGGATAGAGTTCAGACTGAAGAGTTCCGTGACAACATGGACTAATGATAGTGGTACTCATTATATTTATAATACAGCAAATATTAGATTTGGCACCTGGGTTGAATCCAAAACGGACAGATACCAGGCTAGCGGTTTTAGTTTTCGGCTTGAATGCGCAGAGGATATTGTTGAAGAGGGCTGGCTGGAAGCGTTAACGCTTGTAATCGAAGAGCTGGGGGTGGTTATAACCAAAGATGAAAACAAAAAACTGGAATTCGAACCGTATATAGATTATGAGACGAAGAAGGTTGAACATTATTATGCTATGCCTTATACCAAAAATTATATTTATGCGTATGAAATACGGGACGCCGTAAACCCGAAACTGAGCAGGGTGCAGGTATATAACAAATTTAAAAAAGTCGAAAAGGTAACCATAATCACGGATTTCCGGTATACCATAGACGGTGTGGAATATAAATCCAGCATTACCTGGAATGCCGTGCCGACATGCAGAAAAATGACATCTACGCTTCTTTCTTATTTTATGGGTACCTATTTTTGAAAACCCGAAGTGTCAAAAAATTAGGAAGTAAAGTCAGACAACAAGATTCCAGAGCAACCTATATTGAATTTCCAGCGAATTTTGCGCTCGTGTTCTGTAAAAGACAGGTTAACATAAAGCGCAATTCGTTTTACATAAAGAAAAAACGCCGTTTTCAAGGCAATAACGGCGACAGACAGAATACGAGCGAAAATTTCGCTGGACTTGTCAGAAAAAGCTGCGCTGGAATCTTGAAGAGCCAACTAATCCCTTTGCGTCTCTGCGTGATGAATTTCGAGAAGATGCCGCGAACCCGAAGGGTGCGGGCTAAAAGCTGTCAGCAGTTGACGGTAAAATGATAACAACGGAAACATTGCACAATTAGCAATAAGTATGATATAATAAGACAGACAAAAAGCCTTTCGTGCAAAAAAAAAGAGGGAGCATGGGGAGCCGCGAAGAATGACAGCAACAGTTAAACTGAAAAAGACTAACACGACCAACAGACGCGCTCGAAGTGTCAGAAAATTAGTAAACTGTAGTGAAAACGCATTTTTCGGCAAGAATAAACATTACAATTCCAAATGACAGAATTTTTGAAACCTGATTTTTCTTAAAAACAGGCTCTTGTCAGGTTTGTAAGTATAGTTTCACTTCTAGAAAGATCGTGAGAACGTAAAAACATCTTGCGAAGTGTTTTTAAGCCGCTTCGCGGTAGTAATGGTTGTGTAGCCCAAAAACCAGCGGATTCTGTTTGACAGCTCCGGTCTTTGAAACAGGCTGCGGCTGTCCGTTGGGAATACCTTTTAACCCCTGATGAGGCCTGTAATTGTTGTAATAGTCGATGTAGCTTTTGATGATTCTACATAACTGACCGTAAGTGAAAATGATAAAGTAATCCAGACAATCCTGCCTGACAGAACGGACAAACCGTTCGGCGTAAGCGTTCATGTTCGGCGAATAGGGGACGGTAGCGATGTCTTTTATACCGTAGTGCTGATACGGGAAATGTTTCAGTTCACCGGAGTTGTCGTGAATAAGATGAGCATTGGGGAACTGTTCCGAAAAATACGACAACTGATTTCGTACGAACAGCATGTTTGGATGATCTGTACAGGAGAATTGGACGATTTTTTTGGTATGCAGTTGAATGATAAAGAAAACATAGAAACGTTTGAACCCGAAAATGTCGATGGTAAAGAAATCACAGGCGAACAAGGTTTCCCAGTGTGAACTGAGGAATCGTTTTCATGAAAGGATAGGCTTTACACCGCCTGTTTTCCTGAAGCGTTGAATGATTTTGCAGATAGTTTCATGGGACACGTCGATGGACAGTTTGAGCAGTTCGTCCCTGATACGGCGTGCGCCCCAGAGCCGGTTTTCGTTTTTGAGCTTTAGAATAAGTTCTTTTGTTTCTTTAGTAATTGGCGGCCTTCCGGGTTTGCGGTTTTTATGCGCCCAATGTTTGGAGAGGATAGT
>JAIRRJ010000113.1 GCA_031256035.1 Treponema sp. | reverse complement strand
GGAAAACGGCATGGGCCAGATGCACCTTATCATGCTGGATTTCCAGTGGAACGCGATGGAGGAGGGGAAAGGCTACGGGGAGCTGTCCCTGCCGATGTACGACCGCAAGATGTGGGAGGGCGGCTGGTTCGAGGCTCCTACATTGAGGGGAGTGGTAGACATAGCGTTCCAGGTGGTAGGAACAGTAACCGGGATACCGGCGCTGTCTCTCGCAGGCAACCTCCTGTTCGCCGGGTTTGACCTTGGGGGTGGCTACAAGAGCGCCGCAGAGGTAGGGCTTGAGCTTGCAAAAGCGGGCGCTACAGTCGCGATAAGCTACGGCGTAGGCGCGCTTGGGGGCAAAGTGTTCGGCACAGCAGAGAAGATGGTGCAAACGGTGGATGCGGCTGGGAACACGGTGATGAAAAAAGCGGCGGCGACCGGGGTGCACGCGCTGACCGGGGTAGGCGGCGTAGCTGCGCGAGCCGGGGCTGCCGGAGCCGCGGCTTACGTAAGCGGCGTAGCGACAAGCGCTGTGAATTCTATACAGTTGAACGCGCAAGGAAACCTGAGCTGGAACTGGGAAACGTTCAATAATGGCGTTAACAGCGCGGGAATATCCGCTTTATCTAGTATAGCGGCCTCCTTCACCACCGGCATAATGGGCGAGTGGAACACGGGAACAAACGGCGAGAAACTTGCCGGATTTAATAGACTGAGCGAAGCCAACGTAGGGAAACTGAACAGCCTGGCCGGGTCGCTAGTCGGGCAGGGTGTGGAGTATGCGTTTACGGGAGATTATACGTTTAACGTGCTGAATACGGGCTTGTTTACGAACGGGGCTGTTAATGTCGGGCTTCTTGAGCTTCATTTGGGAAGCGAGACAAGCATGAAGCTGGGCACAGGCGGAGCGAACGTGAGCATAGACAACCTAGCAGCGGCGATAAACGGTGCGATGGTGTGGAACGCGAATACGAAGGTAGACAAGTATATAAATGACAATTCCAGGAGCGGAGATTTTGACGCTAATGTGGCGTTGCGCGCGTTGTCGAAGTACGGTTATGGAGACGCCGACCAGCACGGTCTGTTTAACGACATATTGTCCGGTGACGTAAGGCTGCTGACCGGGGCGGAAGGTGATCATTACGCAGAGACAGTTACGTTTGACAACGGGAAACGGTTCATAGAGCTTACTGAAAAGAGTTTTAGCAGCGGAATGAGCGCAGAGGATCAGATGCTGCTTGCTGTAATATTGGGGCATGAAGCATACCGTGACGGGATTGTTACGGCTGATAATTATCTTGAAACGCGGACAGCGGTAACTTCGCATACGGAGATGGCTATACGAATGCTGATGGAAGGGCGGGATATAAAGTTTGATTCAAATCTGGCACGAGATATGCTTGAATATGTGACCGGCACCAGCGAAATGTTCAATGCTTATGTTGATGCGAATTATGATTCATCAGCTGATTACTGGAAGCTGGCAAAAGATGCAAACGGCGTATGGGGTTGGGAAGAAGACGGTTCCTACGATTTCAATTTTGACATGACGGATAAAGAAATAAGCTCAGCCTTTTATAATATCATCAACCCTAACAACCCTAACAAACCTTATGAAAAAATCACCGGGGAGAAAATTCCCAATTATACTTATGGTGCAGGCGATATTGCAACGATTAAATTTTCGGATATGACCGCTTCATTTGCCGAAGCATTAGGACGTAGTTTAGGTATAAATGATCCCTCCGGAGTAAGAATTTCTGCGGCAGATGCGAGCAGAAATATGGCTTTGGATGATTTTGTCAACAGAACGATGGCGCTGGCAGCGGCTGAGATAAAAGCAAGAGAAATATCTGCTAATAATACAAAACATTTGAATAGTATGCATCCTGATGCTAAGGGTTTATTTACAGATTTTATAGTTACACTGCAGCGGCAAGGGATAGATGTGAACATCGGCGAGTCACTGCGGTCAATAGAGAAACAAAATGACTATTGGCAAAAAGGCCGTGATGATACACTTGGACAAGAAACAAAAACCGATGCTAAAGGCGGCTATAGTTATCATAATTATGGGTGGGCAATCGATGTTGATATCTACAATGTTGTCAATGGCAAACGGGAACTGGAAGAACCGCATAAACCGACAGATGTGAGATATCAAGGTTCTAATTGGCAAAAAACGGTAACTATAGCGGAAAGTATGGGGTTCGAAGCAGGTTATCTGTGGAAAAGTCGATTTGATCCTTGGCATTTTGAATATCGTATATTAGATATTTATCAACTAAAAGAACTATATGATGATGGCAAAGTAAAAAACGGGTATGTCATATTACCAAAATAGGAGGTTTATTATGTTTTACAGGAAAGTATTGCTAGGGGTTTGTTTTTTGTGTTTCTTTGCTGTGTGTAATGCCTCACCCCTGGAAAATCCCTCTGAAATGTTTACTGAATTGTATGAAAAATACTTAAAGACAGAATATGAGGCCAGAACAATCAGTACGGAAGGTGATGGCGCGAGGATGATTTTTTTTGACTTCAACAAAAAAATGTCGAAAGATATATTTTGTCAACTCGAATATTATTTCAGTAGGAGGCAAATCCGTTATTGGGTTTATAAAGAAGACGGTGAAGACATCTGGTATTTTCATGTAAAATTATTTTTTTCTGATACTTCCTTTAAACTGGCATACGGTGATATAATGTACAACTATTTCAAATACACCAACGGTCTGCCCTATGCTTTTAACGATAAAACCGGCAAATATGATATACAGGCAGAAACTGATATATATCAGGCAACAAATGCAGAAGCTTTTGCGAGTATAATTGATGTCATCCAAAATGCTGAACGGTACCCCATAGTGCCAAGAAAAGGACAGTAATGTCATGAACCAAACCAATGTAAAAACACAGTTCAACGGCAAGATTCCAGTGCAACCTGCATTAAATTTCCAGCAAAATTTGCGCTCGTGTTCTGTACAAGACAGGTAGAAATGCAGCGCAATTTGTTTCACATAAAAAAAACGCCGTTTTCAAGGCAATGACGGCAACAGGCAGAACACGAGTGCAAATTTTGCTGGACTGCCAATTAAAGCTGCGCTGGAATTTTGTAAAACGTTAGCACACTATACGGCATTAATGATATAATTGAGATATGGCAATGTCAAAGGCTACACAAGCCAAATGGAACGCATTAGAAAAGGCAATTCAGGAAGAAGTGCGCAAAAATGTCTTTTGCGTCAACTGCGGTGTTACAACAATTGTGGATCATAAAATTATATTAGGTGAATACGACACAGTACTTGAAGGAAAATGCAAGAAATGCGGAGGCGGTGTAACCAGATTGATGGAAAGCGACTGGTTATAAGCGGCAAGCAAAAGTGAGTGAGAAATAGTATTCTTTGTTTTACCTTTGTGTTCTTTGCGAACTTTGAGCCTTTGCGTGAGGCTCTTTTCGAGGAAATGCCGCGAACCCGAAGGGTACGATCATAAAGCTGGCAGCAGATGACAGTAAAATGATAACAACGGAAATAATTGCACAATTAGCGATATGTATGATATAATAAGACAGATTAAAATCCTTTCGTGCAAAAAAAAATAGGGAGCAAGGGGAGCCGCGAAGAATGACGGCAGCAGTTAAACTGAAAAAGACTAACACGACCAACAGATGCGCTCCCCGAAGCAGCAATGAGAATAAACGGCGCAGGAAAGGGGAAGAGAACGAAGGGATGAGTAAGTGGCAGGACGGCCTTGTGCGCGGAGACGGCTACATGATAAACGGCGGTGTAATAAGCCGTAATGCGGTAGTAGACGCGACAATAGCGGGCGCAGTGCGGAAAACGCAGACAGTGCACCGTTACGAGTACTTCAACCCCGCGGATGCGAAGCTGAAAGCCGACTTGAGCGCTGGCGCCATAGCCGGGCTTGAAGCGGACGCGATAATGCAGATAGCGAACAGCGCTACGCTTGAGGTAAAGGCGTGGGGCAATAAGCTATTCGGCAACGGGGACATAGAGGCGAAAGCGGTGGCGAGGGCGGAAGCGGTAGCGAAGCTGGAAGCGAAGTTTGATGCAGCCATAGCCGGCAAGCTGAAAGCGGGAGACGTGCAGGCAGTTGCCGCCGCAACTGCCGAGTATGTGAAGGCGTTGGAGAAATTAGGCCCTGCTGAAAAACTGAACCGCGGCGGGGAGTTTGGCAGGCACATGGGTTACGCCCCCAAGTTCAAAGACGGCGAGGACATAAACTTCAAGAAGAGCAAGGACTGGAACGTGAAGGAAAACGGCATGGGGCAGATGCACCTCATCATGCTTGATTTCCAGTGGAACGCGATGGAGGAGGGGAAGGGCTACGGGGAGCTGTCCCAGCCAATGTACGACCGTAAGATGTGGGAGGACGGCGGCTGGCTGGAGGCTCCTACATTGAGGGGCCTTGCGGACATGGGTGCGCAGATAGTGGGCACTATAGTAGGGGCTGCATTGAGCGCGGTGCTCAGCCCCATAGGAGGGGCTGCCCTCGGAGCTGGAATTACACTGGGCATGCAGCTTACGAACAACCTGTTATTTGCAACGCTTGACACAGAAGTTACAGGCCGGGACGCCGGGAAGGTTTGGTCGGATTTCGGGAAGACGATGTCGCTTAACACAGTGTCGGCAGCGGTAAGCTTCGGGGTGGGGGCAGCCGGAATCGGGATCGGAAAAGCTGTTACAAATGAGGCTATAAGCGCCGGAACGGCGGCGCTTGCGAAAGGGGCAATATCGGCAGGGAGCGCATATACGTCTAGCGTGGCGACCAGCTACCTGTATGCGCTTGACTTCCAGACGGGGACGTTTGACAGGGAACTGCTTGCAAAAGCGAACGAGAGCTGGTACAGCGCGAACACCATAGCCTCCACGCTGGGGGCCGGGGTAAGCGCAGGGCTTGGGAGTTATCTTAGTACCGCTCAGGCCGTACCAGACATACTGCAGGAAAAATTCAGCAACGTGTTAAGTTTTACCGCAGGTATGGCCG
Organism: Treponema sp.; assembly: GCA_031256035.1. GTDB lineage: Bacteria > Spirochaetota > Spirochaetia > Treponematales > Breznakiellaceae > WQXQ01. Next base: position 2,656 of record JAIRRJ010000113.1, on the reverse strand, counting down.
GGGAAGCGGTGAAATACGGCGTGTATGCGGCGTACGACTCAGCGGACAAATACGAGCTGACGCTGAACCTGATGAGCGTGGCGACCATAGCGAATCTGTTCGGAGTGGAGAATGCAGACAAGATGGGCGTTGGTTTATTTGAGATTAGTATTGGCAGCAACGGGGTAAGCGGGCGATTAGGAACCGGCGGCATAGACGTAAGCGGGGTTGCGCTTGACATTGGCCGGTGGGGTGTAGAGTCCTTCCAGGCGTGGAATGCGGCGAGGAAACAACCGGGGATAACGGAGCAAATGCTTGAGGGTTATTTTTCGGAAGAACAGATGTCGCAGATGATGTCCGCCTTAATAAACGGGGAGCCGCTGACAAACGCGCAGTTGACGATGTTGAAGATGTCCGGCTTGCTTGTTCCTCTAAGTTTTGACGGTGAAAACAGCCAAATAACAGATTCGCATGATCAGAGAGAGTGGGAAGCGGCTGAGAAAATGCAGAAGGAGTATGAAAGAGAAGGGACGCCATTTAGGAGTGATTTTTTTAAGAAAACAGGCCAAACAACTACAGAAGTCCTTGATTGGTATAATACTAAATTTCCAGATAAACAAATAACAGAGGGTACGTTAATAACACTGTTTACCGATCGGAGAAAAGCAATGATATTATTAATAACCAATAAAACACTGCATAGAGATTTAAGGGAACAGCTAAACATAAACGGGCCAGAAACTAGAGGGGAAGCCGAAGCAAAATGGGATAAACCGTTGCCTCCTGAAGACAGCGTATTCCATGCGCCTTTTTTCCCTTTCTATAACACTAAATGGGTAGAGCCGGAATACGGTCATATAGAACGTGTTTTTGATAAAAATGGTAACCGTGTTACCAACAACTTGTTTAAAGATAGTTTCAATTTCTTTTCTCATAAAACTAATTCTCTTGGACATTTTATGGCGGACGTTATTCCTTGGTTAATATGGGGTAATTGATATGATAAAACGTGTACTTGTTTGTTTCTTTTTTGTGTTTTCAAACTATTCTTTGGTATGGGGGCATGATGTGAATAAAGATACGGCTTGTGAAAAACTTATCTCCGACTTGCAATGGGTTTTCGAAAAAGGTCTGCCGTTATATCATTCTGGGACAGAAAGCGAAGAGATTAGGAAAAGGTACGAAAAAATGAACTCTGGCGCCAGTATGTATTCTAAGATACATGAAACTCAAGGAGGGTCTCAAACAAGATTCTGGATAGATAGAACGGAGCGCATACCTTCTAAAAAGGAGGATGAGCTAATCAGAAAAAGATGGGATGTAAGAAGGTATGCGGTTGACATACAGGAAAGCGTTTTGGAATATTGGGTCGTAAGTATTATTGACAGGTCAATCAGTACCGGGATTGGATGCCTGTTTATTATTACGCAAGCGGACAGCCTGCAGTCAAGCAGGAAGATTGTAATTCAAGAAACACAATACTTTCCTTCGGCTGTAGTGGGGAATCAGACAATACAGTTCCCTGAAGACGACTTAGAGGTATTATATTCATTACAACCCTTTCGGTATCCCATGAGCTTTCGTGATTCGGATTTAAAAGATTATGTTGTGTATATTAAAAAAGATGGAACCCCTTATCTGAAAAAGATAGGATTTTTCGACCGTTTACGTATAAATATTTATTGGGGGAAACCACCAAAATCGTAGCGCGTAATGTCAGAAAATTAGCAAACTGTAGTGAAAATGGATTTTTCGAGTAAGAATAAACATTACAATTCCAAATGACAGAATTTCCGAAGCTCAATTCTTCTTAAAAACAGGCTCTTTGTCAGGTTTGTAAGCATAGTTTCACTTCTAGAAAGATCGTGAGAACGTAAAAACATCTTGCGAAGTGTTTTTAAGCCGCTTCCCTGTAGTAATGGTTGTGCAGCCCAAAAACAAGCGGATTCTGCTTAATTGCCCCGTTACTCAAAATAGGATCAGGCGGCCTGTTGGGGATGCCTTTTAATCCCTGGTGGGGACGGTAGTTGTTGTAATAGTCGATGTAGCTTTTGATGATTCTACATAACTGACCGTAAGTGAAAATGATAAAGTAATCCAGATAATCCTGCCTGACAGAACGGACAAACCGTTCGGCGTAAGCGTTCATGTTCGGCGAATAGGGGACGGTAGCGATGCCTTTTATACCGTATTGCTGATACGGGAAATGTTTCAATTCGCCTGAGTTATCGTGAATCAAATGAGCATAGGGAAATTGTTCTGAAAAATGAGAGAACTGGTTCCGCAAGAACAGCATGTTGGGATGATCTGTACAGGAGAATTGGACGATTTTTCTGGTATGCAGTTGAATGATAAAGAAAACATAGAAACGTTTAAAACCAAAGATGTCAACCGTGAAAAAATCGCAGGCAAAGATGGTTTTCAAGTTTGAGGTGATGAAACGCTTCCATGCCAAGGTCGGCTTAATAACGTTTGTTTTCATGAAATGCTGTATGATTTTGCTGATGGTTTCATGGGACACGTCGATAGATAGTTTGAGCAGTTCGTCCCTGATACGCCGTGCGCCCCAGAGCCGGTTTTCGTTTTTGAGCTTTAGAATAAGTTCTTTTGTTTCTTTAGTAATTGGCGGCCTTCCGGGTTTGCGGTTTTTATGCGCCCAATGTTTGGAGAGGATAGT
>JAIRRJ010000081.1 GCA_031256035.1 Treponema sp. | reverse complement strand
ATGGAACTAACTTGTTTTATTTTTACCTCTAATATAAACTAAGATAAAGAGATTGATAAAATATTTGCACATAATAAGGTGCGGCATGTTATAAAGGGTAAAAAATGCAATTATCATATACCTGTTGGGAAGTAAAAGAAGGCGGATACATCGGCTTTCTCAACCAATACCCCGATTATTGGACTCAAGGGGACAGCATAGGCGAACTCGAAAAAATGCTTGTTTCACTCTATTGCGGTACGCGGTGGTGACAGGCATCGTTCGAGCCTAGTGTCGTTAACTGCCATGGTACGCTATATGTGGGGGTAGGGAATAAACGCCAAATTTGCCATAAAGCGGTTTTTTTTAGACATTTTAAATCAAAATTTGCAAATATCCCATTGATTTTTCATTTTTTTTTTGACAAAAGTACGACTTCAATCGTGGATATACTAAATTTCCTAAAATTTGTATCAAAAACCATTCTTTGAGAAAAACTCTCAAAGAGTGCTTGATAATTGACGATGAAATAGTATAAAATGATAACAATAGGGAAGGGGTAATACCAACTAAGGGGTTTTACATGTTTTTTTTGAAGGAGTTTACTTTTAGAAATTGCTATTCTTTCAAGGATGAAGCCCTGTTATCCATGACAGCCAACTACAACATGAAGGATAATATAAATTTTGTAATCAAACACGGTGATGGAGACAATGCGGTTTATCTGAACCCTGTGGCCGCAATTTACGGATCCAACGCCGGGGGTAAGACTAATATTCTTCGGGCATTGTCAGATGCAATACGGAATATTTCCGAAGTAAAGAGGATATGTAATGAGCCCTTTATGTATCCGTTTCATGAAGATGAAACGTTTTCGCACAGGCTGGTAATTGTACATGATGATATTGAATATGAGTATGAGTACACTGCGAATGCCGTATCTAACACATCTTGGGAGGATTCGAAAGTACTGAAGGAATCCCTTCGAAAGCGTGATTTAAGGGCAAAAGGTGACGCAAAAGCGGTATTTGTACGTGAAGGAACAGCGATAAAAGAATCTATGTACAACGATAAAGATCAGCAAAATGAGCATTTGAAGATGATTGCGGCAAACAACAGTATTCTTGTGATGAGACATGTAGGCGAGCTAGGCTGGGATTTTTTCAAGCCGCTTTATCAATGGTGCAGCAATGTTGTTATGGATATGCGTACTCCGAATGAAAAAGACAGGCATGAAGACCTGATAAAATATGCCTCAACGCTGCATTCTGACGAAGAAAGTCTTTTAAGATTCAGCAACTTTATTACAGATATTGACCCCGCTCTTTTTGCAATAACGACAATGACGCAACAAAATGATAACGTAGAACCCAAAATAGGGGAAAAAGCACGTTTTCTTGTTTGGCACAAATACCGGGAAGCGAGTGGAGATGTCGATAAACTGCCTTTTTTGACGCAAAGAGAATCAAACGGGATGGTAAAGCTGATGGAAATATATCCGATTATAAAACGAGCACTGGATGAAGGAAAACCATTTATTTGCGATGAGCTGGATAAATTTTTACATCCTCTTATCTTCAAGAGGGTTGTGGAGATGTTCAACGATACGGGTGAAGGTGGTGTCAACAAAAAGGGTGCCCAGCTAATTTTTGCGGCACATAATACCATCGTGGTTAATCGGGAGGATTTGCGCAGAGATGAGATATGCTTTGTGGATAAAAATGAATATGGTGAGTCCGTCGTTAAACGCTTGTCGGAAATAACGGATGAAAAGGGGAGTAAAATCCGGCTGGACGCACGTTATGATGTGTTATATTTGAGCGGTAATTTTGGCGCAATTCCAGAAAAATTCCGCAGCGCTGTCGTTTAGGGGTCAATATGGGATGGCATTTTAAGCCTTCAAAATGGCTGCTATTGTTCCTGGGTGACAATGAATATATACAAACGGACGTAGTAACAAACTTGACTTTGGCGGCTGAATTTGCGGAAAAGAATGTCCCAAAATACGAACTCCAGGTTTTGGATACATCAAAAACCAAAAAAATCCCTACAGGAATTCACATCGAAAACGAAATCATAGAAGAGTTTAGCGAAAAAATCCTAAACGACTTGATTACACGAAGAAAAAAGGCTGGTGCTGCGAAAGTTGCATTGATCATGGAAAGAAATGCCTTTCCGTCAGATGATATTTTTGAAAACATAGTGAGGCAGGTCAAACACGATGATTCCATATATCACCTGATATGCTCAAAAGGAAATTTTCTTGACGCAAAGCAACGAAAGATATGTTACAACATTTCCTGCGATAAGTGCGGACTACCATTTTGTGAACATAGCTGTTTACTCAGACTATTATGGGTGATTTTTGAAGATAAAAGAGCGCTAACTGTCTTAGATAGCACGAAAACTAAACCTAAATAAACGGCAACGCCAGGTGATAGATTACTTGGCAGACGTAGTGGTGCCTGACACTGAAAACCTTTTTGAGAAGGGGAGGAGTTGCTGACAACAGCTCCACTCCCTGCTCATTCCTCCTTTGTGTCCTTTTCAGCTTGGCGCCTTTGCGTGAACTTTTTTTCGGGTTATTCGCAGTGTAAGAATAAAACGGAGACTGGCACTTTTTTTTATTCGTGCTAAAGTACATCAAAAGGTACGAAGAGTGCAAAAGACACAAATTAAGAATAATTGAACACATTTTTCCATGTTTTGGCGACTTTTCTCCATGGAAAAAGCTGCGAATTTGTGTCAATAATTACTACAAATTAGTCGGAGGATTTTATGAAAACGATCAAATTAACTTTTTGTGTTGTTGCGTTGTTAATGGCGGCTGTTTTTGCGGGGTGCAAATCCCTTCCTTTTGAAGAACGTGAAAACCCTGATCTAAAATTGGCCGGGAGTGAATACACTGAAGCTCTGGAAATTATTGAATTCAGGAAGCCGGAGTATGAGAAGGACAAAAATCACATTTCATTTCTTTTGGACACAGGACTGCTGCACCATTATGCTGGTGAATACCGCAAATCTACGGAAGAACTAAAGGAAGCCGGCCGTCTTATTGACGAAGCGTTCACAAAGAGTATAAGCGAAGGCTTTAGTGCCATTTTGTCCGGCTCACTCAAAAAGCAGCAGTATCCGGGTGAGGACCACGAAAACATTTATCTACAGGTATTCAACTCCCTGAACTACTATCATCTGGGGAATTATGAATCGGCAATGGTAGAAATACGCCAGATGAACGAAAAACTAAAGTACATGGAAGGGGAATATCAGGCGCAGGCGGACAAGCTAAAGAAAAAACAAACCCCGCGGGAGCTCAATTTTACCAATTCCGCTCTGGCCCGTTTTCTTGGCGTGCTGTATCACCGGGGAAGCGGCAATCTGGACGGCGCCCGCATAGACGCCCAGGAGCTTGCCAATGCCTTTACCGAATTTCCCAATGTCTACACCTTCCCCATACCTCAGGCGCTAGTTTTGCGGAACGGCGTCTGCGAAGAAACAAGCATCCCGGAGGGAAAGGCAAGGCTCAATATTTTAAGCTTTACCGGCCTTTCGGAAATAAAGGTTCCGGTAAACGACAATTTTCAATTCTGGTATGATAATAGCCAGATGATTGAAGATAAGAGTGGTCGGGCATATTATAGAAACGCCCATGTTGAAGGGATACCTCCTTTTAGCCCTCTCCATGTAGCACTTGATTCCCGCAGTTCGTCCGTGGACAGGATCGCTGTTGCCGTTGAAGGCGGCGCGCCTTTCACACTGTCCCCGATAGAAGACCTTGAAGCGGTTATAAAAACCCTGAAAGACCGGGTGCTTCAGCGTATGGCAGAGATAGAAGGCCGTAAACTTATTTTAGACGTTTTATCCGGCGGCTATACGGTGTTTTTAGACCCGTCAGTCAGATGGTACGGTTATTTTAGCAATATGCCTTTAAAGACCTGGCTGATGGACTTTGAAAGCGAGGAGTACAAGGAATTATGGAAGAAGCACATCAAAGGCGGACTTCAGGCGGAAAGCAGGGAAATTCTTGACACCCGCATGGGGCGTTTTTTCCCCGGCAGGGCGCATTGCGGCGGCATCAATCTTGATCCGGGATCTTACACGGTAACGATAAACTATTACGCCGGCAATACGCTGCTCGGAACCGACCGCCGCGAAAATGTGCAGGTACAAGCGGGAAAACTTAACCTGATAGAATCCATGTGTTTCAAAGGAATAGAACTGCCGGAGTTTGAAAAGTCGTTTTAGCGGAGGCGCTGTTTTCGTAAAGTGGTTCACATGGAAGGACTTGATTTGGATGGGGATTGACGCCGTAAGGAGGCTTTATGTCAAAAGAATACCGGACAACGTTTAACTATCTCTTAACCCACAGGGTAATACCCAACGTTTATTATGCGAACCTCGATTTTTTTTATGAGACCATAATAACCAGCCCGAAAAACATGCAGGTATTTATGGAAAACGCCATGAAGATTGCGGCGGACATGGCGGAAAAACACCCGGAAATAGAACCGCCGTTCCTGGTCGAGGAATTTTCAATGATTATGATTGGAGATAATCCCGATACAAGCGTAATTGTAGTAACAATTCCCAACTGCGAAAAAGACTGCGATTGCCTGCAAATAGCTTTCCCGCTCATGTACACACAGGCAAGGTACTTCACCTGCGAACTATCCTCAAACCCCTTAACAGACGAACAATTTTTTATAGTAGGCGAGTGGAACCCCGAAGGGGAAGGGCTAAAACACAGCAACTACGGCAGACTTGAAATTACAGACGAAAAAAGTTTCGGCCTTAAAGTCAGAGAAATGGTGTATGGATTGTGAAAAACGAGCCATGACAGTAACCACTGTTTTTGGTATACTTCTACTCCATGGAAGCAATGCCGGTAACAGGAGAGAGACACAGTTTTAAGCTCAGCGAATTTGAAGGCCCTCTTGACCTTTTGCTGTACATGATCCGTAAGAATGAAGTCAATATTTACGACATTCCAATTGCTCAGATTACCGAACAGTACATCGAATACTTATGCAGCGCAGAATTTATGGACATGGAAGACCTTACTTCATTTCACGCGATGGCGGCAAACTTGCTCTACATTAAAAGCCGGATGCTGCTTCCAGTGGAAATGGACGAGGATGCTGAAACAGAAGACCCACGGGCGGAACTGGTGGAGCGGCTTATTGAATATCAGAAATATAAAAAGCTTTCACAGTTGATGGAAGGGAAAGAAAAAGAAAACGAGTGGGAGCTGGAGCGGCGCAGGTTGCAGCATGTTCTTCCTTTTGCCGATGATGATGGCATCTGGGAAAAGGCGGATGTCTGGGATTTGTTAAAGACATTTTCATCACTCACTCTCAATTTTCCAGGTGAGCGTATAATCGACCTCTATGAAGAAGTTACGGTTAATGAAAAAACCACGCTGCTTGCGGAACTTCTGGAAAATAAGGGGCAATGCCGCTTTACCGAGCTTATTGTTCGAGCCGGTGCGCTTGATATAGTCTGCGCCTTTCTTGCGGTGCTGGAAGCCGCCAAAATGCGCATGATCATCCTCTTACAAAACCGCTTGTTCGGTGATATTCTGATAAGACCCAATGCAGCAAAAGTAAAAGAGAGTATTTTGTGACAGATAACAAAGAAAAAGAATCCGCCCTTGTTGAAGCAATTCTCTATCTGGAATCCGAGCCTGTTGACGAAGGCGCAATTGCCCGTATCAGCGGGCTTTCAAGAGAAAGCGTAAAAAATGCGCTTGATAAACTGAGCGAAAAGTACGCCAATGCCAATTCAGGCATTGAACTTTCCCGTATAGGCGGAGGCATTATGCTTTCGCCAAAAAGCGAATTCCGGGAAAACCCAAATATGAAAGAGCGTTACGGGAAAAAGAACGAAGGAAAAATTTCCCGCGCCGCAATGGAAACTCTTGCAATCGTCGCTTATTCTCAGCCTGTTACACGCGCCGAAATAGAGAAAATCCGAGGGGTATCGGCGGATAATATGATCAGGCTTCTTTTGGAAAAAGACCTTGTTCGCGAGGCGGGCAAAAAAGACATTCCCGGAAAGCCGGTTTTGTACGGCACTACAAGGGAATTCCTTAAACTTTTCCGCCTTAATTCAATTGCGGAACTTCCCAAACTAAGCGAAAGCGATATTGAAAAATTTGAACTTCAGGGGGAAAAATATTAGGCTGCATGTTTACCTTGCTCACGCTGGCGTTTCTTCCAGGAGAGCCGCTGAGGAAATAATATCGCAGGGCAGAGTAACGGTAAACGGAACTGCCGTTACAGGACAGGGATATAAAGTAAATGACGGGGATGTTGTTCTCCTTGACGGCAAATCTGTACTCCCTGAAAGCCGCAGCCTGTATTTGGTACTGAATAAACCGCAGGGCTATATTTGCAGTTCACACGACCCGCAGGGGCGCCCCCTCGCGCTTGATTTACTTTCCTCACAATACAAAGAACGGCTTTACAGTGTTGGCAGACTTGATTTTTTATCCTGCGGGCTTATACTATTTACCAACGACGGCGCTTTTGCTTCTCTCTTGGTACATCCCGCTTCAGGCATTGAAAAAGAATATTTTGTGGAAGCGGCAGGTCCCATCTCCGATGCGGCGGTGGAAGCCTTTATAAACGGAATTACAATCGAAGGCGTGCAATACAAGGCTAAAACCGCGGAAAGAACAGGCCGAAAAACCATGCGGATAACCCTTATTGAGGGCAAAAACCGTGAAATTCGCCGTGTTTTTTCCCATTTCCACCTGCATCCGAATATATTGCGCAGAGTACGCATCGGCCCGGTAGTGTTGGGCGGGCTGCAAGAGGGGAAGGCAAGGCCTTTGACCGAAAAAGAGATTGCTGATTTCCGCGCCTCTCCTCATTCCCCGATCCAAAGTTCACAAAAAAGGAGTAACACATGGTAATCGCGATTGACGGTCCCGCCGGTTCTGGAAAAAGTACAATAGCCAAGCTTTTGGCGAAAAACCTTGAGTATACCTACATAAATTCGGGAAATCTGTACCGCGCAATCACTTTGGGCTGCCTGCGGGCGAATATCAATCCTGCCGACAGCGAAAAAGTGCTGGAATTTGCCAAAAATGTTAAAATTTTATATCAAAAGACCGAAGTTTTTCTTGACGGCATGAATGTAACAGACCTGCTTCACACTGATGAAATAGACCGACATTCTGCGCCGCTTTCCGCGATTGTCCCTGTCAGGCACATTGTAAACGACCTTATCCGTACATTGGCGGAAAGCCAGAATGTAGTGGTGGAGGGCAGGGACATGACAACCGTTGTTTTCCCTAACGCGGAACACCGTTTTTACCTTGACGCATCCGCAGATTCCCGGGCAAAAAGGCGCTTTGAGCAGGGGGTTTCCAGCCTTAACCTTGAAGAGGTAAAAGAGGCTATCCTGCAGAGAGATGAAATTGACAAAAATAAGGCCGAAGGAAGCCTAAAAATTGCCAATGGAGTTCAATATTTGGATACATCGGACTTGACCATTATTCAAGTTTATGAGAAATTGATAGAGAAGTGTGCTAAACGCACCATATAAAAGATAAGGACAGAACATGGCAATGGAAGTGGTATCGTCATCAAAAGATGGCGCGGACACTAGTCCGGTAAAAGACGGAGAAAATATTCAAACTCAGTTGCAGGAAGAATACCTGCGGTCAATGGAGCAGCTTGAAGAAGGCCAGCTTGTCGAGGGGTCTGTAATTCAGGTTACATCCGATCAGGTATTCGTTGACGTTGGCTACAAATCGGAAGGTAAAATTCCCATTTCAGAATTTTCCGAAATCCCGAATATAGGCGATATTGTGCCGGTTATCCTTATTGCCAAAGAAAACAAACACGGCGAAGTTATAGTTTCCAAACAAAAAGCGGATGCAAAGATTTTCTGGAAAAACTTGAGGAAAGCCCACCAAGAACACGGAATGGTGGAAGGGATTGTCGAAAAGCAGGTAAAGGGCGGGTTTGATGTTAATCTGGGATCCGGAGTTCACGCATTTCTTCCAATAAGCCAGTCCGATGTACAAAAGGTTGATAAACCTGAAAAAATCCTCAACATGAAAATAAAGGCTTATGTTGAAAGACTTCATTCGGATGGGAAAATAAATATCGTTATCAACCGCCGTAAGTACATGGAAGAAGACCTTGAACGAAAGCGGAATGAATTCTTTGATGTTACTCCAATTGGCTCCGATATAAACGGCATTGTAAAAAGTTTCACCTCATTCGGGGCATTCATAGACCTTGGCGGCTTTGACGGCCTTCTGCACATTAACGACATGAGCTGGGGACACGTTACGAGGCCAAAGGATTTCGTCAAGAAGGGGCAGGAAATACGCCTGAAAGTAATACGCATAGATCGTCAGGACAAGAGGATTAATCTTTCGCTAAAACATTTCACTGATGATCCCTGGGTGCATTTTGAAGAAAAATATCATGTTAACGATATTGTAAAAGGCAAGGTAACAAAACTTACTGAATTTGGCGCTTTTATCGAACTGGAAGAAGGTATAGAAGGCCTTGCACATATTTCAGAATTTTCATGGGTAAAAAAGATTCAAAAACCTCAAGACCTTTTGAAGCCCAACGATGTTGTTGAATGTATGATTCTCGGCTATGACCTGCAGGCGGGCAGGGTTTCCCTTGGCTTAAAACAGGTTCAGGAAAATCCCTGGGATACAATCATAGAAAAATACCCGGCAGGAACAAGGGTTACGCGCAAAGTGGTAAAGATCACCGGTGCCGGCGCTTTCATCGAACTTGACAGCGGCATCGACGGATTCCTCCATGTAGATGATATTTCATGGACAAAGAAGGTAAAAAACCCCGCCAGTGAGCTTACGGTGGGTCAGGATGCGGAAGTCATGGTTATTTCCATTGACAAAGAAAACAGAAATATCAAGCTGGGCATAAAACAACTTTCCGACGACCCTTGGAAGAATTTCAATGACATGTATAAGCCCGGTTCTCCTGTGGAAGGCGAAGTGTCTTCGGTTACGGATTTCGGCATTTTTATAAAAATTCCCGGCGGTATTGAAGGACTTATTCATAAAACCAACCTTGTTGAAAACCGGGAAGACGATCCGGACGAGGTTATAAAGAAATACAAGGCAGGAGACAAAGTTAAGGCTGTTGTTCTGGAAGTACAGAGCGACAAACAAAAGGTAGCCTTCTCAATCCGTGATTATCAAAAGAAGGTGCAGAGGGAAGATATATCCCGTTATATGGCCGGGGAAGAAACCTCCGGTTCCACTTATACCCTGGGCGCGATTCTAAAATCTAAGAACGATTCAGAGCCTCAGGACGCCGAAAAAACCCCGTAAGGGCAGAGACGGCTATGCTGTCAAAGATTGACGTTAAGAAATTTCATACTCTGATTGAAATTAACAGCCTTATTAATTCAAATTTTAAGGATGTAAACGGTCTTTTAACCAGGATAATGGAATCGGCAACCCGGCTTTCAGAGGCGGAAGCCTCCTGCCTTATGTTGATGGACAAGGAAAAACAGGAACTGTTTTTTGAAGTAGCTCTGGGTTCAAAAGGCCATGAGGTAAAGAAATATACCGTCAAACTTGGAGAGGGCATTGCAGGCTGGGTTGCTTTTCACAATAAATCGCTCATTGTAAACGATGTTGTCAACGACAAACGCCATCTAATTAATATTGCCGAGCAGATAAATTATACGTCCAAAACCATGATGGCTGTCCCAATGAGGATTAAAGACGAATGTATCGGCATAATCGAAGTTATTAACAAAATCGGGGACGCCGGCTTTACTCAGGAAGATATTGAATGGCTGGAGATTTTTGCGAATCAGGCGGCATTGGCGATTGTTAACGCGAAGAGCATGGAAGATGCCCGCGATGAAATTCAAATGCTGCAGGACAGATTAAAAACAGATCAAAGTTATCACACTATGATAACCAAAAGCCCTGTCATTCTTGAAAAAATAGAAATCATCGGCAGAGTAGCAAAAACAGATTCATCGGTTTTGCTTTTGGGAGAGAGCGGGGTAGGGAAGGAACTTTTTGCCGAGCAGATACACTTGCGCAGCCCACGCAGCCGTTCTCCTTTTATCAGAGTAAATTGCGCCGCACTTCCCGAAGGGCTGTTGGAAAGCGAACTCTTTGGCCATGTAAAAGGCGCGTTTACAAACGCGGTTTCCAACCGGCAGGGACGTTTTGAAATGGCGGACGGCGGAACGATCTTCCTTGATGAGATAGGGGATTTGCCGCTGTCCCTTCAAGCCAAAATCCTGCGTGTAATACAGGAAAGAAAATTTGAAAAGGTAGGATCGGATACTACCATAAATGTAAATGTCCGCATCCTTGCGGCAACAAACAAAGATATTGAAACACAGGTGCAGAAAGGCGAGTTTCGCGGAGATTTGTACTACCGTCTTAATGTGCTGCCAATCCATATTCCGCCTCTGCGGCAGAGGCCGGAAGACATTCCTGAATTGGCTCGTTTTTTTCTTGACGGCTTCATGAAAGAAACAAAAAAACATTTCGATGGCTTTTCGCAGGAAGCGCTTCAGGCTATGCTTACCTATTCATGGCCGGGAAATGTGCGGGAGCTTCAAAATTGCATCGAACGCGCCTGCGTCATCGGAAAGAATAAAATAATAGGATGCGAAGATTTGTTTTTGAAATCAAGAAACGATACGCATGAAAGTGAATATACAGACCGTAATTTGAAAATCGCACTCAATGTTTTTAAGACCAATTTTATCCGCAAAGTGCTGGAAGAAAACGAATGGAATCAGACTGAAACTTCAAAAGCCCTTGCAATACAGCGGACTTATTTGTCAAGATTAATAAAAGAACTGGATATAAACTGATAAGGGGTTAAAATGCAAAGCATCAACGAGAATGAAAGCGTAGGAAACAAGATCAATGAATTTGTTCAAAGAAACAGAAAAACTATATTCATATCATTGAGTATAATTGTTTTCTTGCTTGCCGGTTTGGTTATCACTCTTTCCTTAAATGACGTTTTTCGTAAAAAAGCTATCGCCGAAGTTGAAGAGCTGGAAAAAAGATATAAAGAGGTACGTCCCGGCCTCAATGACGATTCATCCGCTTCCGATGTGGAAACTCTGATTGCGGATGTTACATCTTTCGCATCAAAAAAATCAGGTTTGGCGGGTGGCAAAGCATGGACAATAATCGCTCAAATACACAGTGAAAAAAAAGAGTGGCCTCAGGCTGAAGAAGCGTGGATAGCTGCTGCAAAAGCGGCTGCCAAAACATTCATGGAACCGGTATCGTATTATAAGGCGGCGGTTGCTGCGGAAGAGCAGGGAAAAAGGGAAGAGGCTATTCAGCTTTATGAAAAATGCACAGCAGTGCCGGTAGAATTCCCTCAGGCGCCGCGCGCTCAATTTGCCATCGGCAGACTTTATGAAGAGATGAATGATGTTCCCGCCGCAATCGAAGCGTACCGGGAGATTTTCATTAAATGGCCGGCAATAACAACTTGGGTAAATCTTGCCCGCAGCCGTATTATAGTTTTGGAGACTCGATGAGTTGGGCAAAATGGTTTGCCTTTTTCTGTATAATACCTGCGTTTTTATTAACCTGTGGAATAGATGAATATTACTATCTTCCACAGGTGCCTCAGGATAGAATCCAGGTACTGTCTAATTCATCAGCAACAATAAGAATCCCGTCACTTTCTTCAAGCCAATATTTTTATGCAAGCCACTACAGTATTTATTACAGGATATATATGAGTGGTCTTGATGTAGGGTCTTCTAGTATTCAGTTATCAAATAATTACCTGAGTGGCATTAATTCTTATCTTTGGTATGATTACAACAGCTTCCAGTCCAGTACTGATCCCACAAATACAGCAGTGAATACCGGTATAGCTACTATGTATAAAAACCGCGGATACTATGAATTGGAACTTCGCGGAGATAACATTAGAAATATTCTGTCTCCTGAAGGAGGAACGTTGTATATTGAGTTTCCGTCTCAAAACCTTCCGTTTTTAACCTGTGATACATATGAAAACGGAAAAAGATTTTCACTTTATAGAACAACCGATGGAGGAATATTCACGCCCAACCCGGATCGATATTTTTATAGTAGTGACGAGCTTTCCAAAACTGAAAACATTGATGTACAGAATTTCACAAGTTCCGGAAGCTTTGGCCATGCTTATGTATCCATGTACATTATTGCAGTAGGAGTAAACCCTGAACAATTAACGGCTATTTACAGCAAACCAACTCATGTCAGTATTTTTAAGTTACCCAGTAGGAGCAACATACAAAATTAAATTATTTCCCAAGCCATATTTTACTATTCATAATGGATATTCTGTCTACTTCGATACTATACTGCCTGATTTTATTTAGGATATAAAAATCTGTATATATCAAAGTACGAAGCCCATTCTTCTGTATCGGCGGCAAGGTTTTTCGCCAGAACACCTGTACGCATAAGGGAAAAGAGATTAGCTTTGCTGTATTGTTTTTCCGGAGTTGTAAAAAATCTTTTTTCTTTGTAAATTTTGTCTTCGTTGGCTCTTACATAATCAACCTTTTCATTTGCAGCGTATGAAAAACCCCACAATAATGAAGCCAGAGAATGCTTTTTACTGCCGCCGGGGATAAAAAAAACATCAGCTTTTTCTATGTGGATGCCCTCCGGCAGGTTCTCATTTAAGTTATGTACAAATGATTCCCCTGTAATGCAGGTGTCAAAATCAGCGCAGGCAATTTCTGCCTTTGAACTGATGCCTGTAGCCAAAGAAGACGCAAACTCTATCTTTGCAAGGGGGTTAAAACCGAGGGTATACTTGACAGGAACATCAGCTCTGGTAAATGCCATAGAAAATATTTCAATTAGGCTTAAATGTCCGTGAAAGACTGCAGATCCTGTTTTACTAAAACAGAATAGAACTCTATATATGGCAGGATCGCTTGAATGTTTGTTGTTAACATATATATTTTTTTGGTTAACGGGAAGATCTGGAAATTCATTATGATCATCTTTTCTTACGATAGAATTTCTTATTAATGCATCTGAAGCTGTTTCCTTTTTGCTTCCTGTCTGATTTCGGATAATTCTCAATTCGCCGCAGGTACATACGCCGCAGGATGTACATTTTTCATTGCAGGGATCTGTACGTTTGCAATTGTCTGATTTTTCCAGTTCTCCGCGCAAGTATCTGTCTGAGACACATGAATCAATTGCCTGCCAGGGAATAGATGCACCGGGGGATAAAAATCCATCTATCATATTTTTGTTCTCTTCCAATAACTGTCGCCATATATCCATATTGATGTATTCGCTCCATGCATCAAGCCGTGAACCTCCAAGGAAAGCCTGTTCAAACAATAATCCCGCACTCTCATCCCCTCTGCTCACCAGCCCTTCTATCCTTGATGTGAGCGGATCGGCAGTACTGACCTTGTGTCCCAGTGGTTTCAATTTTGCTCTTATAAAATTTAGTTTTTCGACTGCGGTGTTTGAATCTAACTGCGCCGCACATTGATACGGAGTATGAGGTTTGGGGACGAAAATTCCCACGTTGATATTGAAATGCATCCGCGTTCTTCTGCCGATGTCTGTTATAAAGTTAACAATTTCCTCTTCTTCGGCGCAGCTTGCACTGCCATCTGACTCCAAGGGAAGGCCGATCATAAAATAAAACTTTGCTGTTTTCCAACCCCTCTTTTTCGCTTCAAAAAGAATTTCTACGGTTGAATCACGCGTTACTTCTTTGTTAATGGCCATTTGCCATGCGTCCCTTGCTGTTTCAACAGCGAAGGTAAGGCCGCTTTTTCTTGTAACAGATATTTTTTCCAGTAATTCCAGGGAGAATCCCGATACCCTCAGAGAAGGTAACTGGAATGAAATATGCCTGCCTTTAAAAATTTGGTTAAGCATTTCGACGAGATTGTTCACTCCCGAATAATCGCCGGATGAAAGTGAAGAAAGGCTTATTTCCCTCCAGCCGCCCCTTGTTACCATGGTGCGGGTCTGTTCTAAAATAATATTTGAACTTTTCTGCCGCATAGGCCGGTACCAGAAGCCAGCGTGGCAAAACCGGCAGCCATTGGGGCAGCCGCGCATTATTTCAACAGTTCCGTGGTTCTGTACTATTTTCATGCTTGGAACCGGAAACACGGCAGCTTCGCTTCCTGATGAAAAATTCGTGGCAATGGCACGTTTAACATTTTCCTTTCCCTTCACCCATACATTGGGATGAGAAGATATTTTTTTTAATAATGCCGCCCTGCCCTCCCCGCTTTTTATTAGGAGCGCAAGCTCTGAGGCAAGATCAAAGAAACCAGCTTCGGCTTCCCCTATCCAGAATGCATCAACAAACGGGGAATACGGAAGCGGATTGGAAATAGCAGGGCCGCCTGCAATTACAACCGGATGATTCTGATCCCTGTCTTCACAGTGCAGAGGAATCTTTGAAACATCAAGCATTGTAAGCAGTCCGTTTAATCCCAGCTCATAGCCAAGAGTGAACATTAACAGGTCAAGGCTTGCAAGACTTATCCCCGTATCCAGTCCGTAAAGGGGAATGTTTTTTTCGCGTAACAGTTTTTCAAAATCGGGAGCCGGCGCAAAAGCGCGATCGCAGGAAATATCATGTCTTCTGTTGAGGGTGTTGTATATAATCCTCAGAGCCTGATTGCCCATCCCTATTTCATACAGATCGGGAAAAGCGATAAGAGTGCGGAAGCATGCATCTTTTTTTACATTTTGCAACGAAGTTCCCCGCGCCTTTTGCAACGAAGTTTCCCGCGCAAGAATGCCGAATTCGCCGCCCGTATAACGAGCAGGTTTTTCTACATCAAGTAAAAGGCCGCCAAGTTCCGCTACAGGATCGATAAACCTTGTCACTAACGGCTGTACCTTCTGATATGAATGCTTAGCGCAAGACCTACGCCAATCATGGCGGCAAGTACGGCGGAGCCGCCGTAGGACATGAATAATAACGGAATGCCCGTTATGGGCATTATTCCCATTGTCATGCCTACGTTGACAAGGAAGTGAAAACAGAACATTCCTGCAAGCCCTGCGCATACATAAACGGCAAAAGGATCAGTTGTAGTTTTCATTATGCGCAACAGGCGCTGACAAATAATAAAAAACAGGGCAAAAACAACAAGCCCTCCCAAAAAGCCGGTTTCTTCGGAGAAAATCGAAAAAATAAAGTCAGTGCTTTGTTCGGGAAGATAGCGGTAATGGCTTTGAGTGCCCTGTAAAAAACCCATACCTGTAAGGCCGCCTGAGCCTATTGCAGTAATTGACTGAATGATGTTCCAGCCCGCTCCTCGTGGATCGACATTGGGATCCAGAAATACAATGAGCCGCATAATTTGGTAATTTTTTAACACCAAACGGGCGGCATATGAAGCGCCGAGAGATAAAATCATAATTGCCGTAATATAAACAAGCCAGTAAAAATAACGCTTCTTAAATTTTAAGAAACCGAACATGGCAATTGCAGCTATAATAAAAAGAAATAATGCTGCCAAAATAATAATTTTTGAATTGGCAAGCGCCGCAATGGCCGGTATATTCTTCCTGAATATGTATGTCTGCCAGAGGGGCAGCACCAAGAAGAATCCGGAGAACACAATACATGACCCAATGAATAGCAGATAACGCATTAAAATTCCTGATACAAATGTCATGGACAACAGAATGGAAATAAATACTAAAGCCGTCCCAAGATCGGGCTGGCTAAGGACAATTCCCATTGGAATAAAAACAATCATACAACAGATGAAAAAACGAAAAAATGACTTATTGTCGCGCTCTGTATCGGCAAGATAGCGGGCAAGCATGATAATAACCGCTATCTTCGCAAATTCCGAAGCTTGTATTCCGAATGAACCGATTCTGAGCCACCGGGTACTGTGGACAACCCTTCCGAAGAAAAAGGTATACAACAGGGGGACCATGGAAAAAAGGTAGAGGTACAGTGCAATGTCATAGAATTTTCGGTAGTTCACAATAGAAAGAACAATCGCCGCCGCAATACCGATGCTTGCCCAGATAATCTGTCTTATGTATTCATTTGAAACGAGATTTCCCGTTGAGGTTACACCTGAGGAATAGATAAAAAATATTCCCAGTATCAGCAAAGTAATTATGGAAAAAAATAAAATATAGTCAATTTCAATAAAATCGCGTAATTTCATTCACGCCGCTCCTGTGTTGGCATTAAATACTGAAAACCAAGTGTCCGCACAGCTTCTTCAAAAGTTTGGTTTGCAAAGATACCCTGGAAAATAATTGCGGAGGCGTAAGGCGCCCACCATTCCCATTTATTCGCCGCTTCCACAATAACGGTAACTACA
Source organism: Treponema sp. (assembly GCA_031256035.1). GTDB lineage: Bacteria > Spirochaetota > Spirochaetia > Treponematales > Breznakiellaceae > WQXQ01. Next base: position 14,827 of record JAIRRJ010000081.1, on the reverse strand, counting down.
ATTTTCTCATCATTATTTTCACTGTTGTAGGGGGCATAAGCCGCAAACCATGAATGCCAGCGATCCACGAGGCCAACTTCCGCTGTTCCGGTTTTTCCCGCAATTTGAACCGCTCTTATGTTTAGGGGATATTGCGCCGTCCCGCCTGTGATTACCCCTCTCATGTCCCGGCGCACGCCTTCAAAAACCGCCTGACTCAAATTGCTTTGGTGCAGTAATTTCGGACGGATACTCTCTTCAATAACATTTGTAACGGGATTGCGGATTTCCTTTAGAACATGGGGTTTGTATATTTTACCGTCATTTACCGCCATGCAGATCATATTCGCCATTTGAATTGGGGTAACAAGGGTATAGCCCTGCCCTATAGACATATTCATTGTGTCGCCGGCAACCCATTTTTCATGATAACGCCTTTCTTTCCACTGGGGTGTAGGGATGAAGCCTTCTATTTCGCCGGGAAGATCGATGCCGGAAATTTTCCCATAACCGTAATCTCTTGTGTATGTAACGATTTTTTCGGCTCCCAGATAATCCCTGCCCACTGTCCAATAATAAATATCGCAGGACTGCGCCAAGCCGCTGTGCAGATTGAGCCTGCCGTGTCCCGGACGGCGGACGTGGCAATTCCAGTCCCTGTTGCCGAAGTTGATCATTCCCCTGCATAAAATGTGCTGATCAACCGGGAATGCGTTTTCCGCAAGTATGGCTGTTGTCATTACAATTTTATAAGTTGACGCCGGAGGATAACTTGACTGAATTGCCCGGTTAATGAACGGTTTTTTAGGATCATTTACAAGCGACAGATAATCGGAACGCAGGCCTTCAGTGAATATATTCGGGTCATACCACGGATAGGAAACCATGGCTAGAATTTCCCCGGTAGAAGGACGCATAACCAATGCAGTTCCAATCCTTTCTCCCAGCGCCTTTTCCACAAGTGTCTGTATGGCAGTATCTATTGTCAACACAAGATTCTTTCCCATTTCAGGCGCTGTCCTGATAATGTTTTCACGGCCAAGTACACTTCTTCCCCTGACATCCACGATTCTGGTTTCTATGCCTGTTTTTCCGCGCAGGATTTCATCATATTGTCTTTCTATTCCAGCTTTGCCGATTATATCACCCTGCTGATACCCCTTGTTATAAAGAGAGGTCAGCTCATCCCGGGTAATATCCCCCACATAGCCCAATATGTGCGAGAGGCTGCCTGCGCTTGTATAATTACGCACAGGCTTACTTTGCCAGGAAACACCGGGAAGTAAATTTTTTCTTTCCGCGAGGGATGTAATTTTTGTAAAAGGAACATTCGACGCGATTTCTACCGGCTGGTAAAGCTGTAAGTACTGAGTTGGTATCCTGGCTCTTAAATCATCTTTCGGTAAATTTAGAATCCCTGAAACGGTACCAAGAATTTCATCCATACTGCCGCGCGGCACATCAGCGGGGGTAATGTTGACAGCGAAAGAATCCCTGTTCATAGCAAGGATTTTTGTATTATTGCGATCTAAAATTTCTCCTCTTTGCGTGGGGATTAGGACTGTTCTTCGGGAAATATCCTGCGCTCTGGTACGGTAAACATCCCCTGAAAGTATCTGCATACTGAAGAGTCTGATGCTGTAAGAGATAAATATAAAGACAAAAATCACACTTAATACGGTAATCCGCTTTCCGTGCGTTTCCTGCATTTAACCCCGTCCCGGCACAAGAGGCCGTATGCGCTTTAAAAGAAAAAACAAGAACGGAGCGCTTAAAGAATTAAGACCCAGCTCAACCCAAAAAACCAGCGATACAAAAGAATATGCAGGTACAGTTGATCCGAAAATCAAATGAAGAACAAAAAGAACTAAAGCTTTTGCGATTGTCGCCAATGCGCAAAGAATCAAGGGCAGGAAAAAAATATCCATAAAAAAAGCTCCCTTGAAAATACCGGTTACAGCGCCTATCAGGGTTCTGATAAGGCAGTTCATTCCCAAAGGAGCCGCAGAGAGAAAATCAATTAAAAGACCTGATAAAAAACCTGAAACCTGCCCGGTCATAGTTCCGTTTACATAAGCCGAAAAAACGACAATACATAAAGCCAAATCAGGAACAGTCTTGAAAACCGCTATTTTTGCAAGAACGGTAGATTGCAGAACAGCGGCGATTATGCTAAACAGCACAGTCCAGATAATTCTTTTAATCATCAATCACCGCCTCTTCTTCAATCAAAAAAACATATTCCAGCCTGGAAAAATCAATAACAGGCGTCAGCTCTGCTTCCAGAGTAGTTTCATATTCAAGTACCTTAATTCCGCGGACACGGCCTATATTAATTCCAGCCGGAAACACGCCTCCCATACCGCTGGAAGTAACCATGTCGCCGATATCAATCTCTTCTTTGGCACGCTTGGGAATAAAGCGCATCAACAGCGGAGCTTCACCGCTCCCCTGCCCTTCTGTTATGCCTTCAAAACGCGAAACGGAAAGACGGGATGAAACCATGGAATTAATGTCAAAAACCGGCATTACAAGACTTTCAAACGCTCCTGTTCTGATAACCTTGCCCACCAGAGCCTGAGTACCGTTTTGCCAGGCAACAACTGTCATGTCTACTTTTACTCCGGAAAAACTTCCTTTGTTAATCACTACCGATGAAAATAGATTATCAGGGTCTCTGCCTGAAATTTGTGCCGGTATTAAACGATAACGCTGTGTTTTCATAAAATCGAGCTGCTCACGCAGACGAAGATTCTCCTGATATATTTCCGCATTGCTGCGTTCCAGTTCTTCGTATCGTTCAAGCTGTTTCAATAAATCAGTATATTCTTTTCTTAAGTCGGCAAGCTCTTTTACTGAAAGCACGGTTCTTGAAATCAGGGAAGACAATTCATATATGCCGCCCCTCGCGCCTGAAAAAACTGAAAGACCAGTGTTCTTGAAAGACAGGATGAAACTTCTGTTTGAAAACATCAAAAGCAATATTGAAATTAACGTAAGTGAAGTAAAAACATAGACAGTTGCGCTAGGACGAGTTCCCGGTAATTTGCCGCCGCTTTTTCGCGAAAGCGCGCCAAAAAATAAGCGCCCCATACGTCTCTATCCGTTTAATTTATCATAGATATTCTTGGTAATGTCCGAACCTTTTATATAGTCGAAATATTTACCCGCTCCCAGTGCAACGCAATTTTCCGGCTGTTCGGCTATTATCGCAGGAACGCCGGTTTCTTTTGCAACCAGCTTGTCAAGGCCTTTCAAAAGAGAGCCGCCTCCTGTCATAACAATTCCGCGGTCAACAATATCTGCGGCAAGCTCCGGCGGCGTTTTTCCCAGTGAAGATTTTATTTCGTCAATAATTTGCGTAATTGGGTCTTTCAGCGCTTCCCTTACTTCCACAGAATCAATTTCAAGCCGTCTTGGAAGACCGGTAATCGCGTCGTTACCCTTTACTTCCACCTTTTCAATTATTTTATCAGGAGAAGCGTTTCCGATTTGGATTTTTAGCCGTTCAGCCATCTGATCGCCGATTATAAGATTGTGAACGCTGCGTATATGTTTTATTATCGCTTCGTCAAATTCATCTCCACCAAGGCGAATGGCGCTTGTTACCACCATGCCGCCAAGAGATATTACCGAGATTTCCGTTGTACCGCCTCCGATATCACATATCATGTGCCCAGCCGGCTCCCTTATGGGAATATCCGCTCCGATAGCGGCAGCCAGGCTTTCCTCAATAACGTGTACTTCCCTGGCACCGGATTTATAAGCGCTTTCTTCCACAGCGCGCCGTTCAACTTCGGTGATACATGAAGGTACGCCGATTACCATCCGCGGCTTTACAAATCTGTAACGAGGAAAGACGCGATAAATAAAGTAACGTATCATTTTTTCAGTAGATTCAATATCCGCTATTACTCCGTCACGCATAGGCCTTATGGCAATAATATTTTCCGGTGTTTTCCAGAGCATTCTTTTGGCATCGGCTCCCACGGCGACTATTTTTTTTGTTCCGCGTTCTACTGCCACTACAGACGGCTCATTGAGAACAATGCCCTTGCCCTTGATATATATCAATGTATTACAGGTTCCTAAATCAATGCCAAGATCGGATGACATACTGCCAAACATACTTTCCTCCAATTAAATATTGAGCCGCGCCTTAGCCTTTGCATGTGACGGATCCTGTCTGTACGCAATTCTCCATTCAGAACGTGCCTTTGTTGCATCTCCCCTAAGATTGTGAAGCTCACCTAACTGAAAATGAACTTCGGCATTCTCGCCTGCTTCATTCATAATGGCAGTATATTGACTTTCAGCGCCGTCATAATCGCCTGAGAGTTTGAATATATCTGCCAGAAGAAAGCGGGCAAAAACAACGGATTTTGAATCAGGAGAAGAATCAACGCACCGTTGCAGATAACTTTTTGCCATACTGTATTCTTCCATCGATATGTATGAACGCGCGATGGACAACAGCAAAGTATCCGAAGGCTGCCTCTCTGACACAAACGCCTGAGAAAAAGCTTCCACGCTCCCGCGGTATTCGCCGCTTGCCGCATAGGCAATTCCCAAATATTCAGGAATATCCTGTGCGTCATACAAAAGGCCCTTTGCCGTTTCCAGATACTTTATTGCAAGCTCAGCGTATTCATCGCCCTTGTAACTGTACGCTTTCCCTAAAACATAACAGACCCGCCCGTCATCATAAGATTCTTTAAGCATAAGGGCTTTTCTTAGGGACGTAATACACTCATTTATATAAACGAGGGTATTATGCTTATTTATCTGTGAAATTCCCAGTTGATAAGCGGAAAAGCCGTTGATGGTCAAAAGAAAATAGTCCATAGGCCTTGCGGACAGGGCATTTTTACTAATTTCAAAAACCTGACTATAATCTTCGGTACTCCAGACGCGTAAAAGTTCCCGTTTTTCATTGGAAATTGTTTTTTTGAGGCGTGAAATCACCGGTATTGAGACAGCGAAAATCAGAACAAGGGATATTACAAGGAAAAATGAACCTTTTTTCCTGTGTTTATACGCATGTTTTCCGTAACCGGAGCTGTTTTTCCCGTTTATCATTATCCTAATTGTATTTAATATGAATTTCGGAATACTGTCAATTGAGGCTGAGCATTTTTAGAAAAAAAAGCGATGAACCATAAGCCGGGTTCTGTTCCCAGCCAAATAATCAAAGATTATAAGGCTTTGAGCGGATACCATCTGTCTTAAATAACCGTTACCGGTCATTTTTAGCAGTCTACCCGTGCTTAACCAACGGACAATTGGCTCGTGAAAAACGCTTGCGTTTTTCACGCACACTGCTTGACTTTGCTCCTGATGAGGTTTGCCGTTCCGCAGGCGTTGCCGCCTCCGAGGTAGGCTCTTACCCTGCCTTTTCACCCTTACCCAAACGGGCGGTATATTTTCTGTGGCACTGTCTGTCCCTGAAGTGTTCAGGTCCCGGGCGTTACCCGGCATCATGTCCTGCGGAGCCCGGACTTTCCTCCCAACACCTGGTTTAAAAAAACAGGCGCTGAGCGGCATCCTGGTTCATCACCATAAATTATTCTTCGTAATCTATATTTACTTTTTCTTCCTCTTCTTCATCGTCATCATATTCGTCTTCTTCCATATCGTCAAGATCGGAAAGAGAGCCTGTATCTTCGGTATCGAAGAATTCTTCATCGCCTTCGGCGGATTCTTCGTAAAAAAGAATGCGCGAACAATAAGGGCAAAAAATAAACTCCTCGCCAATACGGACTTTATTGGCAAATTGTGTCGGAAGAATCATGTGGCAGCCCATGCAAACATTGCCCTTGATTGCTACAATGCCTATGCCCATTTTATTCTTGATAATGCGTTCAAATTTGAAAATAACTTCCGAATCAAGATTCTCGGTTATTTTACTTTCTTTCTTGCGCAGGTCATCAATTTGTTTCTGCTTCTCCGCAATTTCGGTTTCAATCCCCTTGCGTCGCTCTTCCAGATCTTTTTCCTGCTGTTTAATTAGGGCTGTATGCTGTTTAATCTGCTCATCAAGATCACCCAAGAGTCTGTCCTTTTGCTGCAGTTCAGTGCGGTACTGCTGTTCGTTTTTTTGGGCATCGCGGATTTCCTTATCAAGCGCCTCAATTTCCCGCTGGGCGCTGATCAGATCCATGTTTTTTTCCGCCTTTTCACGTATCATCTCAGCTTCGAAAAGTTTATTCCTTATTTCGCCTTCGGCAAGCTTAATCTTTTCGTATTCCTGATTTTTTTCAATAAATGTTTTTTTAAGGCGTGTGAGCATTTCTTCCTGAGTATTGAGCAGCTTGGGTATTTCCTGAATACCGCGTTCCAGCCCGATTTTCTCACAGATAATATCCTGTAGTGAGCGCAGTTTGTCCAAATCATTTTCAGTTACCATGTTCCCTCCTAAATATCAATGGTCCAAATAATCTTTAAGTTTACGGCTTCTCTTGGGATGCCGCAGCCGGCGAAGCGCCTTGGCTTCTATCTGCCTTATCCGTTCGCGGGTTACGTTGAAATACAACCCTACTTCTTCAAGCGTCAGTGAATACCCGTCGTCAAGGCCGAAGCGCATTTTCAGCACTTCCTGTTCACGTGACGGGAGGGTCGAAAGAACCCCGCTGAGCTGTTCCTGAAGCAGTGTGAAAGCGGTCTGATTGGCTGGATTTTCCACATCCTTGTCTTCAATGAAATCACCCAAAAGAGAATCCTCTTCTTCGCCGATGGGAGTTTCAAGGCTGATAGGTTCGCGCGCAACATTCTTGACGGATTTGACGCGCATGGCTGTCCAGCCGAGGCGCTCGGCAATTTCCTCATCAGTGGGTTCACGCCCCAGGGACTGCAATAACTGCCTGGATTCACGTACTACCTTGTTAATCTGTTCAATCATGTGTACCGGTACGCGGATGGTCCTTGCCTGATCGGAAATAGAACGGGTAATGGCCTGCCTGATCCACCATGTAGCGTAAGTTGAAAATTTGAAGCCTTTCTGATATTCAAACTTTTCCACCGCCTTTATAAGGCCGATGTTGCCCTCCTGAACCAGATCAAAAAAATGAAGTCCGCGATTAGTATATTTTTTTGCAATAGACACCACAAGGCGCAGATTGGCCCTGATAAGCCTGTCTTTGGCGTTCTTCATCATTATCCGGCCATGGCTGATTTCCCTTGCCATTTGATTGATGTTTTCAATGGTCTCTTCAAATTCAGCTTCCAACATTCTTAGTTTTTTCTCTGTTACCTGAATAAGCCTTATTTTTTCCTTTATTTCCTCTGACGATAATCCCAGTTCTCTCTCCAGCTTTTCACGTTCATCCTTGATTGTAAGGTAACGTCCCAGTGTTCTAAGCTCTTTTAACGAACCTACCTTGAGGTGTTTTTCCAGCCGCTCCTGTTCCTTGATATAACGCTTGATTTTCTTTGAGGCAATAATGAATTTATCGGAAAACGCCTGTATCTCTTCGGGATGTATGTGGGTGCTTTTTATTGCCTTCATGATCCGCCTGCGCAGCGCGGAGCAGTCTTTATCGTCCAGATAATCATGATCCTTGGCGATCAGCTGCTTTTTAAGATCGATGTAATTTTTAAGATCGGCCTGAATAAGGCGTAATGTTTCCTTGTAAAACTGATTCAAGCGGCGGCATTCTGTCATGTGTTCGGTTATTTCTTTTTTGGAAAGGTTCAGCTCCCGCATATCCCTTTTTGAGAATGCCTTTTGCGCTATTTGATAAAATTCCGGTATTATCATGCCGGATTTTTTTATCACATTTTTGACTATATTTTCCCCTTCCTCCATTTTTTTAGACAACTCAATTTCCTGCTCCGCAGTTAACAAATGTTCCTTTCCGATTTCCCTGAGATACAGCCTAATGGGATCGTCAACAAGCGAAGATTCTTTGTCGCTTGAAGCAGCGCGTTTTCTGCCTGTTTCAGCAGCTTTCCGGTTTTCGCCTTCATCATCGTCTGTAGAGCTGTCTTCTTCTACCAACTGCACATTATGTGCTTCAAGGAGTGCGAGAACAGGTTCAATTTTATCTGAATTTGTTATGTGTTCAGGCAGAAAGTCAGAAAGCTCTTCGTATGAAAGAGACTTTTTTTCTTTCGCGTACTCAAGCAATTTAATAACTGCCGGATCGGTGATTTCCAGATTTGTTAAATCTAATGCGCCTTCCTGATTTACGCTTAAGGGTTTTTGCCTTTTATGCCAAATCATTCCCGGTTTTTTTGTAATATGTTTTTTTAGAGGGGAAATTTTCTTGAGACTTAATGACGATAAAAACATATCTTATCTTCCTTCAAGTTTACGTATTTGCGAATCTATGAACATCTTTTCCTCCAGCAGTTCGTCAATATCCGTTACGCCGGAAGCCCGTTCTCCTTTTCGCAGCTCCACGCAGATTTCAGCAAGTCTGCTGCGGAGTCTTTTTTTCCTGATCCCGTTTATCCCGTCCTCCATAAGTTTTTCAGGTTCGCCGGCGGGACCGCCTTTGAATTCCGGGGAAGCCCCCCTGCTGGAAATAAAATTCCGCAAATGCTCATCTTTGATTCTGGACAATAACGAATCAATGCCGCATTCATCGTTAATAAAACACTCTTCCATCGCAATGAAGAGTTCTTTTGCGGCAGGATCATCAATCTCCTTAATCTCAAGAGCATCGCGAAAATCCGGATAAAGCCGCATATTCGCCGCTACAACGGCAAGCAGAAAAAGTTCGCCGTTCATGCGTATCGGGCGGCTCTGTGAAAAATCAGAGCTGCCTTCCCGGGAGCCTCCTCTGGAGCCGCCTCCCGTTTTTCGTCTGGAATAATCCTTCTGTATCGCATAACGATCCGCCCCAAATGCATCGGCGGCAAGAGCGATACAGTTATCCCGCTCAACCTCAGAATCCAGCGTTTCCAGATACGGAAACAGAAACGCTGTTGCCCTGTTTTTACCGCCGCCGTCCGCGTTTATAAGGGATCTGCTGCGGATAATCAGGTACTCAAAATCATTTATAGTACAATTCATAACTTTATTCAATATCACAGGCCCGAATTTTGATAAAATATCGGCAGGATCTTTGAATTTTTCGTAGTCCGGCTCAGATGTTTGCGCTTTAAGAGCCTCTTGGGCATGTACGACAGCGCAGAAAAGGCCATTTTTACGGCCGGTCAGAATTGCCTTGTAAGCCGCTTTCTGCCCCGCTTCGTCTGTATCAAAAACCAAGACGATCTTCTCCGCCCAGCGGCGCAAAAGGCTTGCCTGCTCATCCGTAAACGCCGTCCCAAGGGGGGCAACCGCGTTTGTAATGCCCGCCTGATGCAGGGCAATTACGTCCAAATAGCCTTCGGCGAGGTAAACGGTCTTAGTCTGCCGTATTCCCGGAAGGGCAAGATCAATAGCAAACAGGGTCTGACCCTTTTTATAGATTTCAGTTTCCGGCGAGTTAATGTACTTGGGAGGCTCTTTTCCGTCGCTTTGCAGGACGCCCGGCAGCGCCCGCCCGCCGAACGCTGTTACCCGCTCCTGCCTGTCAGAGATGGGGATAATGAGCCTGTTTGAAAAAAGAGACATTGTCTTATAGCGGGGCGAAAACAACCCTGATTTATCCAGAAAATCATCAGAGTAGCCTTTTTGTTTCAAAAACCGGTGCAGGAAATCCCGATCCGCAGGAGCAAAGCCCAGTTTGAAACGGTCAATCATCTCGTTGTTGACGCCTCTTCCGCTAATGTACTTGAAAGCCGCTTGCCCCTCCGGTTTTTCACGCAGGAAATGCTGAAATGTTCCTGTTGTTCTGCGGTACAGTTCGAAAAGTTCTTCTTTTTGGGAATTGTCCTGTTCTTTTTCCGGTACACCGTCTTCATAAACGATCTCTATTCCCTGTTTCCGCGCTAGAGTTTTTATCGCATCCGGGTAACTGAGTTTGTCCATCTCCATCAAAAAACCGATGGCGCTGCCGCCCTTGCTGCATCCGAAACAGTAGTATGTTTTAAGTTCGGGGTCTACCGTGAAAGACGGGGTCTTCTCCTGCCCTCCCGCGTGAAAAGGGCATCTCCCCCACCACCGCCCGCCCTTTTTTTCAAGCCTGACAAAATCAGAAACAAGAGTAATCGCGTCAAGGCGGTTATTTACTTCCTGAATGGTAGATTTGGAAATAAAAGCCATTATGGCCGGCCTTTTAGTAAAAGCTGCCCCGCCCTGATATGTTCATCCAAATTTTTGGAAAAATAATGTTTTCCGCTGCCTTCATTTTGAAGGCGGAAATAAAGATAGTCGCTGTTTTCAGGGAAAAAAGCCGCCGACAGCGCAGTTGCGCCCGGCGCGGAAATGGGGCCGGGAGGGAGACCCGGCATGATGTAGGTGTTATACGGATTGCGGATTTCTATGTCCCTGTTGAAAAGGACTTTTGGGTGCGGCTTATCCTCAATCTCTGTAATAATGTATTCGACAGTTGCGCATGATTGAAGCGCCATGCCTATGTCAAGGCGGTTAAAAAAAACGCCTGCCATAAGCGGGGCTTCATCTGGCAGGCGGTATTCGCGTTCAACAATGGAAGCGATGATTACCCTGTTGTTAATTTCCTGCCGGCTTAGAGTATGCGCCGATGGAACGAGCTTTTCGAGCTTGTCAAAAAATGTGTCCGCCATGGACTTTATTACCTGAGAAGCGGGATATTCAGCCGGAAAAAGGTATGTATCGGGAAAGAGGTAGCCTTCCATGGAGGCATTAGGCACTCCGTAACGGCTCATTGCAGACGGATCGTTTGCCGCCTCAAGAAAATCTGATGCGGAACAGATGCCCGCATCCTCCATGATTTTTGCCGTCTTTTTCAGAGTTACCCCTTCAGGAATTGTAACCCTGAACAGAATCTGTTTTCCCGAAACAAGTATACGGTGAATGGCAATCTGGCTTATGGGAACTTCAAGCCGGTATGTTCCTGTTTTAATAAATTCTTTTTCATAACGGCATAGTAAATTCCAAAAATGCCGGCTGCGGATAAGCCCTGCGCGTTCAAGCCTTAAACCTATTGACTGGGCGCTCTCCCCCCTGCGCACTTCTACAAAATATTCGTTTTCATCTCCTCTTTTGATTCCGTCCTGCTCTGTGGCAGCTAACGGATTCTGCGGCGTGTTGAAATATATGACGACTGCAAGCAGGCCGGCAGCTATAAAGAGGGCAAGACCTATGAATACGGTTATTGCAGCGAGAATTCTTGAAAAAACCTTTCGCTTTTTCTTTTTTTTTGCCAAAGAGAATCCCCGTCTACAATGAGATTTCAAGGCCCTCATAAGCCAGGGTCAATTCGATTCCTTTTATGTTCATCCTTTCAAGGTACCAGCGAGCCGACTGCAGTATACTGTGCAGCTTTTGGTCATTGTAGGTGGGATCGTGGTGAAACATTACCATGTGCTTAATTCCCCAGTTAGCTGCAAAGTCTACGGCAACGCTGAAAGCGCTGTGCCCCCAGTTGTACTTATCGATGGCTTCGCCAAGAGTATACTGGGTGTCAATGACGATCAGATCGGCGCCCTGGAAAAAAGCCTTGTTTTCTTCAGTCTTGGAAAAATCAGCCGCGGTCAATTCCGTATCCGTTGAATAGATGAACCGTTTTCCGTTTTCGTTTATGCAATAGGCATAAGAATCGCCGGGATGGTTCATTTTTTTGAAACGAATATTGTGGCCGCAGATATTCACATCCCCTTTGAGCTGATGAAACGTTTTCTGCGAACCCATGTTCTCCATGTGAACCGGAAAATAAGGGGAAGACATCTGTCCGCTTAAGATTTTTTCTATTTCAGGAACAGGTGAGTAAAAATCGATCTTGACCGAAGGGTCGTAGGCAGGGCCGAAAAAAGGCAGCCCCTGAATATGATCCCAGTGAAAATGGGAAAAAAATATGTGATAATGCGAAGGTTTCTGGCTTTCCGCGCATACGTCGATGCCAAGCTCCCTGATCCCGGTGCCGCAGTCAAAGATAAAGTAATCCTTTGAATTGGCAGGAGAGACGCTTACACAGGGGCTGTTCCCGCCTACCGTGCCGAAAAGCCAGGGCGGCAGATCGGCTAAAAACCGTTCTCTGGTATCGGCGTTTTCGATATCTTCAGGCGTTACCTGTTCCAGAATCGCGGAAATCTTGCTTTTGATACGCAACGGCGTTATCGGCGCCGCGAGGGACCCCCTGACCCCCCAAAAACGGACATTCATTTATTATAATATAACCAAAAATTAAGGTTTTGAAAAGTGTCCAGAGGGGTAAATTTACAAGGTACACTGCCTGATGATTTTCCCGAAAAAGACTGCTCCCGAAGACCTCTCGCAAAGACGCGAAGTTCACAAAGGGAAGAATTTGCGTCTTTACTGCTCCCTGTTCACTCCTCACTGCTCATTGATTCTGTTTCCTTGATTGCCGCTTTGCTCTTGCGGGTATCATCCACTACTTTGCGTATCCCTGCGGTGGTTTTCGGGCTGATGTTTTCGACAACGATCTTTCCGTCTTTTTTACCGTGAAGCAGAGCGTGGACATCTCTTTCAAGTTCTTTGTCGGTGGGTTCGCCGGATGAATGTTTTTTCCTCTTGAAGAAGGGCTGCAATTCACGGGCAAGTTCCATTGCTATGGGATCGCCGCGCCTGGACATTTCACTGACCATTTTGTAATAAATCAATGCCATTGTGTATGCGTCATCGCTGTATACCATCATTGTGTTGGTTACCGCGCGCGCAAATGCCTGTAACAATACTATTAAGTCGCGGCACATTTCGATGTTGCGTATGCAGTTTTTAAGGTCTGTGATTTTGAAAAATTGCGCGAACTGCGGGTTTGCTTCCGCAAGGTCAGAAACTTTGTCGATGAATCCGTAATTGCGCACGCCGGGACCAATCTTGCGTTTGCGCTGTAATGATGTCAGGTTGTTATCTGCAATGTCTACAAAATCGTTCATGTTGGATTCGACTGCTGTCATTGCGTCTTCCATTAAGCCGGAAGGCAGTAACGCGATGTTTTGTTGATGTATTCCGTTATTCGCAACATTCGCGGGAACGGCGAACCTTTGGTTCGACATTGGCGTCTTTTTTACAGAAGACGTTTTCTTTTTTGCCGGTGTTGTCTTTCTTTTGGAAACCGTAGATTTCTTCCTGGTGGTTGCTGCCTTTTTTTTGGTAACTGTTTTCTTTTTATTCGCCATAATTCCCCCTTTTTTAGCCAATATTGGCTATTTTTTAACAAACGGTGCTTGATTTTCAATCAAGCTTTTCTGTTTTTCAGTAAACATTCACTGATTTTCAGCAAACGTTTCTTGAAATTCAACGAATGTTTGCTGTTTTTCAGTAAACGTTCCTTGTTTTTTAACAAATGTTCCTTGATTTTCAACAAACATTTGCTAAATTTCAGCAAATGTTTGCTGTTTTTCAGCAAAATTCCGCTGAATTTATGCCTTTTCTCCTATCCTAAAAAGCCCGAATGGCGCGGACTAGGTTTAATTTGTTCTTCAAGTTGTTTAACGACATATCACCACTAGCAGGATTCCTAAATACCCGAACCCACGCGTCAGTATAATCGATCTGAGTCGAAGACCAGTAATGTAAATTAGTATTAGTCAAATAAAAGTTAAGACCTGGTAAATCCCACTGATCGTACAGCTCTATTAGTTCTCCTATACTGGGAAGAAACCAATCGCTAAATCCATTTAATGTTTTGTTTGAACATTGTTGAGCCGCTGTATTCATTATTGATTCTTCATTCATGTGGGCAACTATTAACTGGGTGTCTCTTTTGCCGTATCCTAAACATTCTTTAAGTTCTATGGGAGTAGGAATAGGATAATCAAGAATGGTAGTTACACTGTTTACTACCTTTAAATCACCCCAGATGTAAGTTCCTGTTTCATCAGCAGGTGCGGCTTCAAGGTAGTGGCATATTTTTTTGTTGTCAGGGTTAATGTCATATAAATTAAAGCTGTTCACGTTGCGATAGAAGATTATGCCTCCTCCGGGTCCGGTATCGCCGATGGCATAAGGCTGCCATTGTGCATAAAGAGTAATGTCTTTGGTTATTGGTGTGTTAAAATTAAATGGATTTTTCCCTTCTTCTTCATACCAGCCGACAAATTTACATTTGTATCCTGTTTGGGTTGGATTTTTAGGTTTGTCTGCTTTGCTTCCTTTTCTTACAATTTGTTTATTAACTTCGTCTGCTTCCACTATCACGAAACTTACAGTCCAGTAATCAACCTTTGTCATTTCTACGGTAACGGTGTTGTTGATCCCTGCTTTTACGGGAGCCGGTTTAGAGCCTTCTGCATACAACGCTTTTTCATAATTTTCATTGTCATAATTACCGTAATAATATGCTTTTACATCTACAGTCCAGGTGCCGGGGGCAATATTGGCTGCCCGTATAGTTTCGCCATGCTTTTTATCTTTTATGATTATTGGTTGTTCTCCCGGATGGGTGATTTCTATATTGTATTTAATTCCATTTAATATTTCATTGTGTTTTTCAGGAACCCACGGCAATATGCTGCGCCCGCTTCCGCCGCCCAGATTGATGGTTAATGTCCCTTCGCCTCTCCAATCGGTGAAGCAGTTGCTTAATAACAGCATCCATGCTGTTATTAAGCACAGGAGTTTTTGCTTTGCAAAAACTCCAGCTAAAGCATTCATACAGCGGCATCCATGCCGCCTAAAGCTAGACAGGGCGACAGCCAAAACTGTCAAAAGCAAAACAATCTTTTTCATACAATTCCTCCTTTCTTTTTTACCACGAACCACACCAACCAACACGAACAAGAAGAAGATAGCGAAGTAAGAGTTCGTGGTGTTCGTGTGGTTAGTGGTGAAATCCTCTTCATTCTTTAATCTTCC
>JAIRRJ010000067.1 GCA_031256035.1 Treponema sp. | reverse complement strand
TGTTTTAACTCGCCTGAATTGTCATGAATGAGATGAACATTGGGGAACTGTTCTGAAAAGCAGGACAACTGATTCCGTACGAACAGCATGTTGGGATGATCGGTGCAGGAGAACTGGACTATTTTTCTGGTGTGCAGTTGAATGATGAAAAAGACGTAGAAACGTTTGAAACCGAAAATGTCTACGGTAAAGAAATCGCAGGCGAACAGGGTTTTCCAGTGAGAACTAAAGAACCGTTTCCATGACAAAGCGGGTTTTACATCGCCTGTTTTCCTGAAGTGCTGAATTATTTTGCTTATGGTTTCATGGGACACGTCGATAGAGAGTTTAAGCAGTTCGTCCCTGATACGCCTTGCGCCCCAAAGCCGGTTTTCGTTTTTGAGTTTGAGAATAAGTTCTTTGGTTTCTTTATTGATTGGCGGTTTACCTCGTGATTTGTGCTTATGTGACCAGTCAGTGGTAAAGATATTCTTCCATACGGAGAGAATGGTTTTTGGAGTAACCAGATTGAAGAAGCGTTCGGCGTGGCACGTGTTTTCAAACAAAGTTGCGATAAGGTATTTTTCATGAGGCTGAAAGATCGGCCTGACGCTGTGTTGTTCAAACGTTCTGACAAGGACTTCGTTAGTTTTGAACAACATAAGCAACACCTGCATGAGGCGTTTTCTGTTAGTGAAAGCAAAGAGAGCGAATTGAAAAAGGTCAAGAAAGAGTTTGAAGATAATCATGAGTGATGGTAACAGAGTGGAAGCCTTGCAACAAGAGAGGGAGCGAGTACAAAGATGCCGTCATTATTTTTTATAATAACCTGCAAAAGTGTAAAAAAGTGAGCTTTGCGGCTTGGCGCCTTTGCGCGAGGCTCTTTTGCGAGTAAAATGCACATAAGATATATTGCTGTGAAGACCAATGGGACTAAAGCTGGCAACAGTAGACAGCAAATAAATTACAACAAAGACCATTGCACAATTAGCGTATTGTATGTTACAATGAAACAGAAAGCTATTGGGTACTAAAAAAAGAGAGGGAGCAAGGGGAACAGCGAAGATGACGGCAACAGTTATACGGAAAAAGACTAACAAGACCAGTAGATGTGTTCCCCGTTTTAGCACAAAGAAAAAAAGCTACGAATACGCCGAGGGTTACGCGCACAGGGCAAGCAGGATAGGGGACAGGTTCTACAAGTACGACGCCAACGGGAACGTGTTAGCTGAACAGGACGCCCCGTTTACAGACGAGCCGAAAGCGGGCAGCCCCGAAGTGAAAGACGCGGGAGGCGGCGCCTACTATGTGGAAGGCGCGTGGGGCATGCCCGGCGGCGGCAACGAGGGAACAGGCGGCGCACAGAGCAAGATATATAGAAGGGATTACAAGTGGGACGAGCGCAACAGGCTTAAAGAGAGCGCCGATCCCCGCTACACGGTGAAATACACGTACGGCCACGACGGCGAACGTACCGGGAAATATTCGTTCGGCACAGGGAGCGAGAGCGAGACGCTGTATTTCAACAAGATGTGGACGTGGCGCTACGACGGATTGTTAAGCGACAGGACGGGGAACAACAGCAAGCATATATTCCTGGGCGAAACAAGGATAGCGACTAAAATATCGTACGCGGACGGTTATTTCATAGCGGGAGCCGACCAGGTGAAGCAGTACTGGTACCACAGCGACCACTTAGGCAGCGCCCAACTGATAACGAACTACAAGGGAGAGGAGTATGAAAGATTAGAGTACACCCCCTATGGCGAACTATGGATAGAGAAGGCAAGCGCGGTGAGCCAGATTGACATACCTTACAGGTTTACCGGAAAAGAACGCGATAGCGAGACCGGGCTGTATTATTACGGCGCAAGATACCTAGACCCCAAAACCGCAAGGTGGTTAAGCGGTGATCCCGCCATGGGGGAGTATGTTCCAGCCCCCGGACAGGATGCTGGCAAGCTGCCAGGGGTGGGTGGAATATTTAATTATGTGAACTTCCACGCTTATCATTACGGGGGAAATAATCCGATTAAGTATATTGATCCAAATGGGAGAAGTGATGACGATAAGGTAGCAGAAATAAGGGGACATCTTGAAAAAGACCCAGTAGGCAGGGACATCCTTGCTGCTCATGATAATGGTTTATTAAAATTTGAGGCTTATGATTCTCTCACATATAGAACACCTGATGGTGAAGAAAAGAAAGCAAATGGATTTTGTGAAGATAATACTATTGGTTTAGATTTTACTAGAAATGTTTCTGATATTGTTAAAACTATTTTTCATGAGAATGAACATTTTGAACAAAATCAAAGGGGGGATAATAGACCACTAGTTGATAGAGAAGTTGACGCTCATATAGCATCTTTTGAATACGGCTTTAGAAAAATGGGTACCACAATGCCTGATAGTATAAGGGATAATATTGAAAACAATGTTAGGAGTGACTTAGGTTCATATGGAGCAGGAGAATATCAAAAGAGCCTTAATGATACTCATAAACTTGAAGGTTCGAGGCCTATTAGGTTCTGAGTTCAAGGCAGGCTTGCAAATTAAAGGAAGTATTATGCGTATAAAAGATATTATGATGTTTGGAATATTACTTTTTTCCGTTACATTCCCGTATAATGCTCAAGATATTATTGAGTCAAACGATGGTTTTTTTTACGTTAAAGATAATGTATTAGAACAGTATATCGGATTTGAGGAATGTGTAGTAATTCCTACAGATATTGGAATAACAGAGATAAGAGGTCTTAATTTTCTCTCCGACTTGTCTAATGATATAATAAAGTCTGTAATTATACCGGAAAGCGTTACCGTTATAGGAAATCAGACGTTTGCTGAATTAATCAGCATTACGAATATAAACATACCGGAAAATGTTACCGCTATAGGGGCAATGGCTTTTTTTAACTGTAAAAGCCTTACGAGTATTACTATACCTGCAAATGTCGCTTTTATTGGCAAAGATGCATTTCGGGGTTGTACCAGCCTCACAAGTATTAATGTAGATGAGCGAAATACGTCATACATCAGTATTGACGGAGTTTTGTATAATAAAAACAAAACATTATTGATAAAATATCCTGCAAGCAAAAACGAACAGATCTACACTATTCCATCAAGTGTAACCGCTGTTGAGAGCAGAGCATTTTCTGGTAACAGACATCTTCAGAGTATAACAATACCTGCAAATACCTCTTTTATTGGCATGGATGCATTTGATCTGCGTTTCAGTCTAACAAGTATTAATGTAGACAAGCGAAACACATCCTACACCCGTACTGTCAGAAAATTAGCAAACCGCAGTAAATCACCAAGATGGGGCATGATTCCGGCGCGATCTGCACTGAAATTCCGGCTGGGCTTGCGCCGGTGTTCTGTTTTTTACGGACGGATGCATAAAAACGGCATTAATTTCCTATGCGGAGGCATACGTGCAGCGTTGGAGAGAACCGGGAAGAACAACGGCGCAAACCTGCCGGACTGCCAATAACGCCGCGCCGGAATGTTGCGTGACGTTATGCAGCTTTGCGGTAGTAGTGGTTGTGCAGCCCAAAGACCAGCGGCTTTTGTTTTATTGTTCCGGTTTTTGAAACAGGATCAGGCGGGCCGTTGGGGATAGCTTTTATTCCCTGATGAGGGCGGTAGTTGTTGTAGTAGTCAACGAAGCTTTTGATAATCCTGAATAACTGCCCGTAAGTGAAGATGATAAAGTAGTCTAAACAGTCCTGCCGGACAGAACGGACGAAGCGTTCGGCGTATGCGTTCATGTTTGGCGAATAGGGCACGGTGGCAACGCCTTTGATGCCGTATTGCTGATACGGGAAATGTTTTAACTCGCCTGAATTGTCATGAATGAGATGAGACTGGGGATATTGTTCTGAGAAATGCGACAACTGGCTGCGCATGAACAGCATATTGGGATGATCAGTGCAACCGTACTGAACGATTTTTCTGGTGTGCAGTTGGATAATAAAGAAAACTTAGAAGCGTTTGAAACCGAAGATGTCTACGGTAAAGAAATCGCAGGCAAAGATGGTTTTCCAGTGAGAACTCAAGAACCGTTTCCATGACAAAGCGGGTTTTACATCGCCTGTTTTCATGGAGTGCTGAATTATTTTGCTGATGGTTTCATGGGACACGTCGATGGACAGTTTAAGCAGTTCGTCCCTGATACGCCTTGCGCCCCAAAGGAAGTTGTCTTGTTTAAACTTCAAGATAAGTTCTTTGATTTCTTTATTGATTGGCGGCCTTCCTGGCTTGCGTTTTTTCTGCGTCCATCTTGCCTTGGTAAAGATGTTCTTCCATACAGTGAGGACAGTTTTTGTGGTGGCCAAATTGAAGAAGCGTTCAGCGCCGGGGGTGTTTTCTAACAGCGTGGCGATGAGGAATTTCTCTTGAGGCTCGAATGACGCACGGAGGTTGTGCTGTTCGAGCGTTCTTAAAAGGACTTTGATTGTCTGATCCTGTATAAAAAGCACCTGCATGAGGCGGTTTCTGCTTGTGAAGCAGAAAAGCATGAAAGTAAACAGGGCGAGGAAAAGGTTGATAATGGCCATGGGAAAATGTTAGCAGATAAAATACAAGAATGCCATCACGGCAGTAAAAATCCAGTAATGTCTGGGAAAATTCACAGAGCAAGGCAGGCAATGTAAGAAGTGCGGACGCAAAGTTAACAGGCTGGTAGAAAGCGAATGGTTTAAATTTGGGAACAGGCCAAACTTCCACTTGGGCCGAATTGGGTAAAATTTACTCAATAATTAGCCCAAATTCATCGGTGTTCTGTCAAAAAAACCTCTCCGGTCTCAAAAAAGATGCTATAATTATTGTATGAAAACTATCAGATTTTCATTTTGCGCGAGTATCGGAGTAATTTTATTTATGTGTATGACCGGAACAGCAGCCGCCCAGAATTTGGGAGACGGGCTTTTTGCGCGGATCAGTACCCGGCGCGGGGACATTGTGGTGCGGCTGGAATTTCAGCGCACGCCGCTTACAGTCTGCAATTTCGTAGCTTTGGCGGAAGGCAAGATGAACGTAAACAGGGGAAAACCTTTTTACGACGGATTGACTTTTCACCGTGTCATTTCCAAGTCCAACGGCGACAGGGATGACTTTATGATCCAGGGCGGCGATCCGCTGGGTAACGGCGCGGGCGGTCCGGGTTATCAATTCCCCGATGAATTTGATTCCCAGTTAAAACATGACAGAGCGGGGATTCTTTCTATGGCGAACGCGGGGCCGGCAACCAACGGCAGCCAGTTCTTTATCACCATTGTTCCTACGCCGCATTTGGACGGAAAGCATACGGTCTTTGGCAGGGTAGTGGACGGTCAGTATACGGTAAACACCATTAAGAAGGGCGATAGAATCGAGAAAGTTACCATAATCCGCAACGGCGCGGCGGCGAATGCGTTTAGGGCGGATCAGGATACGTTTGATAAACTGCTTGCGCAGGCAAAAGAGGCAGCGACAGGCAAGGCAGATGCACAGCGCGCCGCTGACATCGCGAAAATAAACACGCAGTATCCCAACGCGGTGAAAACAGATTCTGAAATCCGCTACATCATTCAAAAGCAGGGGAGCGGTGACACGCCCGCCGCGGGTAAAACCGTGAGGCTGAATTACAAAGGTTCCCTTCTGTCCGGCACTGTTTTTGACAGTTCTGATATACAGGGAAAACCCCTTGAATTTCCGGTTGGGGTAAACAGGGTAATTCCCGGTCTTGACGCGATGGTTTTGGAGATGAAGATCGGTGAAAAACGGCTGGTTATTATTCCTCCTGAACTTGCATACGGCGACCGTGCAGTTGGAAACGGCATAATACCGGCGAACAGTTTCCTGATTTTTGATCTGGAACTGCTTGCCATTCGATAGCTTTTCCTTATTTCTTGGACAGCCCCGTATTGTCAATTTTCGCTGTTTGGTTTATTCTTATTACATGAGTGGCGAAAACGCTCCCTCCGAGATTCAAGGGAAGAAAACCTTTTTCCTGTATCCTACCGCCTCGGTAGAGAATCAGATTGTTACGGAATTGGTTCAGCAGGAATTTGAAGTATATGTTGCCAAGGATCATGCCCGCCTTCTCCGCGCATTAAAGAAATATACGGATTCCATTGTCTTCATAAATATTGATGAGGGAATGGCTGAACCGGAGTGGGAAAAATGGATTCGCGGCATGATGACAGCGCTGCCAAATGTAACAGTCGGCATTTTTTCAGGAAGCAACAAAGAGGAATTGCAGCACAAATATCTGAATGACGTGCATGTTCAGGGCGGGTTTAATTCCCTGAAAGTGGACATGAGCAAGAGCATTGCCAAAGTTCTGGAAACCCTGAAAAACACGGATGCCAAAGGCCGGCGCAAGTATATCCGCGCCAATACTGAACGTGAAGCCAACGCAACAATAAACCTGCCGATGAACGGCGATTTCGTCAACGGCACTGTCAAGGATATCAGCGTTGTGGGCATATCATGCGCTTTTGACCATGATCCCGATCTGAAAAAAAACGAGCTTATAAAGGATATTCAACTCAGGCTGCAAACCATGCTCC
The DNA here is from genome assembly GCA_031256035.1 of Treponema sp. Lineage (GTDB taxonomy): Bacteria > Spirochaetota > Spirochaetia > Treponematales > Breznakiellaceae > WQXQ01. Next base: position 107,770 of record JAIRRJ010000067.1, on the reverse strand, counting down.
TCAAGGTAGAGGCTATTGTTTTTGGTTCTCGCATGGACAACGCGGATAAAATTTATGTTCTGTTGTTCAGCCAGCGTATTGATCCGGAAGTCAGAACGAAAATACGCAAATATATCCAGCACAGTTTGCAGCATAAAATGGATTCGGAACTGAAGTAACTTTAATCTGGCGCCGGGGCGTGTTAAATTTGTCATCTACACCTTCGGGTGCATTATGTGTTCCCGAATATCTTTATCCCCTCCCCGGGAAACTGCTGCTTTACTTTATCAATCGCCCGTTTAATGCCGCGCCCTTCTTCTTCTTCGCACCAGATGACAAGAGCAAAGTTTTCTTCCGGCCAAATGGCGTCCCCCATTCTGGGGCCGGCTGAGCCGACCCCGAAAATATTGGGTATCTTTGTGTAAAATTTTCCAACATTCTCTTTGGCAAGGGCTTCAAGAACATTTTCCTCAACCGAGTGATTGGCAATAATTTCTATGCGTATCATATTTTTCCCTCCGGATTTGCGATGATGGCAATGTTTGTTGCCGCTTCGCCGCGTTTTGGTTTCTTAGCCCGGCCTTCACCGGCAGCGATTCTTTCACGCCTTGCCTCTGCTCTTGCGTCCCTCTCATCGGAACGTTTATTGATGATTGCATAAACGGTGGGCATAAGGAACAGGGTCATCAGCGTACCGAAAGAAAGGCCGCCGAGAACTGTCTTGCCTATGGGAGCCACCAGTTCCGATCCTTCGCCGGGGAAAAACGCCATGGGCACAAGGCCGAGGATGGTGGTAAGGGTGGTCATTAAAATCGGGCGCAGGCGGTTTCCGGCGGCTTCAACGCAGGCTTCGTGCAGGGAATACCCCCTCTTGCGCAGCAGGTTTGTGTAGTCAACAAGCACAATGCCGTTATTGACAATTACGCCGATCAGCACCAACAATCCTACCGCGGTTAACACGTTGAAGGTGTCGCCTGTCATTATGTAAATCGCCACGATACCGATGAGCGAAAGGGGAATAGTAAAGATAATAATGAAAGGGTCTCTGAACGATTCAAAGAGGCTTGCCATTACGCCGAATACAAGGAATGCCGCTACAACACAGATAAGTACAAAACGTTTAAACATTTTAAGCATTTGAGCATTGTCACCGCCATACTCAATGATAACGCCGTCCTCCACGGGAATCTCGGCACTGATGATGGCTTCTACCCGGTCCTGAAGAGTGTTTATTTTTACCCCCGGTTTCGCTCCCGCTGTTACGTGAATGATCCGGCTCTGGTTTTCACGGGTTATGGTAAGCGGGCCTGTTCCCTCCTGATATGAAACAAAGCTGGACAGGGGAACTCTGCCTGCCATTTGGCTGTTTATAAAAATATGATCCAACGCCGGTCTTGTGCTGCGATCCGCTTCCGCGAGAATCAGTATTACATCGTAATCCTTGCCGCCGGTTTTGTATCTTGTGGCGGTGATGCCGTCCACTGCGGCTTTGATCTCGTTGCCCACGGTGAATGTATTAAGCCCCAGCGCATACATTTTCTCACGGTCAATTTTTATCTCAATCTGCGGAAGGCCGTCTTTCAAATCAACCTGCGGCTCTGTTACATCCGGCAGTTTTTCCTTGAGTATGGCAGCTATTTTTTCACCAAGAGCCTTGCCCTTAACAAGGTCGTCGGTGCGCAGGATTATGTCTACCGCGTTGCCGCCGCCCATCATGCCGCCGCCCATCATACCACCTGAAAAACTGAACGACACTCCGGGGAATTTGTTGAAGTGGGGGCGCAATTTGTCTTTTATATCGTCTGCGCTTTCAACCCGGTCTTTGTACGGCGGAAGACTGATCCGCAGAGAACCTGAGTTGCTGCTGTTGGCGCCAAAGCCCATCATACCGCCGCCGCCGGCACGGAGGACAATTCTTTCATAACCCTGTACCTCCCGCTCAACAATCAACTGAAGCTGCTGCAATACCGCTTCGGTTTCGTACAGGGGTGTCCCCATAGGAAGGTTGGCTGTAATGTTTACATTGTCTGATTCCTGCTGAGGCATAAAAACCCAGCCTACTACCGGGATCATGAAAATGGCTCCTCCCAAAAGGACAAGGAGGAAGATAATAACAACAGCCTTGTGCCTCAATACCCTGTCTACCGCACGGCGGTATGCGTTGTCCAGCGCGGCGAAGAAACGTTCAAAATAAGAGTCGATTACAGCAAGCGTCCCTTTGAGCTGTTTTTGTTTTCGCGTAACAAGCGGCAGGTAACGGCTTGAAAGCACGGGCACAAGCAGCGCGGCGGTCAACAGGGAAATCCCCAGAGAGATAACCACCGTAAAGGCAAGCCCCGCGAAAAGTTCACCTGATACTTCAAGAAGACCCTGGAACATGACAAGCGGCGCAAAGACGCAGATGGTGGTCAGGGTGGACGATGCAATCGCGACAAGCATTTCCGAAGTGCCGATAACCGAGGCAGTTCCCAGTTTGGCGCCTTTTTCGCGGTAATGGTAAATGTTTTCCAGAATAACGATGGAGTTGTCAACTAACATTCCTATTCCCAAAACAAGACCTGCCATGGTCATGAGGTTGAGGGTCAGCTTGGCGAAATACATCAGCATCATTGTGATTATGATGGAAACAGGTATGCTGATACCAATGATCAGAGTCGGCTTAAATGAACGCAGGAATACAAACAAAACCAATATTGCGAGGATCGCCCCGCTCACGGCGGTGGATGTTACCTGATTGAGTGAATTTTGAATTATGTTGGTGGTGTTAAAGATTTCGGTCATTTTGATGTCAGGCGGAAGTTCTTTTGCCATCCGGGTCAATCTTATGCGCAAATCCTTTGCTGTCTGTATTGAGTTTTTGCCGCTCTGCTTCTGCACCATCAGCATCACCGCAGGTTCGCCGTTTACATATACCACGCTTGATTCGTCGCGGTAGCCTTCGAATACATCCGCCAAATCCCGCAGGTATATCTGCCGCGGCATCTCTATCTGCCCGCCTGAAAACCCGCCGCCCTTGTAGGAGATTACCGTATTCCTGATCTGATCCAGCGATGTATATTCGCCCATGGTAGTAAGAATGTAGGACAGGTTACCTTCGGTGATTGTTCCTGCGGCGGTCTGCATATTCTGCGCGGCGAGCATCTGCTGTATCTGGGTTACGGTAAGACCGTAAGCTTCCAGCCGGCTCTGGGGAATTTCCACACGGACAATTTTTTCGCGTCCGCCGTTCACAGATGCGGTGGCAATGCCCGGCGTCTGCTCAATCCTGGGGACGATGGTATCCTCCGCCATTTCGCGTAACTCTTCGGGCGTCCGGTTTCCGGTTACCATTAAACCCATGATGGGGATCATGGAAGGATCAAATTTGAAAATTATCGGCGTATTCGCGCCCTGCGGCATATAGTTTCTGATACGTTCCAGCGCATCGCGGATGGAGTTGGACGCATCGCTCATGTCGGTGCCGTAGGTAAACTCCATGATCAGCATGCTGGAACCCTTGTTTGATGTAGAGGTAATTTTTTCCAGACTCGACACGCCGGACAGCGCCGCTTCCAGAACGCGGGTAACGGAACGTTCGACTTCTTCAGGGCCTGCTCCCGTGTAGGAAGTGAATACCACCAGAACCGGCGGATTGATCTCAGGGTACAGATCGATGGGCAGATTCACCAGTGCAAAAAAACCAAGCCCGATAAGGAGGACAAAAAATATAAATACGGTTGTTGGTCTCGAAACGACAGCTTTTGCAACGCTCATAATAACTCCTATTATCGTGCGGACGAAGACCGCACAGTCAAATCGAATATGAAACGAAGTTTCATAATAACTCCTCTTTAATTGGCGCTAAGCGGCGCAAGCTGGTCAATGATTCTGATCCGCGAACCGTCCTCAAGCAGAGTCTGTCCCCGGACAACAGTTTCTTCATTCGGCGAAAGACCCTGTTGAATTTCCATTACTCCGTCAATGAGTATTCCCGGAACAATCACTTTCCTGCGGGCGACCGGATTCTCCGGGTCGGTCTTGTCCACCGCAAATACATACTGTTCTCCAAAGCGGTTGATCACCGCCGACGCCGGTATTTTTACAATGCCGTCTTTCCGCTCGGTGATGATTTTTACCTTGGCGAACATCCCCGCCTTTAGCTTGGAACCCGCGTTGTTGACATTGACCTTTACTTCCATAGTTCGGGAGGCGGCGTCTACAGTGGGCGACACTTCACTGATGCTGCCCTGAAATATTTCGCCCGGCCATGCGTCCAGAGTTATCTCGCAGGACAGGTTCATTGCCATCTTTGATATGAAGCGTTCCGCTACATAAAGCCGAATCTCAAGCGCACCGCCACCCGAAATCCGTGCAAGGGGTACTGCCTGAGTGATGGTCATTCCGACCTGCGCGGGCAGGGCGACAATAGTCCCGCTGATTGGAGCGGTAACAATGCTCTGCCGGAATGTCATTCCGGGGCGGGACGGATCAACCGCCGCTATCGCATCGCCTCTGTTTACACGTTCGCCCACCGACACATAAAGCTGGGTTACTTTGCCCGCCGCATCGGAATAAGCATCCACCGTCGAGCCTGCTATGATGTCGCCTGAAAGGGCGATGTAATCCTGAATCTGCCCCTGCACCGCATTTGTGATATTTACCGCAAACACCGGCGCTTCCTGTACCTGCTCTTCCTTACCGCCTTTAATTTTGCCGTATGTTTCCTTTATCCGCTCACATCCTGAAAAAATAAATACAGCTAACAGCAGTATTAAATAAACTTTTCTATTCATTACTTTGCTCCTTTTGATAGGCTTCCGCCGGAAGCCAGTGTTCCGAAGGGAACCCCTATCGAATATTCAAGGTCGATAAGACCGTTGAGGTAGTTAAACTGCTGTTCCAGCATCTGTACGCGCGCCTGCCTGAGCGACTGTTCCGCATTTTGAACCTGAAAAAGGTCCTGCAAGCCCGCCTGATACGCCTGCTCTGTGAGCCGGTAGGATCGTTCCGCCATATTCACCGTCTGTGTCTGCGCCTCCGCGCTTGTTCTGGTTCTTTCAAGCGAAAGCACGGTATTGTAAATTTCGATTTCAGTTCCCCGGATCAATTGGGAAAGACCGATGTTGGCGGTCTTGATCTGATCCTCTACATTTTTTATTCCCTGATAATCCATGCTGAAAGGAATCAAACTGTGCAGTCTCACGCCCAGCGTAATGCTGAGAGCGCCGGAATTTCTCCAGTCATCCTTGTTGTCAAACCAGGAGTCTTGCCACGGATCTTTGATAAAGGCGGAATTGCTGTTCCAGCTTAAATTCAAAAACGGAGTCATCGAAAGAGCCTGCGTCTTGCGGACGCTCTCAAGTAACAATATGGTATGTTTCAATTCTTGAATATCCGGTTTGCCTGAAGCCGCCTTTGAAATCATTTCCGCTACGTCAAGGGGAATAAAATTAACATTTCCCTCGATGGGCGTAAGTTCAAACTGCGTGTTATAGTTCAGTCCAAGGAACATCGCAAACTGCGCCATTGCGAGTTTTAGCCCGTTTTCAACCTGATCGATAACCGGCCGTAAGTTTTCCCTTGCAACCTGCGCCTGCAGCAGGGTCAGTTCCGGCGCAAGACCGGCGTTGTAATTTGCCTGCGCCATCTCCACCTGCCGCCCTGCGTTTTCAAAACTTGAACGGAGCAGCGCGGTATTTTCCTGCACCAGAAGTATATTGTGATACGCTTTGCGCACATCCCGCTCAAGCTGCGCCTTGATTTTTTCATAACCAAGAAGCCCGCCCTCGTAGTCCAGCCGCAGACGTTTCATGTTTTCAAACATTGCAGCGTTTAAGTTAAGTGAAGCCTGAACAGACCCGGCAATGTGCCATTGTGGGACATCGAATGAATATGGCATCATCCAGTTGTACATGGTCCCAGCGGGAGTTGAAATTTCAAAATGATTTTTTCCTAGAGCAGATAAAGGTGAATCCTTTACCTTGTCCCATTCAACCGGCGTCAGTCCGGTCATTGTACTCGCCTCATTGTCCATGAGTAAAGTTCCGCTAACCGTTACGCTTGGAATAAACTGATTCCACGACAGGTCAGAGGCGCGTTTTTTTGTTGCTATGCCGCTCCGGGAAGATTCAAGACCAAGGTTGTTTTTGATTGCAAGCTCCACCGCTTCAGTGGGACTCAGCCGTCTGGACTGCACTTCCTGTGCGGACAGATTTGCGCATAACATGATCATCAACACCGGACATGACCATCCGGCATTCCGTTTTTTCAGGTTCATTTTATGACTCCTTTTTTCGGCCCGCACAATGCGCGGCCTTTTTTAATCCAGGGGCGGCACATACATTCGCTCCGCCTTTCTTTGCGATTGGTTTTAATATACTGTTTTTTCATCATCGTAGGAAGCCCTTTAGTCCTAAAGTTAAAAACCGGTACAACGTCCGGATATCATTATGCTCATGGGTTTTAATTTGACCTGAGCGCATCAAAATATTGATTAGGAGGAACAGAATCCAGTGGGACATCTGCTGTTTCTCCTCTTCGCCTGAGTTTCTTATTTGTTCAATATCCACAACCTCGAAAAGCCTGAACATTTCATTCTTTTTTTCGGGTTTTCCCAAATCCAGCCTGCGGGTGCGAACCCAGCCAAGAGCTGCAAGGAAATCCGGCTGCGAACGAAGGTAGACGGCGATGGAATAAATCCCAAGGTAAAGCTGTTCCGCCGGAACGGAAGACAGGGATAACGCCTGCCGGGCAAACTCGATAATCTTTTTGAACTCGCTGGTGAAAAGACGGCGGATCATATCCTTTCTGTTTTTGAAATGCCCGTAAAGGCTGCTCTTTGAAAACCCCAGCCGCTGCGCTACCATGTCCATTGAAGCGCCCCAGGGGCCTGCCTCCGCCACCGCTTCGGCGACAGCCTTGAACAGCGGCTCTGTTTCCGTGTTGTGCATAACGATCAGTTTTTCAAGTGCGTCAAAATCAATATGCTCAACCTCACCGGCGCTCAACCCAAGCCCGCTGTCTATGATCCCGCACATGAGGGCGGTTGCCTTTTGGATGCCTTCTTCGGTTGGGGGGTTCTCAAAGGATTTGCCGGTTTTGTGAAACTGCGCCATGAAAAAAGTCATGGTTGCGAATATCAGCCGCATTGCCACCGGATCGGCAACGTATTTTTTTGTAAAAACCCGGTGAAGCGTTCCCATGTCCACGCCGCGCGATTTAAGCTGTTCTTCCGAATCCCGGTCATCCAAACTCCGATCATGCAGATTGATCAGTGAAAAAATAAAAGCGTATAAATTCCGTCCGTAAAAACCGGCGATACTCCGGATTATGGTAAAAATTCCTTCGCTCGGCTCGCTGGCTTGCGCGGGAAACTTCGTTGCAAAATGTACCGCCCGCTCATAATCAGGCAGGATGGAGGCGGCAAAATCATCAAAAAAGCTCTCAATCATTGCCGCTGTCAGCGCCTGTTTGTTCACAAAATGACGGTACAGCGCCGGCTTGCTTACCCCCAGTTCACCGGCAAGCTGTGAGAGACTTGTTTTTTGATAAAGGTTGCGTCCCCATACTTTGAACGCCGCATCTATTATTTCCGGTTTTGTCATTTCCTTAATTACTGTTAAAGTCTAGCCGCAGGCTAGACCGGTTAACGACCGTTCGGTAACATTAATATAACAAATCAAAAATAAAAAAGCAACAGGGGGAACAAAAGCGCCTGTAGAGCATTGTGAAATAGTGCTTTTTAAGTATTTATGCAACCTATAGTTGACAAAATTCAAAGTAAAGTTGGTTTTATTTTTGTAAAAATACCAATAAATTTAAATCACAAAGGAGATAAATATGTTAAGTATTGGCATGAAAATTCAGGAGTACAGAGTAAAACATGGATTTTCACAAGAAATGTTAGCAGATAAACTTGGCGTTTCAAGACAATCTGTTTCAAAATGGGAAGTTGGGTTAACCCTGCCTGAGATCGACAAAATAATGGCTATGAGCGTTTTATTCTCAGTGAGTACTGATGAATTATTGTCAATGAATGGAAATGTACCTCCAAAACCCAATAATAATCAGTTTCATTTTGGAATTTACTTAATAGTAAAGGACTTTAATAAATCAAAATGTTTTTATGAAAAATTATTGTCATCAAGCGCTTCAATAGTCAGCCCTAATGGATTTGCACAATTTTACTTTGGCAATAACAGATGCTTGTCCATTATGAATGAATCAAACTTGCAAGGGCATGATTACAGTGGAACAGGCGATCATAAATTTGTGATAAATTTATGGATTGATAATTTACGCGCGGAGTATGAGAGGGTTAAAAGCCTAAATATCGGAAAACATACTGAAATTATAAGGCTTCATTTAAATTATCATTTTTTCAATTTATATGATCCTGATAATAATGTCATTGAAATAACGGGAGGTAACAAAATGGAATAAAAATTTATTATTTGTCAAAGTTATGATATGTTAACGGACAGACAAAACATATCAGGTTTGACAAATACAATTGCTCATTTCTTGGTCTGTCAAATCGGAATCAAATTTTTTTGGAGGTAATTTATGAAGAGAAATGCATTTTACGGATTTTTCGTAATTGTATTGGTACTTGGTTTTTTCGGATGTTCTCGTGGTAATTCAATTGAGGACAATGACAATGTATTTGCAGGGAAGATTGTAATGGACGTAAAAAATGAGGTGTCTATATGCCAGAGTTGCGAAATGCCAATGGACGGTCCTTCAAAGTTTGGCACTAATGCAGATGGCAGCAAGAGCGATGATTATTGCGTCTATTGTTGGAAAAATGGCAGATTTACCGAACCCAACAAAACCTTTGTTGCTGCTGTTGAGTTCAATATTCCTTTTGTGCTTAAAGCTGGATTAGCCGGAACTGAGGATGAGGCTCGGACAATGATTAGTGCATCTATGTCCAAGTTAAAGCGTTGGGCAGCGAATTAAGGATTATCCCGTTGTTGGATATGTCAAATTGAAAACATTTTTTTAAGGAGATTATTATGGGTGTAAAGAATGAAGTTCCCAGATGTCAAAGCTGTGAAATGCCAATGGACGAATCTAAAAAATTTGGCACTAACGCCGATGGCGGCAAGAGCGATGATTATTGCTGCTATTGTTGGAAAAAAGGCAAATTTACCGAACCCAAAAAGACTTTTGATGCCGCTGTTGAGTTTAATATTCCTTTTGTTTTAAAAGCAGGGACAGCCAAAACAGAGGATGAGGCCCGGTCTATGATTAAAAAATCAATGTCAAAATTAAAGCGGTGGGCATCGGCATAAAATTTACACCACAGGATGGTATATATACGGAAGTTGCTTACGCAACAATTGAAAAGCCAGCGAACCTTTGGGTCGAAGGCGGCTATATATACCATCCTGTTATGCAACATTTTTCTATATTTTGAAATTTCAGAGAATTTTTTGTTGCCGATCTTCGAGGGCTAGTTTTGCACAGGCGCGGACGGCGCGGGCGGAAGCTTCGCTTATCTTGCAGCGTTCCGCAATTTCCTGCGGATTGGCGGCGGCGATATTGGCGATTGATTCATAAGCCTTCATGATTGCCGCCGCGCGTTTGGGGCCAATGCCTTCCACAGATTCCAGCACCGGAAAAAACAGGTCTTTAGAGCGCAGCCGCTGGTTAAAGCCGGTGGCAAAGCGGTGGCACTCATCGCGGACAAACTGCAAGACTTTCAAAGCCTCGGACTCGCGTGAAAGAACGATGGCTTTTTTTGCGTACGGCAGCCAAAGCTCTTCTTCGCGCTTGGCAAGTCCGACGAGAGCGCAATCAACTCCCAATTCTTCCAGTACTCCCTTCGCGGCGTTTACCTGCCCGATACCGCCGTCAACAAGGATCAAATCGGGCAGTTCTATTCCTTCGCGGATCAGGCGGGAATAACGGCGCCGGACTACTTCGCGCATGGCGGCAAAATCGTCCACTATGCCGATTACACTGCGGAGTTTGAAGTAACGGTAATTTTTGCGATCGGGGATTCCGTTTTTGAATGAAATCAGGGAGGCGACAGGATGTTTGCCGTCAAGCTGGGCAATGTCGAAGCCTTCGATGCGTTCCGGCCTTGATTGCAGTTCAAGCGCTCGCGCAAGTTCATCCAGAGCTGGACCGGCGCCTCTTTCCCTCAGCCGTTTGCGCATATCTTCCGCCGCATTCTGCCGCGCCATCGCAAGTATTGCCTCGTGATGTTTTTCCGTTGGGATTAAAAGTTCCGGTTCGAAATTGAATTTTTCCCTGAACCAGCCATTCAGGATGATAGCGTCAAAAGCAGACAGATCTGTGATCGGCTGAACATAAATCTTCGGCGGCGGGGGGCGGCTGCTTTCATAAAACGAAGTGATAAATATTTCAAGGGATTCCCATTCATCGGCGGCGGAACGGGTACGGAACAAATCGCGGCCTGTCATCTTCCCGCCGCGCATCGAAAAAACCGTGAATGTTGCAAGCACGCCTTCACTGGCCCAGGCGATATAGTCGCGGTCTTCGGGGTTAAAGTCTTCTACGGAACTGTCTTCACCCGCAAGATTTTCAATCGCCTTGATTGCGTTTCTAAGCCGGGCGGCGTCTTCAAATTGCAGCGCCCTCGCCGCTTCGTGCATTCTGGAAGTGAGGTCTATGATCAGCGCATCAGTTTCACCTGACAGCAGTTTTTTCACCCGCTCCACATGAAGGCGGTATTCATCAATATCAATCCTGCCGCAGCATGGCGCCATGCAGCGTCCGATATGGTAGTACATGCAGGGGCCTTTTTTCCTGATCACTTTACATTTGCGCAGTGGAAAAAGTTTGTCGATAAGTTCCAGCATTGCGTCTACGCCCTGCACATTCGGGAACGGTCCGTAATAGAGGCTGTTGTCCTGAATTATGCGGCGGGTGCGGAAAATCCTCGGAAAATTTTCATGAGTTACGCGAATGACAGGATAAGTTTTGCCGTCTTTCAGGTTGATGTTGTATTTTGGGGTATGCTGTTTGACTAGGGTATTTTCTAATAGCAGGGCTTCGTACTCGCTGGCGACAATAATTGTTTCTATGCTGCGGGTATGCCGGAGCAGGGTAGCGGTTTTTACATCCTTTCTGCCGGAAAAGTAGGACTTGAGCCGGTTTTTCAGGGACTTGGCTTTGCCGATGTAGATCATTTTCCCTTCTCCGTCCTTCATAATGTAGACTCCCGGTTCTGCCGGAGCGTCCAGGGCGGCTGCTTTGAGGTTTTCGGTCAAATTTGCTGAATTTATCTGATTAGTCATGGTATTTTTTGCCGATAAGTAAATGGATAATCATGAAAAAGACCTCATCTTTCATATACTTAGTATATATTCTCTTGTTTGTTTCCAGTAGTGTCCATGCGATTGGGGAAAAAACGCTCCTTTTGGGCGGCAGCTCGACCTGGAAATTTGCCGAATTCCGTGCGGGCGTTACGGAAGTATCGTCTGTCCGGCCTCATCCGGTGCTGGTTCTCTCCTCAGCGGCAGGTTTGTCAGCCGCCGGATATTCATCGGCAATGGGAACATTGGGAATTTTTTCCCCGCTGACAAATTCTGTCCTAGATTTGTCAATCTCATTTGACGAGGGAAATCCCGGTCTTTTCAGGGACAGCATTGGCCATTACAGAATTACGGTATCGCCGGAACTTCAGGCGGTGGATCGCCGTTTTGCCAGATCGGGAACGGGAGCGGCATTGTTCGGCGGGAACGGCCCTGCCGGTTCCGGCAGCCGTTTAATGATAGAGCCTGAGCCGCGCGCAAGGAATGTGCTTTTTGCCGCGGGCAGCCACATCAGGGATTTTACCATTGAGTTTTGGCTGCATCCTCTCAACATGGAAAACGGCGAACAGATTCTTTCATGGGTTTCCACGAGGCCAAACGGAAAAAATTATATTACGCAGAACATTCAATGTGTTTCGGTGAAAAACCGGCTTCAGTGGTCTTTTAATAATTTTTTTACATCACCTGACGGCTCATCCTGTATCAATATTGATTTTTTGGGAGATTCACCAGTGATCCCAAAAACCTGGAGTCACCATCTTATCCGTTTTGACGCGACAACCGGAATGATTGAGTATTTGATGAACGGCAGAAGCGAATGTATCGCGTACGCAACGCCCGCAGGCAGGGAAAGCTCAGCCGCGGCAGGTGATGTCTACACGCCTGTTGCGGGTAACGGCGGCGTTTTTATTGTCGGTGAACGCTATACGGGGCTTTTGGATGAATTCAGAATCCACAATGCATGTATCAGCCGCTCTTTCATTCAAAAATATGTTACTGCGGGCGGCAGGGTAGAGACCGGAGCCATTGATCTGGGCGAATACGACAGCGCAGTATTAAAAATAGAGGCTTCCGGCGGCTGCACGAACATAAAAGGATCAAAAATCAACAGTGATTTTATTGAAAATGGCAGGTTTCGTTTTTCAGATGATTCCGAAATGCAGTTTTTTATTCGCGCCGGGGACAATCCCTTTCTCCTGAAAGACAGTAACTGGATCACTTTTACTCCGGGGGCTGACATTAATGATAATCCTCGCGGACGTTATGTGCAAGTTGCGGTGGATTTTTACCCGTCAGCGGACGGCGAAACAACCCCCTATCTTGATGAACTGCGCATAATCTACTTGTCCGGCGAACCGCCTCTGCCTCCGCGTAATCTGACAGCTGTTGCCGTTGACGGCGGGGTAATGCTCCGCTGGAAGAACAGTCCGTCTTCTGATACGGCGGGCTATCTGGTTTATTACAGTTCTGTCCGTGGTGAATTGTTCGGGGATGATGCCGCTCTGGGGAAATCGCCTATTGATGTGGGAAACAAAATCAGTATATTGATTGACGGCTTGAAAAACGGTACGCTGTATTATTTTCAGGTCGCCGCCTATGATCGTGTGAGAGCCGCTGGATACAATACGGGAGAATTTTCAAAGGAAGTAACAGGGCGACCTCTTGCCGGGCTGTTGGCTGAGGATCGTTAATAATTATGTCAAATGTTAATTTTAGTCATAAATTTGATGAATATATAAAAGCAATGCCGAGCCTCCCCACATCGGTCAGTAAAGTGTTTGAGATATGCAATAACATGAATGCCAGCCCTTCCGATTTAAATCATGTCATTTCACTCGATCCGGTTTTGACAGGCCGTGTGCTGAAACTTATTAACTCCGCCTATTACGGCCTTGGACCTCATGTAACATCGCTTGCCAGGGCAATAATCATGCTGGGGATAAATACCGTTAAAAATCTTACCCTGTCTACCGCTATTTTAGGAACTCTTCCGGCAAATAAAGATCATAAAGGACTTAACATGGAAGGTTTCTGGCGACATTCCCTGTGCGTGGGAGTAACCGCCAAAATCCTCGCCAAAAAGCAGGGAATTGATTCAAAACTGATTGAAGAATATTTCACCGCCGGTTTGTTACACGACATCGGAAAAATTTCCCTTAACGCCGTAATGTCCGGGGATTATCTGCTTACGGTTTCTGTTGCTGACCGCGAACATAAATCCCTCATCACCGGCGAGAACAGCAGTCTTGGCATTGATCATTGCGCGGCAGGCGCGATGATTGTCAACGCATGGAAGCTGGAGGGCCCGGTAGCTGATACTATCATGCACCATCATAATACCGCCGCATACACCGGTGATTATGCTGACATACTTGATAACATAGCCATTGCGAATTATTTTACTGTGTTAAATGAGATAGGTTTTGCCGGAGACAGGAATCCTGTAAAACCGGTTGCAAAAATCTGGGAAGATTCTGGCATCAAAGAAAACGCATTTGAAGAAATAATTAAAATTGTTGACGAAGAAATAGAAAAAGCAAAAATCTTCCTGCATATTTAGAGTTGCCTTGTATCCCCTTTTGTGATAACATACTGTCATGCTTTCTGTAAAGTTCTGGGGAGTCCGCGGTTCGATCACCTGTCCGGGGCCTGATACGGTTTATTATGGCGGCAATACTTCCTGCCTGGAAATACGCGCCGATGAACGGCTGCTCATTGTCGATCTTGGCACAGGTCTCCGGCCTTTGGGCAACTGGCTCATGGCAAACGATTTCAAAAAAAACGGTCATGTAGATGCTGATATTTTTTTAACCCATACCCATTGGGATCACATTATGGGTCTTCCTTTGTTTCCTCCTGTTTTTGTTCCCGGTTCAAAGCTGCGTGTAAGAGGGCCGGTATCCTATGAAGATGACAGTCTAAAATCAATTATCGAAATGCAGTTCTCTTACCGGTACTGGCCTGTTCACGCCGGGGAACTTGGCGCCCGCATTGAATACGATCAGATAAATGAAGCCACCATCGATCTTGGCGGCGGCCTTAAAGTCATTTCCAAATTTCTTAACCATCCAATTTCCTGCCTTGGTTACCGTTTTGAATATCAGGGTAAATCTATCGCCGCCGTCTTTGATCACGAACCTTACCGCAACATTTTTCCCTCTGATCCTTCCCATGCAGATTACAATGAAGAAACCGCAAAGGAAGGCGAGAATACCGCCGCCGAAGAAAATGAAAAAATTATCCGTTTCACACGGGATGCAGACATTTTAATTCATGACGCGCAGTATACCGAAGAAGAGTATCAGCGCCGGCGCCTCGGCTGGGGACATGCTTCCTACGAATACGCGGTTTCCGTTGCCGCCAAAGCGAATGCAAAAAAACTGATTTTCTATCATCACGATCCGGCTAGTACCGATGAGCAGCTCAAACAGCTTGAGAAAAATTATGCAAGTACGGCGGCAACTGAAATCATGATGGCGAGAGAAGGACTCACTCTGGAAGCGTGAGAAATGTTCGTCAACATCAAATATAGCCGGTCAGCGTTCAAACACGACATAACCGAGGCGGACGTACATCGTGCCTTTATTAATGCGGTATTTGATGACATCATAGATGAGGCAAGCGACAAGCATTTATTGATAAGATTTGACGGAAAAGGTAGAATACTGGAAATACTGTATAATTTCATTGATGATGAAACAATACGGGTATTTCACGCAATGAGATGCCGAAACGAATGGAGGAAGCTATGCCGGATATGACAGATGAAGAATATGACGCACTGGACGAGCTGTGGACAAAGACTACGCCCAAAGTATCGGGAGACGGAAAAAGCGGTTTCTTTATGAAGCACAAAGGCAACATCATCATAGTAAACGATACCTCTGCCGCATACCTGCGTGCCTGCGCCGATGCTGATCACACAACCCCATCAGAACTGGTTGACGAAATGGTACGCGAACGTATTGCCGCTTCAGCATGACGGTAACGCGGTGGTGTCAGATTGTTTGTTCGGCTAGGGTTCACAAAAACCCAATTCCCTGTTTGCCGGCAATGTTTTTCATTTCTTCAAGAGTCTTTTCATTTACAGGTATCTGCCCGTTGATGCGCTGCGCCATGCTTTCCGCTTCTTTTTCACCGTGGGTGTAAATGCGGGCCTGCCCTTCGGCTTTTTTGCTGTCCCGTAATTCCTGTAAAAATTTAGACATGCCTGCTTTTATGGCGGGTTTATCGCCGAAGATACCGTAGTCAATCGCCATAAAAAAATGACAGATACCGGTATGCCCCGGCTTTCTGTTTACATAATTTGAAGTAAGCCCGCCGGAGATTACCGCTGAAAAAAGATCGACAATGACGCTGAGGCCGTAGCCTTTGTGCCCGCCGTGCAGTATGCCAGCTCCGCCAAGGGGCGCGATGCCGCCGCCCGATTTGGCAATGATGCTGTCAATTACAACGGCGGCGTCTGTGCATGGTTTGCCGTTTTTATCCAGCGCCCATAGATCGGGAAGCGGCTGATTGTTCTTCCGGTAAACTTCAAGTTTTCCGCGTGGGACAACTGTTGTAGCGGCATCGTATGAAAACACGACAGGGTCGGCGGGCATAGCGAGAGCCAGCGCGTTTGTGCCTGTCATCGCTTGTGAACCGAATGTGGGTACGCAGATAGCTTCGGTGTTGGTCATGCAAATACCGATGAAGTCTTCCGCCGCCGCCATCTCGGTGTAATAACTTGCAATGCCGTAATGGTTTGAGTTTCGCACCGTTATCATTCCGCAGCCATGTTCGCGCGCTTTTTGAATTGCCGCCTTCATTGCCTGTACGCCCACAAGCTGACCCATCGCCTTGTTTGCTTCAATCACCGCGGAGATTCCGGTTTCATGTATGATTTCTGTCTTTGCCTGCGGCGCAACCTGCCCTGTGGTTATCTCATCATGATACCTGACAAGCCGCTGAACACCGTGGGATTCAATTCCGTACAGATCAGCCCGAATGAGTACGTCGGTTATTATTCTGCTTTCGTCCTGCGTAAAGCCATAGGTTTGGAAAAGCACTTCGCAGAAGTTACGCGCTTTACGGGTATCTATCTGTTTGTATTCAGCCACCGTTTAACCGATTGCCTTTTTAAGAATTTCAACCTTGTCCGTTTTTTCCCAGGGGAATTCCGAGCGGCCAAAATGACCGTAAGACGCGGTTTTCAGGTAGATGGAACGGCGCAGGTCAAGCATCTTGATGATACCTGAGGGGCTGAGATCGAAAATTTTTCCCACTGCCGCTTCTATGCGGTTTTCGGGGACTTTTGAAGTGCCGAAAGTATCCACCATGATCGAGACGGGGTAGGGTACGCCAATAGCGTAAGCAAGCTGTATTTCACAGCGTTCGGCAAGTTTTGCGGCGACTATGTTCTTGGCGACATAGCGGGCTGCGTAAGCGGCTGAACGGTCAACCTTGGTCGGGTCTTTGCCGGAGAATGCGCCGCCTCCGTGCCTTCCCATGCCGCCGTAGGTGTCTACGATGATCTTGCGTCCGGTAAGTCCGGTGTCTCCGAACGGACCGCCTACCACAAAACGGCCTGTAGGGTTGATATAGAAATGTGTTTTTTTGTCCAACATGCCGGTAGGTTCAAGAACAGGTTTGATAATCTGCTCTATGATGGCGGATTCAATATCCTTGTGTGCAATATTCGGATCATGCTGATGGGAGACTACCACCGCGTCAATGCGGACAGGTTTATAACCTTCGTACTCAATGGTAACCTGGCTTTTTGAATCGGGGCGCAGCCATTTAAGGTGTTTGTTTTTTCGTAATTTGGCAGCCTGCAGCAGAACTTTGTGGGCAAGCATGATTGGCATGGGCATGAGTTCCTTTGTTTCGTTACACGCAAAACCGAACATCATTCCCTGATCGCCCGCACCCTGCTTGCCTTTGAATTTTTTCAGTCCCTTACCGGAAACGCCCTGATCGATGTCAGGAGACTGGTTGTGGATCATATCAAGCACCGCCATCGAATTGCAGTCCAGACCGTAGCACGGATCGGTGTAACCGATGTCCCTTGCGATTTCCCGTACCAGATGATGAAAATCAATAAAAGTCTTTGTAGTAATTTCACCGCCAACCAATACAAGCGATGTAGAAGCGTATGTTTCACAGGCAACTCTGCTTTCCGGGTCGTCTTTCAAACAGGCGTCAAGAATGGCGTCAGATATTTGATCGCAAAGTTTATCAGGATGGCCTTCACCAACCGATTCAGACGTAAAAAAATGGCGGTGTGATTTCATAAATTACTCCTTCCGGTAAAAAAAAACCGGCTCATGAATCATCATGACCGGTTTTTTACGATTTAGCAAGTGAATTACTTGGCGTGGTCCCTGAGAAGCAGTGCGGTGGCATACCGGCCCCGCTGTTCTTCAAGTTTCGCCATATCCAAAAGATAACTAAAGATGCTTTGTTTGGCTTTTGAATCATCCAGATTTTGTTTCAGAACCGGAATGGTCAACTGCATACCCGGCTCAATTCTGTCCGGATCGGCTACTACATCGCCGGACACCAGTAAGATTAACGGGTAATAAGCTCCATCCTGATAAAACTGCCTGGCAATTTTTACCAAAGTATCGCCTGATTTCACCGTGTAGGTAGTAGCTCCGTCAAGAATGACATCGCTCTTGTGCCGGTTGCCGAACATTGCATTCGTAAAATCCTCAAGAGGCTGCGGCGGAGTGATTGGCTGCGGTGGCGGTGGCGGCGGTGGTTGAGCCGGCGGCTGGGGAGCCGGCGGGGGCGGCTCTGATTGACATGCTGCCGCAAATAGCATTGTAACGGCCAGCAATAAGATTACTTTTTTCAACATAAAACCTCCAGATTTTTATGCCTATTTATTTTGGATCTAATGATCCATGACTAACCAATAAAAAAGATGTTGTGAGTTTGTTACACAACACATAACTTTATTCTAGGTTTAAACCAAGTACGCTGTCAACAGGCAGGGCAAAAATAATCCCCTGAGCTTCGCTGTTAAGTCCGTGAGCTTCACTCACAGCCTGCATAATCGCAACTTTTTTTTCCCGTGTGGTCAAAATTAAGATTATTTCCTTTTCGTCCTGAACAGAAACACCAAAAAACTTAACAGCCCCCTGATGCGCCTGACCGCGCGCATTCATTACCGTGCCGCCGGTGGCACCTGCCTCTCTTGCGGTATTCATAAAATCATCGCTGAATCCGTGATTTATAATGGACACGATCAGATCATGTGAATATTCAATTTTCATATTTTCTCCTTTTTTTTCAGGTTCCGGTTTGGGGATATTTCCTTCTGCCGCAATTTTTTCGTTTTTCAGGATGCTTTGTTTGAAAATCAACAAAACCGGGTCATTTATTGCCGAAAGGGGAACGGTAAATGCGATGCCCGCGCCCGGCGTTGAGCGTTTCAGTTTTCTTCTTACTTCTTTCAGCAGAACGGGAATCAGCACAGCCTGTTCAAGGCAGGTTACAACCGCTTTTTCTCCCGCACCGATACCCAAAAGATCGAGTACTTCGGAACTTGCCGTTCCCCTGCCCTTGCTGACAAAATGGAAACGGACTTTTTCTTCAGTAAAAACATCGGAAATTACATTTGCCTGATGCCAGTCAGCAATAAAAAAGATGAACTTGAGCTTTGGCGTTTCGGACTTTTGCCTTTCTTTCGGAACTGCGCTCTGCGGGGCAGATAATTTAACCGGCAGCCTGGAGAGCAGTTTTTTGAACAATGTTTTTGGCATTTACACTCCCTCCGTAAACACGGTTATGGCGCCCCAGTTAATTGGTCTGCCCTCAACTGCGGTACTGATAACGGCAGCCTCCCGTTCGGCAAGAGCTGCCGCTTTGTTCATCCTTACCTGATACACAAGACCCATCATTTGGATAACGATTAGCGGCGTCATGGCGACAATCGCGACAATTCCGAATGCGTCCGTCATCAGGTTTCCGCCCAAACCTGTGCTGGTTCCCATCGCGAAAGGCAAAAGGAAGGTGGTACACATGGGGCCGGAACACACGCCGCCTGAATCGAACGCAATACCGGTAAAGATTCGCGGCACAAAAAAGGTAAGGATCAGCGCGCAGGCGTATCCGGGAATCAGAATCCACATGATGGGAATACCGAGTAGAATCCGTATCATCGTGATTGCGAGGGCTGCTGCCATACCGATTGCAAGCCCCCGGTACATCATCTTCGCCGTGATTGCGCCGGAGGAAATCTCCTCGACCTGTTTGTTAAGGACATGAACAGCCGGTTCCGCCGCTACGATGAAGTAGCCCATCAGAACCCCCACAGGCACTAAAACCCATTTATACTGCGATGCCGCCAGCTCGGAACCCAAAAGCTGACCCACCGGAAAAAATCCCACATTCACCCCTGTCAGGAAAAGCACCATGCCGACAAGGGTATAAAGAAAACCAATGGTGATACGGCCAAGCTGGTGATGGTGGTAACGCCGCGTAACAATCTGGAAAATAATGAAGCAGAAAACAACGGCTCCCAATGCCATTGCCACTTCCTTGATGTAGATGGGCATCTCCAGCAAAAAATTCCCCACCACATCCCTGGAAGTAGCCGCCTCCAATGGTACATAAGAATCTACTTCCAGCGGACCGGGTTTGTAAAAAATCCCCAGAAGCAGTACCGCTATGATGGGTCCCACGCTGGCCAAGGCAATCAGCCCAAAAGTGTCGTCCTGGGAATGTTTGTCGCTGCGTATATGGGCAATGCCCACTCCCATTGCCAGAATAAAGGGAACTGTAATGGTGCTGGTGGTAACGCCCCCTGAATCAAAACCGACAGTAATAAAAGTTTCCGGGCTGAAATAGGCAATCCCGAAGGTAACGATATAAAAAAAAACCAACAGCGTCGAAAGCTTGATTTTTAAGAGAGGCCGGAGCATACCAATCACCAGAAAGATCGCCAGCCCCACAGACACGGTAACAATCAAAGTAAATGCCGGAATAGACGGCGTTTGCCTTCCAAGCACCTGTAAAGCCGGCTCAGAAACAGAAATAATGAATCCGATAACAAAAGTAACAGGAATTATCAGAAGTATTTTAGAGCTTTTGGTCAATTCGACACCGATGCCTTCCCCCATAGGCATCATCGCCATGTCCGCGCCCAGGGTGAAAAAGCCCATCCCGATAATCAAAAGCGCTGACCCTGCCAGGAACATCAGGATTGTACCCGACGGCATTGGTACCAGCACAACGCTGGCAATAAGCACAATTGCGGTAATTGGGACTACCGATGAGAAAGCTTCCATTATTTTTTCTTTTAGGATTTTATTCATTTACGGCTTGCA
Source organism: Treponema sp. (assembly GCA_031256035.1). GTDB lineage: Bacteria > Spirochaetota > Spirochaetia > Treponematales > Breznakiellaceae > WQXQ01. The sequence continues at coordinate 87,210 of JAIRRJ010000067.1, read as the reverse complement.
TTGAGTATGGCATATAAAAGTGTTTCAATCAACAGAACACTAGTTTACCGTTTGAATATTTGGTAGTATAATTACTGAAAATCCTGCAAAATAGGGGGAAAATATGCAAAAACAGGCAACCAGTAAGAGGCTGCTCGGCGCGGCGGTTCCGGTTGGGGCGCTGCGGAGCAAGGGCGGAATGGGAGTCGGGGAATTCTCTGACCTCGCGGGCTTTGCCCTCCTCTGCAAGAAAATGAAATTGGGGCTAATTCAAATTCTGCCGGTAAATGATACCGGTTTTGAAAGTTCCCCATATTCAAGTTTAACCGCGTTCGGTCTGCACCCCCTGTATCTGCGGATTGAAAGCTTGCCCGAATATGAAGCGGCGGATCGCGCCATAAAAAAAAGGATAAAAGACGCCAGGGAAAAATTCGGCAATGCAGCCCGTTTTTCCCATTATCAAATTCTCAAGGAAAAACTGGAGATATGCCGGGAACTTTTTGACGCAAATAAAACTGAAATAATTAAAAGTGCGGGTAAAGGCCGCTTGTCAGACTGGATCGGGCAGAATTCCTGGGTAAAACAATATGCGGTATACCGCCGTTTGAAAGAAGTCAACAACGGAAAGTCATGGAAGGAATGGCCGGAGCATCGTACTGTCAGCGCACAAGATATTGAAAAACTCTGGAATGATAAAGATTTACGGGAAGACCACATTTTCTGGGCATGGCTGCAGGAAGCGCTTGATGTGCAATTTTCCATTGCTGCCAAAGCAATCGCCGATGCCGGTATTATTCTGGAAGGCGATCTGCCAATTTTGATGAACGAAGATAGCTGCGACGCGTGGGCGCATCCTGAAATATTTATTCAGGAACTTTCAGCCGGCGCTCCCCCCGATATGTACAGTCCCGATGGTCAAAACTGGGGTTTCCCCATTTATAATTGGGAAAATCAGGAAAAAGATAATTATGCCTGGTGGCGTAAAAGGCTTGCCGTAGCAGGCAAATATTACCAGGCGTACCGTATTGATCATGTGCTGGGATTTTTCCGTATATGGGCAAGTTCCCACAGTGATTATTCTTCTTCTTTGGGGCGTTTTGTTCCGTATGCGCCGATTACTTCCGGAGACCTTAAAAAACTGGGTTTTGATAAAGGCAGAATCCGCTGGATTTCCCAGCCGCATATTCCCACCGGAGAACTTTGGGACGCGCTAAAAAACAACTGGGGCGGTCCGAAAAATGATTCCGAAATTGCCGCCGCTGCCGATAAAGCTTTTTCCAAAGCGCTTGAGCAGTTGAACAATGAAGAATTGTGGCTTTTTAAAAAGAAAATCAAGGGCGAAAAAGATATTGATAATCTGGAGCTGCATCCTGCCGCCCGCAAATATTTGTTACAGAAATGGCACGACAGGGTTTTTCTGGAATATGAAAAGGGGAGATTTGCCCCCCTTTGGTATTTCAGGAATGCCAGAGCATGGGAAACCTTTTCCGTAGAAGAAAAGAGAGAGATGGAAGCTCTCATCGAAAAACGCCGGGTAAAATCCGAAAAAATATGGGAAGCTCAGGGAAAGAGACTCCTTTCAGTATTGGTCGAATCTTCCCACATGCTCCCCTGCGCCGAAGATCTGGGGGCGGTTCCGGCGTGTGTCCCGAAAGTCCTTTCCAGACTGAAAATCCTCGGTTTAAGGGTCGTACGCTGGTTCAGAGACTGGGACAAGGACGGTCAGCCGTATATTCCCTTTGAAAAATACCCGGAACTCAGCGTGTGTACCGGAGCGGTTCATGACAGCTCCACTATCCGTGAATGGTGGGAAAAAGAGGCGAATCAGGGGCAATTTGCGGGTTTTATCGGCGTTCCGGCGCTGCCAAAAACATACAATCCGGGCGCGGCAAAGATGATTCTGTCAAAAATCGCCGCCGCCCGCTCGCGATTCCGCGTTTTCCAGATACAGGACCTTCTCCATCTTTCCAATAAATGGTATACTGAAAACCCGGCGTCCGAGAGGGTAAATGTGCCGGGAACTTCCAATGAATTCAACTGGACATACCGGCTTCCGGCAACAATTGAAGAAATTGCCAAAGACAAGGATGTTATTAGAGCGGTTGCCGAGTTAAGGAAGATAAAGCCGGTAAAGAGAAAGAAAACCGGGTAATACCTGGTAATATTGGCAGGAAATGTAAATTATTTTTCTCAATGTTTTTCCCAAAAACATTGACATTTATTATTTTTTGTGATATTTAGTATTACGTTGATGTATTTTGTTTAAGCGGAGGTTATTTCAATTTATTGAAACAACCACACTTGGCGAAAAACAGGCTTATTGATATAATGAGTCTGAAAAACATTGTTCCCTGTATGGGGAACATAAATTTTTAAGGAGAAATTGTTATGAAGAAAACAAGTCTCATCATTGCCGTAGTGTTGCTTGCAGCGCTGATCTTTGCTTCCTGCGGAGGCACGCCCTCAAGCAACAGCAGTTCATCCACCACGACAGCATCTGCGAAAGCAGAGCCCGCAGCCCCCAAAGAGCGGAAAGTTCCGGGTGCTTTCCCTCAATTCGTGAAAGATGCCATCAAGAATTCACCTGAAGATGCTCTGATTGGTATCGGAAGTGCCAAGATGGCTACACTGGCTATGTCCAGGACAATGTCGTCAACCCGCGCCCGCGCGGAAATTTCCAGGCAGATGAATACAATGATCCAGGACATGGTCCGGGATTACACAGCTGCCAGTGAAATTGATCCTTCAGCAGCCCTGTCCTTCCAGGAAAACATCACTGTTGCGCTTTCCAAAGCCGAACTCGTTGGCGCCAAGGTAGTGGATCAGGATGTGGATGAACAAGGAAACGTGTGGACAGTGGTTATGCTCGGCAAAACCAACACTGTTGAAATTATCAATCAGCAGCAAGCCGCTGCAAAGCTCGCCATTCCCGCAATGGCGTCCTTTAACGCTGAAGACCGGATGAATGATGCGTTCGCGAAAGCGTACAATCAGGAAGTAGGGGTAGGCAGCAACTAATTTTCATGCGGGGCGAGTTTCTTCGCCCCGCTTTGTTTTTTTAATAAGGAAACAATGGTGCCAAAAAAAACCTGGTTGTTTTTTGCGGCGGTGTTAATTTCAGCCTGTTCGAGTTTTAACCTTGTCAGTACTCCTAAGTCAAGCGGAACAAAATCAAGTGAAGCTCAACCAAGCAAAGTAACGCCACCTCAACCTGAAGCGTCAATGCAGGAATTGCTTGATGCAGGACTATGGATTTCGGGGCCGCGTGACGGCCTTTTAACTATTATCGGGGTATCCGGTAGACTAATGAGGCCCGATGACGAAATTGAAGCCGCCAAACAGGATGCGGCGCAAAAATTGTCAATGTACCATGGCATTCAGGGAAGTTTTGAAATATTTAACTTTGTGGGCGGGAGCTTCATGGATTATGAAGCCAATTCCGCACTCAATATAAATTATGATCGCAATTACGGACAGTATATTGAACGTTTGTCATTTGATCCTGAAAAAGATGTCATAAGAGGCGATGGCGCTACGTTTATACGAATGAAATGCAATGTCTCGGATTTGGCGGTTAATACCTATTCTTCGGAAAGAAAAAGCGGTAAACCGGTATGGACCAATGACAGGGATCTGCCCCATTTTCCGGGATATACGACAGTTGTGGGATTTTCCGGAAGCAAATCGAGGTTACAGGATGCGGTTTTTGCATCCTGCGAAAGCGCTGTTGCCAGACTGATTGAAAGCGCTTCAACCACAGTAACGACCAACGACAGCACTATTATGGGACAAGCTTCGGCAGCCTCAATGCATGTCCGCAGTGAAGGTCGTTTATCAAGTTTCCAGGTGCTTGAATTCTGGATTGAACCGGGTACCAGTGCGGTCAGTAAAAGGGTCTATACTCTGGCCGTTGCCCGCGTAACCAAATGATGAGCGGTATAAACCTGCTCGCAAATAAACCAAAAAAAGTGAGGATATGATGTGTAATTTTAATAAATCATTTGCAGGATTATTAATCGTTTTATTGTTCTGCGGCTTGTGCCTTTTCTCATGCGGTGGAACGCCTGCCGCATCTTCGACTGGAAGTAAGCCAAGCGCACCTTCTGCATCATCGCCGTCAGCACCGCAGCCTGCATGGGTTACCAAGCCGGAATCGGCTTATCCAAGCGCCCAATATGTCGTGGCGACAGGTGAAGGAAGATCAGCCGAAGAAGCCCAGTATAAGGCAAGGGTAGGTCTTCTCCAAATCTTTGGGATGAAGCTAGCTGACGAATCGGTAATTCAGGAGATGTATCAGGAAACATCCACGCAAGCCGGCACCAACTGGGCCAATACGGTATCCGTTGACAGAAAAATTACTGCGAGTGCTGAAGGCATCCTGTCCGGCTGTGAAATAAAAGAGCAGTGGAAGAATGACAAAGGAAACGAATTTCATGCGCTGGCAGTGATGGAGAAAGCAAAAACATTAAATATTTATCCTGACATCATTAAACGTATATCGCAGGGTATGACAGAAGTCTTAAATATACCCAATAAAAACACTTTTGAAGGATATGCCCGTTACAGGTTTGCGGCTACTTTGGCAAAGGATATTGATTCCTGTATAAATGTATTGAGATTTGCCGGCGGGAGTACAAGCGTTCCTGCGGGATTGAAAACAGAAAATGAATATCTGGCTGAGGCAAATAATATCATCAGGACTATTCCGGTAAGAGTGGCAGTAACAACAGGAAGAGATTTGGATCAGAATGGAAGAATTCAGGCCGCTTTCGCTAAAACTATCGGCAATGTCGGATTTAGAACCGGCGATAACAACTCTCCCTACGCTCTGGAAATAACTCTGGCAGTATCACCGGTGGAACTGGCCGGCCAGACGAACAAGTTTGCCCGCTATGAAATTACTGCCAATCTTGTTGATACCAAAACACGGCAGGGAGTACTGCCCACTTACAGTATCAACGGACGGGAAGGGCATGCGACCCAATCAGAAGCCAATAACCGTGCCATTGCTGCGGCTGAACGAAAAATAAACGAAGACTATAAGGGGCTGCTGGAAGAGAACCTTTCACAAATAAAATAACAGCAGCAATCCTGCGCGGGAAACTGCGTTGCAGTGAGAAAGCAGATGCCGGATCAGTATATCTACCGTAACAACGAATACATAAAGATACTGCCGGCATGGGCGCAGGAACTCGCCTCCAAATACGGTTCCAAAACTGCCAATCTTTACATTCTGCATGGCAACATACGCGATCTGCTTCCTCATGAAAGAAAAGAAAATGAGTTTATCTTTACCCGCATACAGGAATACATTTCCGATGTCCTTTTTGGCAACCGGGATATAATTGCATATTATGATCGTTCCAGCGGAGTTAAATTCTGCCTGCCCGAAATGGAGCAGGATTATCTTGCAGCCGCACCGCGTCTTTGCACAAACCCCGACATAAATACGGAAGATTTTGTTTCCAGCGATCCTGAAAAAAGTTTTCCGTATCTGGAAAAATATTTTCTTTCCTGCATACCGGATGACAGGCGAAAAAAATGCCGTATGGTGCTTATCGTTGATTATGCTGAACATGTAGTCCCGGCGGGAGACCTTATCCGTCTTTCCGATGCTGACCGTTACTGCATGGTAACTTTTAACCGGTGGGCAACTGATCCCAAATTTTTTAACGGCGACATTTCAATTATTTTGCTGTCGGAAAATCTTGCGGACATTTCCTCCCGTCTTGCCGGTTCGCCTTCGACTGTTAAAATCAGCGTTCCGTTTCCCGATGCAAGGGTCAGAGAGAGTTTCCTGCACTCAAAAGAAAATGAAGGAAAACTGCTTCTTGAACGCGGACTTTCCGTGGAAAAACTTGCTTCGGTTACATCAGGTGTAAACCTTATGAATCTGAACCGGCTGACCGCGGAAAGCTATGAGGAAAACAAGCCGTTGTCCATGGATTTTATGAGGCGGAAAAAAAAGGATATAATTGAAAGTGAAGCTGCGGGTCTTTTGGAATTCATGGAAACGTCTTTCAATCTTTCACATGTGTCGGGGCATGACTTTGTCAAAAAACGGTTCAAGAACGCGGCAAAGGCGATAAAAATGGGACGTCCCGATGTGCTGCCAATGGGTTATCTGATTGCGGGTCCTGTGGGGACAGGAAAAAGTTTTATGGTCAGCGCTTTTGCCGGAGAGATAGGAATCCCCATGGTGAAGTTCCGCAATTTCCGCACAAAGTGGCAGGGGGAGACCGAGTCCAACTTGGAAAAAGTCCTCAATATCCTTACAGCTATGTCGCCTGTAGGTGTGATGATAGACGAAGCGGACGCTTTTTTGGGCGACCGTTCTCAGGAAGGCGACTCCGGTACCAGCAACCGTGTTTTTGCGCAGATCGCGAGTTTTATGGGAAACACCGAATACCGTGGTAAAATAATCTGGTTCCTTATCACCTGCCGCCCCGATCTTATCCCAATCGACCTAAAACGCCAGGGGCGCGCCGAAGAGCATCTTGCCCTTTTCTATCCTGAAACAGACAAGGATCGTGAAGACCTTTTCAAAACGCTGGTACGCAAGCTTGATCTTGATATTCGCAATTTTTCAGTTTCTGACCTTTTCAAAAAATATAAACACGAATATTCCGGCGCCGATCTGGAAGCGGTGCTGGTACGTGCAAAACTAATCGCGGCGATGGATGATCGCGTCTTTGTAAAACGCGAAGACATGGAAGAAGCAATGAGCGACTTCGTCCCTGCCGCCTATCCCCACGAAGTGGAACTGCAAAACCTTGTGGCTGTTCTGGAATGTACTTCCAGAGAAATGATCCCAAAAGAATTCCGCAATCTGCCGCGCAATAAGATAATCAGCGATATTCAGGAGCTAAAGACACTGTTGGGAGAAAGGTAACATTTATAAAGCAACAATCAACGTTTTGGATTTGCTTTTGAACCTTTTTTAGGGCTTGTTGATTGTGGAACTTCTATCAGTTCGGTTTTAACAAGGGCTGCTGCCGGGAATGTTCCTTCCTGATATACATTCGAATCAGAAAACCAAACTGTTGTGATCAAATTTGTTTCTGGGTCAAATGCTTTTACTACCATTTGGGGTCCGTTCTCAATGTCCGGGACTGTTACTAACTTACCAATTAATCTGCCTGTCGCTCTAACACTCATATTTCACTCCTTTTATATGGTGAATTTATCATCTTTTTTATTAAATGGCAACATCTCCATTTAATAATTTTTCTGCCCGGAAGAAGACTTGAACTTCCATACCCTTGCGAGCACTAGTACCTGAAACTAGCGTGTCTACCAATTCCACCATCCGGGCTTTTGAGGACAGTTTATCTTTTATTTGGGCGAAGGTCAAGGAAGGTGTCATTGGGTCAACTTAGCTTATCGCCGATTAACTAATCGCGGTTTCCAGCGCTACTTCCATCATGCGGGTAAAGGCAGTCTGCCGCTCTTCGGCGCTGGTGGCTTCACCTGAGACAAGGCTGTCGGAGATGGTCATTATGCCGAGGGCTTCGCGGTTGTATTTGGCGGCAAGGGTGTACAGTTCGGCACATTCCATTTCCAGGGCGATGCAGCCGAATTTTGCCCATAATTTCCAATCATTCGGGTCCTCGGTGTAGAACATATCGGATGATACTAAGGAACCGACTTTGGGCTGCCAGCCTTTTGATACCGCTGTGTCCCATGCGGTTTTCAGCAGATTGAACGAAGCGGTGGGAGCGTAACTCCTGCCGCCGAAACGGATATTGTTTGCGCCGGAATCGGTACAGGCGGACATGGCAAGCACCAAATCACGCAAATGCACATCCTCGCGGATAGAACCGGCGGTGCCGATACGGATCGCCCGCTTGACGCCGTATTCCCTGAACAGTTCATTCACATAAATCGAAATTGAGGGGATTCCCATTCCGGTTCCCTGAACTGAAACTCTCTTCCCCTTGTAAAGTCCGGTATAGCCCAGAATGTTGCGTACATCTGTATATTTAACCGGGTTATCCAGAAAATTTTCCGCGACAAATTTGGCTCGCAGGGGGTCTCCGGGCAGCAGTACAGCTTCGGCAATTTCTCCGGCTTTGGCTGCAATATGTATCGACATGGTATCTCCTTTTTCGCCCGGACGGTGAAGCCCGGTAAGAATATAATACATAAAATTAATCCAAAATGTCAAATAAATGAATATGCCTAACGTTCTTTATACCTAATGAGTTGAAAGTCAATTATAATGGTATGAGGAGGTTACGTGGGCGTCAGGCAAAGACAGAAGAGCAGAATTGCCGCGCGCGCCCGTAATGTAAACACGATACTGCTCATCCTTGTGTTGGTCGTAATGACAGCCATTACCGGGGTGATAATCAATGGCATCAATACCGGTTCTTCCATGAACCTTGTCCGCGCCTATTCGATGGAGGCGGCGGAGAAATTCTTCTCGTATATCAGCCAGGACCTTACCCTTACGCAAAAGTCCGCCCATTCAAAAGCGGTAACCGCCTGGTTTGCCGATGAAAAAAACGAAGCGAAAAAAGCCGCCGCATTTGATGAAATGATGGACTATGTCGGTATGATGCAGGATATCTATCTGTATTTCGGCATTCATGAATCGTTGAACGAATACACCATCGAAAGCAGGATGCCTTTTTCCGATCTTGTCTCCTTTGGCAAACTCAATAAGGAAGCTTCAAGCGATGTCTGGTATTTTGAATGTATTGAGTCAGACAATGACTATACGTTGAAAATTGACATGGAAAAAGTTACCGGAACATGGCGCTTGTGGATCAATCACAAGGTCATGGTGGACGGAAAAGTCGCTGGTGTATTTTGCACTGGTCTTAAAATCCCCGACATATTCCATGACATATTCGGAAAATACGAGACCCAAAAGGTCAGGGGTTACATCATTGACCGGCACGGTATTATCCAGTCGGACAGCACCCATGCTGAAATTTATCTGATGGATTTCGGGAATCATATCCGTGAAGAAAACAGCGATTCCGCTTTCGCCGCCGCGCTTCATTCGTACATGGGGCGCATTGATGGTTTTTTCGGCCTTCACTCAGTTCCCGAAGTGGTCAAGCTTTCCAAAGGAATGTACGGGTACGCGGCTATTGAACCGGTTGGCAGCACGGACTGGTCGGCTGTCGTCCTGTTTAACAATTCGCTGTTAGGCACTGCTCATCTTCTGCCGTTGTTGATCACCATGCTGGTTGCGCTGTTGTTATATGTGGTGGCAAGAGACTTCTTTCTTACCCGGCTGATTTTTACGCCGCTCGACCGCCTTACGCAAAGCGTGTCTGACGGCAGCGCTGTTAAAAACAGCGGCGCTGATTTTTACGGTTGTGGGCGCGATGATGAAATCGGCGGACTGGCGCGGACTATACGGGACAGCGCGCTTGACCGCGAAAACAATGTTGCGGAAATGATCCGTCTTCAGGCGGAACTCAAGGAAGCGTTGAAGGAGGCTCAGGATGCCAGCAGCGCAAAATCCACCTTTCTTGCAAACATGAGCCATGAGATGCGCACCCCGTTAAACGCAATTATCGGTTTGTCAACTCTGACGCTGGAAACCGGCGGCATAAGCGAAGAGGCTCAGGTAAATCTTGAAAAGATAAACAGTTCCGGCGAAACGCTTCTGTCCACGGTCAACGACATTCTCGATATTTCCAAAATTGAAGCCGGCAAATTTGAACTTGTGCCGGTTGACTATGCCATTCCCAGTCTGATTAACGACGCCATCACTCAAAGCATCATGCGCATCGGGGAAAAGCCCATCAAGTTTGTTTTGGACATCAATGAGGATCTGCCCGTGCGCCTTTACGGGGACGATTTGCGAATCAAACAGATGCTGAATAACCTTATGTCTAATGCTTTTAAGTATACAAAAGAAGGGACGGTAAAACTCAGCATACACTGTGAGCGAGATGGGGAAACTGATGTTTGGATGACTGCCAGCGTCAGCGACACCGGCAAAGGCATCCGCGCCGAAGACATAGGCAGCTTGTTTTCCGATTACGCAAAGATGGATGAGAAATCCAACCGCAAAATAGAGGGAGCCGGCCTGGGGCTGCCCATTACCAAAAAAGCGGCGGAAATGATGAGCGGTTCAATCTCCGTGGAAAGCGAATACGGAAAGGGCAGCGTTTTCACAGTACGGCTTAAGCAGCGGTTTGTTACCGATGCAACAATCGGGGCGGAAGTAGTTGACAGTTTAAGGAGCTTCCACTACATCGATCAGAAACGCCGCCTGCATTCTCAGTTGAAACGGCTCAACCTGTCTTATGCGCATGTGCTGGTGGTGGATGATGTCGAGGTAAACCTTGATGTGGCAAAGGGTATGATGAAATCCTACGGCATGAAGATTGACTGCGTAACCAGCGGGCAGGCGGCGATAGACGCCATTCGCGGTGAAAGAGTCCGTTACAACGCAGTGTTCATGGATCACATGATGCCCGGAATGGACGGGGTAGAAGCTGTCAGGATCATCCGTGAAGAAATAGGAACCGAGTACGCAAAAACGGTGCCGGTGATCGCTCTTACAGCTAACGCCATTGTCGGCAATGATGAAATGTTTCTGGGGAAGGGCTTTCAGGCTTTTATTTCCAAGCCCATTGAAATTGCGCGCCTTGACGCTGTGATCCATGAATGGGTGGCGGACAAAAACCGCGAGGCGGAGTACACCGGCGCTGGTGTTACGGCGGGCGCGTCCCGGCTGGGGCAGGTAGACGGAATTGATTTGCAAAAGGGTCTAGAGCGTTTTAGCCGCGATGAAGATTCATACCTGCGGGTTCTGCGTTCTTACGCCGAGAATACCCCTCCGCTGCTGGAGGCAATCAAGGAAGTTGATGCTGACAATCTGGCGGGCTATGCCGTTACCGTTCATGGGATAAAGGGCGCAAGCCGCGGCATTTGCGCCGAAGCGGCTGGGGACAAGGCGAAGCTCTGGAAAAAGCGTCCAAGGCGGGAGACCTCGGCTTTGTGAAAGCAAATAACAGGAGCTTTATTGACAACGTTTTGAAACTGACAGCAGACCTTGAAAATATGCTGAGTAAGGCAGCCGCCGTCAGCCCAAAACCCAAAAAAAATAAACCTGACCGGGAAATATTGTCCAAGCTCCTTGCAGCCTGTCAACATTACAATATGGATGACATAGACGCGGCTATGGAGGAAATAGAAAACTTTGATTACAATTCTGATGACGGGCTTGCCCTCTGGCTGCGGGATAATGTGGATCAGATGAATTTTGCGCAGATCATAGAAAAGCTTTTGGAGGAAAATAAATAATGGAAAACACCTCGATTAACACCAATCCGGCTGATGACAACCGGCACAAGATCATTATGGTTGATGACAATATGACGAACCTGACCATTGGCAGGAGCATACTCAAGCCGTATTACAAGGTTTATCCCGCTCCGTCCGCGGCAAATCTTTTTGAGATACTGGAAAAAGTCCATCCCGATCTGATTCTGCTGGATATAGAAATGCCGCAGATGGACGGCTACGAAGCTATCAAAAAACTGAAAGCCGATCCGCGTTTCAAGGCAATACCGGTTATTTTTCTCACTGCTAAATCTGATGAAAACAGTGAGCTTGAGGGCTTTGACCTCGGCGCAGTGGACTACATATCAAAACCTTTTTCCGGGCCTTTGCTCCTCAAACGCATTGCCAATCAGCTTTTGATTGAACAGCAAAAAAAGAAATTAAAAGTCTACGCGGAAAACCTTGAAATGAAGGTGCTGGACAAGACCAAGGAAGTGGTGAACCTTCAAAGCGCCGTGCTGAGTACAGTCGCCGACCTTGTAGAATTCCGGGACAGCCTCACCGGCGGTCATGTCGCCCGCACTCAGCTTTACCTCAAGGCGCTAACCGGGGAAATGATTCGGGAGCGCATATACGCCGATGTAATCAAGACCTGGGATATTGAATTTTTTCTTCTATCGGCGCAGCTGCACGATGTGGGCAAGATCGCCATATCGGATTCTATCCTTAATAAAAACGGAAAACTTACCCCGGAAGAATTTGAGATTATGAAAACTCACGTAACGGTAGGCGTGGAAGCCATAAACCGGATAATGCGGCACACGACAGAACACGCTTTTCTCCGCCACGCGGTGCTGATCGCCGGAGCGCACCATGAAAGATGGAACGGTTCAGGCTACCCCGCCGGACTAAAAGAAAAAGACATCCCCCTTGAAGGAAGGCTCATGGCTATCGCCGATGTGTACGATGCGCTTATTTCCGTCCGCCCGTACAAAAAATCCTTCAGCCACGAAGAAGCCTGCAAAATCATAGAAAGCGGCTCCGGTTCGTATTACGACCCCGTATTAATTAATATATTCAAAAATGTAAAACCTGAGTTTGCCAGAATTGTGCGGGAAATTGGAATGTGAGAAAGCGGCGATCACAGATTACCATTCTTTTGGTTTGTTATTCGGCGGAGTAATGTTAAAAGTTTCTCCCGAAGGTTCAACAACAAAAAAGCCTTGCTTTAACGCATAATCTTTTACATCTGCTGTCATAACAACACCCGCAACCGCGCCTAAAAAAGAGCGTTTATCGCCGTGCAAATCGGCATATTTTCTCATTTTTTCAATGCGTTCAATGTGGTTATTTATATGCTCTGTGGTCAGCTTCGTCTTTACTTCAACCAGCATAGCCTTGTCGCCGTTTTCCAGCTTAACATCAATTTCGAAGTGTATATTATTATCGTAATCATTAACACGAGTACCGGAATTGCATTGGAGAAAATTAAACCCAAACTCCCTGAATTTTTCACAAAGATTGGGGGCGACCATGTATTCAACAACTTCGCCAAAACGATTGGTAAAATCACCGAATCGCTTATTGTATTCTTTCATTTGACGGTCGGTTTCCCTCATTTGACGATCGGTTTCCATCATTGATTCTTTCATTTGACGATCGGTTTCCTCTTGCCGGCGGGCAATCTCCTGCAAGGCTGCCCAGACCGTCTCAAAAGTGGGGTGTAATTCGGCTGTTTGTACTGCTCCCATATTCTATGCTCCTAATCCCAATATACTGCTTTTCCGGCATTTTGTGAAGTTTGCTGGTGATTCCGCCGGCAATGAATTTTCCGAACGAAAATTCATTGATACTATTATATGGCGCGCCAATGGCCTGCCGCTTTAGTCTATTTGGAAAAAACTGGAAGAGTACCCACACCGCGCCAACCACGCTACCAATAGCGTATCATGTCGTGTAACGGCACTAGGCTCTGGCGCACTGCTCAGGATAAATCCTTCGCGCTTCTATCATCTCATTGACCGTCCTTGTGCGCCACGCCGTACTGAATTTTGCACTGTCGGACACCTAAAGGTGCCCTTGCCTTTATTCAACTTAACAACATTTAGTGGTGCTACAACGTTCAGAATTTGTTCATCTACAACCTGCGGTTGCGAATTCTTGTTGTCAGCTACACAGCTTCGCTGTGCAATTCTCGGCGCGGTGCTTGTCACTTTTGTTAAAAAGCCCGGACGGCGCGGACTGAGTAGGTACCGTTCTTGTAGGTGGTGGGCACACCGGCAATGTTGAAATGCTTACTCCACGCGCGGTAATCGGGGTCTGCGAACTGCGAAGATGCCCAGTAAATACTGTTGCTAAGACCGGCGTAAGAACCTTTCCCGTTGGCATTGTACAGTTTGTAAAGTTCGTCTAGTTCATCCATGCTCGGCAGGAACCAGCCAGTCAAACTGTTGCTGCTGTAAATATTGCAGGCATTCGCCGCAGGCGCGTTTGTACCTGCAGGGCTTCCGGCTACTCTAAGTATCTCAAGGGTGTTCATCCTGCCCATGCCAATAGCCTGACCCTTCGCTCCGGTCATATTGGTGGTATACGCAGGCGAAGTACTTGGTGCCCACATAAGATTAGGATCATTCGGCGCTGTTGACGGATACCATTCCGCCGGGGCGGCTTCAAGGTAGTAGCAGGTTGTCGATTCGTTGCCAGCGGCGTTGGTGTAATGGGTAAATCCTGTCGGATATGTTGTCTTATTTTTGAAAAAGATTTTCCCCCCGCCGGGGCCGGTATCGCCTATGTTATACTCGCTCCACTTGGCATACAGGGTAATAATGCCGGAAACGGTGTCGCTGTCAAATTCCCACTTTTCTGTTAAACCCTCTTTATACCAGCCGTCAAAGATACAATCATATCCGGTTTTGGTGGGGTTTGCGGGTCTGCCCGCATGGCCTCCTTCAGTTACCATTTCGTAATTAACGTCAGTTCCGCCATTGCTGTCAAAGTCTACCCTGTGTGATGGAATATGTACGCCTGTAACAGTAACAGAGGCGCTTGTCTTGCTTTTGTAGCCTTTGGCGCTTACGGTTACTGTGTATTTTCCCGCTTCTGCGGGTGTGTGCTTATTTACTGCCGGAGCGTGATCTATGGCGGTTCCGCCTCTTTTCCACTGATAGCTGACGTCTTCGCTGCCTGTGTAGACGGCAACAAGCTCCTTGTCGGTGGTTAAACCGTTGAGCGCACTGATTGTGATTTTCCCGCTTAAATCCGGGTCGCCTTTACTTTCTTTTTCTTTACTGCCGCCGCCGCTCATTCCAATGTCGCAGCCTGTCAAAGACAGGGCGAAGATGAGGGCGATTGTCAGCCATTTCCATTTGTTTTTCATAAAAAACCTCTCTTTACGCCGCGAGAGCGGCGAATATAATCAAACGGCTCCGCAACGCGAAGGCGATAACTCCCTTACATTGCAGTAAATTACCATCCGCTACAGATGAATTAAAACAATCCTATATGATGTTTGAAAAATTGTCAAGCATAACGGATGATAGTCGTATCATTCGATAAGGATTAGTTGATGGGAGGAGATGAACTTAGGGCTACATTGGCGCGGAATATCAAGCTGTACCGGGGGCTTAGGGACTGGTCTCAGGCGGATTTGTCGGAAAAAGCCGGGCTTTCCGTAGTGTACCTGAGCGATATAGAGCGAGGCAACAAATGGCCATACCTTGATACTCTGGTAAAACTCGCCGAAGCCTTTGAAGTCGAGGCTTTTGAACTACTCCAGCCCAAAAACAGCCAGCCGCCAGATGAAACTGCCGCAATTTTGGTAAAATACAGCGAAGAAACACTCGCCATCCTGACCGCTTCTCTGGAAACCATGAAAAAGCACACTTTCAATTCATTAATAAGCCTTCGTGCCCAATATTTGCCTAAAAAACCCAAAAAACTCGCCGCCTACCCCTCAATGCGGCTGGAAAACAGTATGTTAGCTGAATTGCGGGAAGGGTACAAATAGACGCCACTTTCCCCCACATAAGGCTAAATTTGCCCTGCAAATGCCGGAATAAGCTGTATTTAGCGGGCTGCACCTCCTCAGGTGAACTTGCCCTGCTGTAAAATTGCCGCACCGAAGATACGCTGCCCAATAAATTACTTGAGGGGTGCTGGAGGCAAAAGTACCGTGCCCCGCCACGGTGCTTTTGGCCTCCGGCAGGACCCCAAGAAAAATCGTTAGGCAGCGTATCTTTGTTACTGTTTTGCTGGACAAATTCAGCATTTCCCCTTGATCAAATTTTGTATTTTTAGTATCTTTTCAAAATAGTATAATAGCGCGGGGAATCGCCCTTATAGCTCAGTTGGCAGAGCATATCCATGGTAAGGATAAGGTCATCAGTTCGATTCTGATTGAGGGCTTTAGGGTTGAGAGTGAAAATAAAACGGGGTTTTCCCCAATATAAAGAGGTTTACTATGGCAAGTAAAAAGACCACGGTGGAATTGATAGCTTTACAGTGCGGCGAATGTAAGCGGCGCAACTATACCACCAGCAAAAACAGGCGCAATATTCAGGAAAAACTGGAATTCAAAAAATATTGCCCTCATGACCGGAAACATACGCTTCACAAGGAGACTAAAATTAAGTGAAAACCAGAGGCGTATAGCTCAGCTGGTAGAGCGGCGGTCTCCAAAACCGCAGGTCGCGGGTTCGAAGCCTGCTGCGCCTGTCATTCTGAGGGGATATTAAGGAGAAAATATGAAGATTGTTACATTTGTAAAAGAATCCTATGCAGAACTTAGGAAAGTTATCTGGCCGGGCAGGGATGATGTAATCAGCTCTGTAAAAGTCGTGCTTATTTCAACGGCAATAGTGGCTGCGGTTTTGGGTTTGATAGATGTATTGCTGCTTTTTGGCATAAGAGCTATATTTTAAGCATAATTTAAGGAAAACATGGCTACTGGTTGGTACGTCCTGCATACATATTCAGGATATGAAAACAAGATCGAAAAAACAATCCGCATGATGACCGAAAACGGGGAACTGGACAAGAATGTTGTCCGTGATATAAAGGTTCCTTCGGAAGAAGTAGTCGAGGTCAAGGACGGAAAAAAACGCACTCAAACCCGGAAATTTCTTCCCGGTTATATCCTTGTAGAAATGGACCTTCCGGATGCCGACATGGGATGGAAACTGCCCTGTTCCAAAATAAAAAAAATCCATGGCGTTACCGGTTTTGTTGGGACACCCGCGGATCGCAAGCCGCAGCCTTTGACCGGCGATGAAGCGCGCGCCATTCTTCAAAAGTCCGGGGAAATCAAGGGAGAACGGATAGTTCGTCCAAGACAAACTTTTTCTCCCGGCGAGCAAGTTAAGATTATTGATGGGCCGTTTGAGTCGTTTACCGGCACCATCGAAGAAGTGAATCAGGAAAAGAATAAACTAAAAGTACTGGTAGGGATTTTTGGCAGAACTGCGCCTGTAGAAGTCGATCTTCTTCAGGTGGAAAAAATCTGACCACATTTATTGGTGGTCGGAAAAATAAAAGCAGTGGGAGAGGATGAGGGCTTGACCTTGGCCTCGCTAACCGGTTGCCGCCGGAACACCACGAAGGAGTGATAAATGGCAAAGAAGAAAGTTGCGGCGTATGTCAAGCTGCAATGTCCTGCGGGAAAAGCGACTCCGGCGCCGCCTGTAGGACCTGCGTTGGGTCCCCACGGGGTCAGCGCGCCTCAGTTTGTCCAGCAGTTTAATGACAGGACAAAGACTATGGAACCGGGACTCATCATCCCGGTAGTGATCACGGTTTATGCGGATAAATCCTTCACCTTTATTCTTAAAACTCCGCCCGCTTCGGTGTTGATCAAAAAAGCCGCCGGGCTGGAAAAAGGATCAAAAGAGCCGCATAAAGTGAAGGTTGGCAAAATCCCCAGGGCAAAGGTGGAAGAAATTGCCAAAATGAAAATGGCGGATCTTTCAGCTAACGATCTCAGCGCTGCTGTGAAGATTATTTCAGGTACTGCCCGTTCCATGGGCGTTGAGGTGGAACAATGAAACGCGGAAAAAAATACAAAGAAAGCGCCAAAAAATATAACCCCGGCAATACCTATGAACTTGGCGAAGCGTTGGGTCTGGTAAAAACCATGGCTTTTGCAAAATTTGACGAAACCGTGGATATTTCCGTTAAACTCAACATTAAAAAGAATCATTCCGTCCGGGATACAGTTGTGTTGCCAAATCAATTCCGGGGCGATAAAAAAGTGCTTGTTTTCTGCAAACCTGAAAAAGAAAAAGAAGCCCAGGAAGCAGGCGCAACATTCATCGGCGCCGATGACTTAATCGAAAAGGT
Source organism: Treponema sp. (assembly GCA_031256035.1). Taxonomy (GTDB): domain Bacteria; phylum Spirochaetota; class Spirochaetia; order Treponematales; family Breznakiellaceae; genus WQXQ01. The sequence goes on along the minus strand of JAIRRJ010000067.1, from coordinate 69,645 downwards.
TAAGGGCGGCTGGACTGATTTTGATGTTGCCGTTGCGACTCCTGACATGATGAAAGATGTCGGTAAGCTCGGCATGGTGTTGGGGCGCAAGGGGCTGATGCCCAATCCCAAAACCGGAACCGTTACCTTTGACCTTAAAGGCACTCTTGCCGAACTTAAAAAAGGGAGGGTGGAATTCCGCGCCGACAAAACAGGCGTTGTGCATCTTGCGGTCGGGAAAGTTTCCATGGAGAGCGAAAAGGTTGCGGAGAATGTCAAAGCGGTGGTTACCGAAATCAAACGCAAGCGGCCTGCTGATTTGAAGGGCGAGTACATTTCTACCGTTTCGGTAGCTTCTACCATGGGGCCTGGCGTTTGGGTCTCTATCAGGGATGAGGAAAAGGAGAAATAAATGGCTATAGTCGCAAAAAAAATACAGGACAGCAAAACAAAGGCCATTGGGGAGATCAAAGAATCCCTGGGCAAGGCAAAGGATTTTATCTTTACCGATTACCGCGGCCTTACGGTGGAACAGATCACCAATTTAAGAAGGCAGCTTCGTACCAAGGAAGTGGATTATAAAGTTGTAAAAAACAACTTTGCGCGGATTGCCTTTCAGCAGTTGTCAACGCCGGATGTATCAGGTTACCTCGTCGGTCCTACCGCGGTTGCAATTTCACCACGGGATGCAAATGAGGTTGCCAAGATACTCTTCGATTTTACAAAGGAAGCCCCCGCTCTGCACATAAAGGGCGCGCTTGTCGGTGATTCGGTGTACAACGCCGCTCAGACTGAGGCTTTCTCAAAACTGCCGGGCAGGCTGGAACTTATTTCCATGCTTATGTCGGTAATGAACGGTCCTGCGCGGAATCTTGCTGCCGCGCTCAACGATGTCCCTTCCCGGCTGGTGCGTACCATAAAAGCTATCGCCGACAAAAAAGGCGGCGTCGCCTAAGGCGGCATAGTGAATACAGCCCGTCAGACTTCTGCAAACGTAGTTTGCATGCTGCTGTTCTGTCGGGCTTGCCTGATCACTTGTTAGTGGTCAGATAAACGTACTTCGTATGAAGCGCGTAACATTTTATTAGGAGAAGATAATATGGCAGCCACAAAAGAAGAGATTTTAGAAGCGATTGCATCCATGACAGTTCTGGAAGTGTCGGAACTGGTAAAAATGATGGAAGAGAAGTTCGGCGTTTCCGCCGCTGCCCCTGTTGCGATAGCGGCTGGTCCTGTCGGCGGAGCGGCTGCTCCCGCTGCGGAAGAGAAAACGGAATTTAACGTTATTCTAAAAGCGTTTGATGAATCCAAGAAGATTGCGGTTATCAAGGAAGTCCGCGCCGTTACCGGCCTTGGTCTTAAAGAAGCGAAAGACCTTGTAGAAGGCGTGCCGAAGCCGCTTAAAGAGGGCGTTTCCAAAGAGGAATCTGCAAAAATCAAGGATCAAATCACCGCGGCTGGCGGTACAGTTGAGATTCAGTAAATGGATTTGTTTTCGCAGTGGGTGCCGGCTCTGTAAAGAGCGGGTTTTTGCTGCGAAATGATACAATCAGTTTTCTCGAATGTCCGTAGGGGCAATGGCAGTTAAGGTCGTGAGGCCCTAACTGCCATAGCAGTTAGAAACTGCCTGAGTTGTGAAGATAGTAAGACCAGGAAGGGGAGTGCGATGACCAAAGTAAAAAATGCCGACAAACGCCAATACATTGGAAAGGATATTTTGGATGTGATGGATCTGCCGGATCTTATCGACATTCAGCTAAATTCTTATGAACGTTTCCTGCAAAGAGAAAAAGCCAGAAAAGGCGAAAAGCCGCTGGAACAGGGGCTTCAGGATGTATTTAAAACCACATTCCCCATAGAAAGTCCCAACGGGGATATGGTTCTTGAATATGAATATTATACATTCGATGAAGACAATACAAAGTTGTCGGAACTGGAATGTAAACAAAAAGGCATTACTTACGCGGTTCCGCTGAAAGCGCGCGTCAATCTGGTATTCCAGCAGACCGGAGAAATTCGCCAGAAAGATATTTACATGGGCGACATTCCGGTTATGACCGAACGCGGTACGTTTATCATTAACGGAGCGGAGCGGGTGGTTGTTTCGCAGATACACCGTTCGCCGGGCGTAATCTTCAGCCATGAAAAGGGAGTCTTCTCATCGCGGATCATTCCGTACCGCGGCAGTTGGCTGGAATTTGAAATCGACCAGAAGCGGGAATTGATCTACGCGAAGGTAGACCGGAAAAAACGCATATTGGGAACGATTTTTTTACGCGCCATTGGTTTTAACAGCAGGGAAGAAATTATCAGCGCTTTTTATGCTACCGAAACTCTCAAACTTAAAGATGATCGCGAAACAAGGGAAAAAATCTCCGGCAAGGTTCTTGCGCAGGCAGTGTGGATAAAAGATGAAAACGCCGCTCCCGTGGCGGAGGGCGGGGGCAACGCCCAATCCCGCTCTTCGCGTAACGCGGAAGATGCTGAACACAAGGGTATGCATACCAACGGTATGAAGATACTCTACCGCGCCGGAGAAAAACTCCACCCGCATAACGCTGATGAACTTTTGGCAAACGGAGTCAAATCCGTGGTTTATATTGATTTTGAAGCGGAAGGTTCACTCAATTCGACAATGCTCCTTGATTGTTTTGAACGGGGTGAAAGTAAATATGTTAAAGAAGATTCAGGCAAGAATGAACCTTCCAGAGAGGATGCTCTTCTCAATGTATATTCGATTTTGATGCCCGGTGAATCCATTACGGTAGATCAGGCCGAAAAAGACCTTATCAGTATGTTCTTTTCCAGCCGTCGTTATGATCTTGGCAAGGTTGGCCGTTACAAGCTCAATAAAAAATTCAACATAAAGCCGCCGCTGGAAGAATACACGCTCGCACGGCAGGACATCATCGCCACCATGAAGTTCCTTATCAAAGTATATGTAGGAGATGAAAACTTTGATGACATCGACCATCTTGGGAACAGGCGGGTGCGTTCTGTCGGCGAGCTGATGGCAAATCAGATGAAAACTGCATTCAGCCGCATGGAACGGATTGCCAAAGAACGAATGAGCCTTAAAGAGACGGACACGATTAAACCACAGGAATTAATTTCCATAAAGCCCATTGTCGCGGCGATTAAGGAATTTTACGGCTCCAGCCAGCTTTCCCAGTTTATGGATCAGGTTAACCCGCTTGCAGAGCTGACCCACAAAAGGCGGCTTAACGCCCTCGGTCCGGGCGGTCTTTCCCGCGACAGGGCAGGTTTTGAAGTGCGTGATGTGCATTACACCCACTATGGCAGAATGTGTCCGATTGAAACGCCTGAAGGCCCAAACATAGGATTGATCGTTTCACTGGCGAATTATACCCGTGTCAATGAATACGGCTTTTTGGAAACTCCCTACCGCAAAGTGAACAAGGGTGTCGCCTCACGGGATATTGAGTATCTTTCCGCTATGGACGAGGATCGCTACTACATCGCCCAGGCTTCGGCGAAAGTCAACAATAATGGTTCATTCGCGGATGCTCAGGTGTCCTGCCGCCGTCAGGGAGATTACACAACCCGCGCACCCGATGAAATTGAATACATGGACGTATCTCCCAAACAGATCATTTCGGTATCCGCTTCGCTCATTCCCTTCCTTGAACATGACGATGCGAACCGCGCCCTGATGGGTTCCAATATGCAGCGCCAGGCAGTACCGCTGGTTTTCCCTGAGGCTCCCCGCGTCGGGACAGGAATGGAAGGAAAATGCGCTTACGATTCAGGAGTGCTTGTTAAAGCAAGGCGGAACGGAACGGTTCTTCGCGTAACGTCCCGCGAAATTGTTGTAAAGCCTGAAAGAACGGGCGCAGCCAAACCGGCGGCGCAGGTTGTTCTTGATGACCACGGCAACGATGTTTACCAGTTGGTAAAGTTCCAGAGGACAAATCAGGATACCTGTTACAATCAGCGTCCCATCGTTAAACCGGGTGACAAAATTACTTCCGGGCAAGTGATTGCGGACGGGCCTGCTACACAGAACGGGGAACTTGCCCTTGGCCGCAATATCCTTGTGGGCTTCATGCCCTGGAACGGCTACAACTACGAAGATTCGATCCTTATCTCCCAGCGTGTGGTAAAGGACGATATGTTCACATCCATACACATAAAAGAATTTATTGTAGAGATACGTGAAACAAAACTGGGGCCGGAAAAAATAACGCGGGATATTCCCAACACCTCCGAGAAAAGCCTTGATAACCTGGACAGCGAAGGTATTATCCGCATCGGCGCGAAAGTGCGTTCCGGCGACATTCTGGTCGGCAAGGTAACGCCCAAGAGCGAAACCGAAACCACTCCCGAATTCAAACTTTTAAATTCAATCTTCGGTGAAAAGGCGAAGGAAGTGCGGGATACATCCCTGAAGGTGCCGCACGGCATAGAGGGAACTATCATTGACATTCAGCGGCTCAAGAGGACAGAGCATGACAGCTTAAGCCCGGGTGTCGATGAAGTAGTGAAGGTGTTAATCGCCACAAAAAGAAAACTCCGCGAGGGCGACAAGATGGCAGGGCGGCACGGCAACAAGGGCGTTGTCGCGCGCATCCTCCCCGAAGAAGATATGCCGTACATGGAAGACGGCACGCCGCTTGATATTTGCCTAACGCCGCTGGGCGTTCCGTCCCGTATGAACATCGGTCAGCTTTTGGAAACTGAACTTGGCTGGGCGGGTTCCACTCTGGATGAGTGGTATTCCGCGCCGGTTTTCCAGTCTCCCTCGGCGGAGCAAATAGAAGAAAAACTTAAAGAGGCGGGGCTTCCTGTTACCAGCAAAACAATACTGAGGGACGGCAGAACCGGCGAAGCTTTTGTGAATCCTGTTTTCTGCGGAGTGATTTACTTCCTTAAATTGCATCACCTTGTGGACGACAAGATGCACGCCCGCTCCACCGGCCCGTATTCACTTGTAACGCAGCAGCCGTTGGGCGGAAAGGCTCAGTTCGGAGGTCAGAGGTTAGGTGAAATGGAAGTCTGGGCTTTGGAAGCCTATGGCGCGGCAAACACATTGCAGGAACTTTTGACGATTAAGTCGGACGATATGACCGGGCGTTCCAAAATCTACGAAGCCATTGTCAAAGGTGAGCCTTCTACCACTGCAGGAATTCCGGAATCATTTAACGTTCTGGTTCAGGAATTACGTGGTCTTGCTCTGGATTTGAGCATCTTTGACATAAAGGGAAAACAAATACCTCTCACCGAAAAGGATGAGGAATTGATAACCAAATCGGGAAGTAATTTTTAACGAGGGGAGTTGGACGATGAGAGACATTCAAGATTTTGATTCGATAATGATACGGCTTGCTTCGCCGGACATGATCCGTTCGTGGTCTTATGGTGAGGTAAAAAAACCTGAGACGATTAATTACCGGACGCTCAGGCCGGAAAAAGACGGTCTTTTCTGTGAACGTATCTTCGGGACCACCAAGGAATGGGAATGTTACTGCGGAAAATTCAAATCGATCCGTTACAAGGGAGTGATCTGCGACCGCTGCGGCGTTGAAGTTACCCACTTCAAGGTTCGCCGTGAAAGAATGGGGCATATTGAACTCGCCGCGCCCGTCTCACACATTTGGTACTATCGTTCGGTTCCAAGCCGCATGGGTCTCCTCCTTGATCTCACTACCACTGCTCTGCGTTCGGTGCTTTACTATGAAAAATACATTGTCATTGATTCCGGCGATACAAACCTGAAAAAAGGGCAGCTTCTTTCGGAAGAAGAATACAATGATGTTCAGGATCGTTACGGCGGAGCGTTCACAGCCGGCATGGGCGCCGAGGCGATCAGCACCCTTTTGGAAAATATTGACATGGATCAAATGGCGGCTGAGTTACGCGCAAAAATGATCGAAAAGGGCGCAAAGAGCGACAAACGGCTTCTTAAACGAATCGATATTGTCGAAAATTTCCGCAACTCAAAAAACAAACCCCAGTGGATGATCCTCACCGTAATTCCGGTAATTCCTCCCGAACTGCGCCCCATGGTGCAGCTTGACGGCGGGCGTTTTGCAACAAGCGATCTAAACGATCTGTACCGCAGGGTCATCAACCGGAACAACCGGCTTAAAAGACTGCAAACCCTCAATGCACCCGACATCATTATCCGCAACGAGAAGCGTATGCTGCAGGAAGCTGTGGACGCTCTCTTTGACAATTCCAAGAAAAAGAAAGTGGTCAAAGGTTCATCGAACAGGCCACTTAAATCGATCAGCGATATGCTCAAGGGAAAACAAGGACGGTTCCGTCAGAACCTCTTGGGAAAGCGTGTTGACTACTCAGGCCGCTCGGTTATTACAGTCGGGCCTGATCTTAAAATGTGGCAGTGCGGGCTTCCCACAAAAATGGCGCTGGAATTGTTTAAGCCTTTCATCATGAAAAAACTTGTAGACAAGGATGTTGTCTTCAATATCAAAAAAGCCAAGATGCTGGTTGAACAGGAAACTCCCGAAGTCTTTGCAATTCTTGATGAAGTTGTGCAGGAGCATCCGGTGCTGCTGAACCGCGCTCCGACCCTGCACCGGCTGGGTATTCAGGCGTTTGAACCAGTGCTGGTTGAGGGAAAGGCTATCAAGCTGCATCCCCTTGTCTGCCACGCTTTTAACGCCGACTTTGACGGCGACCAGATGGCGGTACATGTGCCTCTTACCCAAGCAGCCCAGATGGAGTGCTGGACATTGATGCTTTCGGCAAGAAACCTCCTTAACCCCGCCAACGGAAAGACAATAGTATTCCCCTCTCAGGATATGGTTTTGGGGATCAACTTCCTTACAAGGATCAAAACCCACGCAAAGCGCCCCGGTTCATCAAAAGCGGAAACCAGAGACAGAATACCATATTATTCCACCACCGATGAAGTTATGATGGCGGTGGAAAGCAAGGCCCTGGACTGGGAAGCGGCTATCAGGGTAAAACCGCCGGTTAAGCGAACTGTCTGGGACAAGGTTGGCCATGCAGCGGAACCCCGCGAAGATGGCACAATCGTTACCTCCGCCGGAAGACTTGTTTTTAACGAAGAAATGCCGCGTGATCTTCCATTTATAAATTACGAACTTAAAGACAAGGAATTGCGCGCACTTATTGAGCATGTGTTCAAGGAAAAAGGTTCCTGGACTACGGTAAGGATGCTGGACACCATTAAGTCTACCGGCTATCGTTATGCGACAATATTCGGCGCCACCATCGGCGTAGACGACATTGTTGTGCCCAAAGAAAAACCGGATATGATCGAAAAGGCAAACAAGGATGTTGAGTCAATTCAAAAACAATGGCGGCAGGGGCACATCACACAGGAAGAGCGTTATAACCGCGTTGTTGAAGTCTGGACAAAAACCAACGAAGACCTTACCGGTATTACAATGAAGACGCTTGAATCGGACAGAGACGGTTTCAACTCCATTTATATGATGGCGAACTCCGGCGCGCGCGGAAGCCGCAACCAGATCCGCCAGCTTGCGGGTATGCGCGGCCTTATGGCAAAACCTTCGGGGGAAATCATTGAACTTCCCATCCGTTCAAACTTTAAGGAAGGCCTCTCCGTTATTGAATTCTTTATTTCCACCAACGGCGCGCGCAAGGGGCTTGCCGACACGGCTCTTAAAACCGCCGAGGCAGGTTACCTTACCCGCCGCCTTGTGGATATTGCACAGGATATGGTGGTGAACGAGGACGATTGCGGAACCATAAACGGAATTACCTATACGGCAATCAAGAGCGGCGAAGATATTGTTGAACCGTTAAGCGATCGTATCATCGGGCGGTTTACCCTGGAACGGGTAAGGCAGCCTATCACAGGCGAAATCATTGTCGATGTGAACGAAGAAATCACCGAAGAGGTTGCCGCCATCATTGACGCCGCCGGAGTCGACACCGTGCGAATCAGGACGGTACTTACCTGTGAAGCGAAATACGGAGTCTGCCGTAAGTGTTACGGACGCAACCTTGCCACAAACCGCGCGGTGGACATCGGTGAAGCGGTGGGAACGATTGCGGCGCAGTCAATCGGCCAGCCCGGTACTCAGCTTACCATGCGCACCTTCCACATCGGCGGTGTCGCCACCAAGGTCAGTGAAGAAAGCCGTATCATGTTGAAATATCCGGTCTACATCAGGGATGTTGCCGGGACTCACATACGGCTTGAAAACGGACATTGGCTCTTTACCAGGCGCGGTCATGCTATTGTCAACAAGGTTATGAGAGAGTACAAGCTTGAAAAAGGCGACAAGCTGCTGACTGCGGACGGCAAGAGAGTCAACCGCGGCGACATAATCATTAACCGCGGCGGAAAGGAAATTATTTCACCCGAAATCGCTTATGCCTTGGTTTTGAAAAAACCGGAAGGCGACACTCTTTGCCTTATCGGACAGGATCAAAAAATTGAAATCAGGAACGGCTCCGATTTTGAAGTGCAGAAGGGAACCGTTGTTGATGCTGAAAAAACAATCGCTACTTTCGATCCGTTCTCCGACCCGATTATCGCGGAAGCAAGCGGAATTGTTAAGTACGAAGATATTATTCTTGGCACAACAATGAAAGAGGAAATTGACGAAGATACCGGCAATATTGAAAAGCTTATAACCGAGTTCCAGCATGAAAGCAAACAGCCGCGCATTTTTATTGTTGATGAACACGGCAATGAAATGGCGTCTTATTTCCTCCCCGGCGGCGCTTACATCCAGGTTGATGAAGGAGAAAAGATCAAGGCAGGACGGACAATTGCCAAGACCCTGAAAGAGTCCGCAAAAGCTATGGACATTACTTCCGGTCTTCCCAGAGTCAGCGAGCTTTTCGAAGCCCGCAAACCCAAAAGCCCCGCCGTTCTGGCGCTGGTTTCAGGAACTGTTTATTTCCGGGGCATTGCCAAAGGCAAGCGGAAAGTCATAGTAACTGACGCCTTCGGAAAAGAGTTCTCGCATTTAATTCCCATGAGCAAACGGCTTCTGGTGCGTGACGGTGACTCGGTGGAAGCCGGAGAAGCGCTCTGCATGGGTGCGACCAATCCTCATGACGTGCTCCATATACTGGGTGAAAGCACACTGCAGCGTTACTTGATGGATGAAATCCAGCAGGTTTACCGCCTGCAGGGTGTAACAATCAACGATAAGCACATCGGCGTTATTATCCGGCAGATGATGCGTAAAGTGGAAATCCGCTTTGTCGGCGACACAAAGTTTATTTACGGCTCAACAGTAGACAAATACCGCTTCCACGAAGAAAATGCCCGCGTAATTGCCGAAGGCGGACAACCCGCTATCGCCCAGCCGATGTTCCAAGGCATAACCAAGGCGTCTCTCAATATTGATTCGTTCCTTTCGGCGGCAAGCTTCCAGGAAACGACACGGGTACTCACCAATGCGGCGATTGCAGGCTCTACCGACTATCTTCGGGGACTGAAAGAAAACATCATCATTGGGCATCCCATCCCCGCAGGGACAGGCATGAAACGCTACCGCGACATCAAACTCTTTGACGAGGATAGTCAGGACTTGGACGAGTATATGCACGAAATTCTTGAAAGGCGCAAGCAGGAAGCCTTGGAACTTGCTGAAGCGGAGGCATCCTATCAGGAAGATTATACCAATACCGTCACTGATGATAATGATGATTGATTAACGCGACAGCCGCGCCAGGAATGTTTTTGTGCGTTCCATGCGCGGATTGTCGATTATGTCGGCGGCTGTGCCTTCTTCGATAATAACGCCGCCGTCCATGAACAGAACCCGGTCTGCAAGTTCGCGGGCGAAGGGAATTTCGTGGGTAACGATGACCATGGTCATTTTATCGTTTGCAAGGTTTCGTATAACGCTGAGGATTTCTCCGGTTAATTCAGGATCAAGCGCGCTGGTGGGTTCATCAAAAAAAAGCACCTGCGGGTCAAGGGCGAGTGCGCGCGCAATGGAAACGCGCTGCTGCTGACCGCCGGAAAGTTCAAAGGGATAGGATTTTGCCTTATCGGAAAGCCCCATCTTTTCAAGCAGCGCCGATGCCCGTTCCCGCGCTTCGGTTTTTGTTCTGCGCAGTACGTGCATTTGCGCCTCTGTGATATTGCGCTCTGTTGAAAAATGGGGAAACAAATTGAAGTTCTGGAAAACAAGCCCGACTTTGAGGCATATTTCCCGCAGCGCTTCCGGCGGAGCATAAACGCCGTCTTTGACCATGTCCCTTCCTGTCAGGGTGATGCTCCCTCCGTCCACCAGTTCAAGGTGGGTAACACAGCGCAGCAGAGTGGATTTTCCCGAACCCGAAGGACCGATAACCGCGACTATTTCACCCTGATTTACGGAAAAGGAAATATTTTTCAGTACCTGAAGACTTCCAAAAGATTTAGCCAGTTCCCGTACTTTGATAATTTCCATAAATGGCTCACCTGTAATACGAAAGCGCTTTTTCGCCGCGGCTCAGGGCGAGCGTAACCACCCAGTTCATAACAAGGTAGAAAAGTCCCGCCATGAAAATCGGCATAGTTGAGAATTCGCGGGCTGCGGCATTTTGGGCAGCGTGAAAAAGTTCCGCTACGCCGATTACCTGCGCAAGGGCTGTGTCCTTGACCAGGGTGATGATTTCGTTTCCTGCGGCGGGAAGTATCCGCTTGACCACCTGCGGCAGGACAATTCTGCCGAATGTTTGAGGGCCTGTAAACCCCAGAACTTTTGCGGCTTCGTACTGTCCTACGGAAATGGACTCTATGCCGCCCCGGTAAATCTCTGCGAAATAGGCGGCGTAATTCAGCGAAAAGGCAATTATCACCGCGCTAAAACGGTTGTAGGAAAGGATGAGTTTTAGACCGTTCCAGAAACCAGCAGAGGTAATCACATAATAAAGGCTGTTGCTCAAAAAGGCGTACAGGTACTTGGGGGCAAAGTAAATAAATATTATTTGTAAAATGAGGGGCGTTCCGCGCATTATCAAAATGTAAAATTTGAAAATACTGCTGACCGCCCTGTTACGCGACATACGCCCGAAGGCGACTGGCAATGCAAGGGACAGGGAGAAGACGAGGGTAAGGAAAAATATTTCCAGAGAGACCCCTGCCCCTTTGAGCATTATGCCCAGCAGACGCAGCATTTACTTACCGATTACAGAAATATCCGCGCCCAGCCATTGTGTGGCAATTCTGGCGACTGTGCCGTCTTTTGCCATGTCAAGCAGAATTTCCCAAACCTTGTTTGCAAGGGCTTTGTCGTTGAAACGGAAACCGACGCCGAACTCTTCATCGCCGAGGGTTTCTCCCAAAATGCGGAAAGGTTTGCCGGAGCGGTTGATATTGTCATTTGCCACAACAAGGTCGATGACTACCGCATCGATCCCGCCGACATCAAGGTCCATCAGGGCAGTCAGGAAGTCCTTGTATTGGATAAGGTCTTTCAGGCTTGCCTTGAATGCGGGAGCGTCATCAATCGCACCGATTGAAGCTGACCCCGCCTGTGTCCCCGCTATCTTGCCCGCCAAATCCGCCAGCTTCTGTACCGGAGAATTCGATTTAACGACTATAACCTGCGCATTCCTCAGATATGGCGGGGTGAAAAGTACGTTTTTCTTGCGTTCTTCGGTGATAGTAAACCCGTTCCAGACACAGTCAATCTGGCGGGTGTTGAGTTCCTGCTCTTTGGCTGCCCAGTCAATGGGCTGCAGAACCAGCTCGACGCCCATCCGCTTTGCCACCTCTTTCGCCAAATCCACATCGTAGCCAACGATCTCGTTCCTTTCGTTGCGGAAACCCATGGGCGGGAAAGAATCATCCAGACCCATGACAAATTTCTTTGCTGAAAGGACAACTTGAAGGGAATTATCTTCTCCGGTATTCCCATCCCTGATACCGCGGGCAAAAACAGTCCCCGCCGCCAGTACGCACAACACTAAAATCGCAATTTTCTTCATTTTTTCCTCCATATGTTTTCGTTCTTTCAGTATTCTAACGGATTTTTAATGATTTGTTAACAGGGTATTTCCCCCCAATTATTGACAAAATCCCCTATGCGGGGTATATTGGCATTAATATAACTGATTAAAACGGTTTTTTACCGGAAGTAATCAAATGATGGAGGTTTTTATGAAACGTATATGGTCAGCTTTGCTTATTGCATTGCTAATGCCGGCTTTCCTTGTATTGGATGCCTGCGATGAATGGGATGATTTTATTGCATCTATCGGACCAAAAGGCATTTATGTTGGTGTCGTTTCCTTTGACGGTACTACCAACGGCATTAACAAAGGATACACGGATTTGGTTGAACAGTCCCGTATGTCGAATGCACTTTCCAGCCAGAAACTTATGTACCTTGGCAAACAGCAGGATCTTGACGATTTGCTCTATGTTTTGGGAAGTTATCGAAGAAGCAGCAAAACAGATACTACCCCGTTGTATTATGCGGTGAACGGAGTAATTAATGATATGGAGGGGTATAAACAATGGCTTCCCAAGTCGGTGGACAACGTTACAATTGTCAGCTTTACCGCCGGTCGTGATCAGGGTTCTAATAGTTTAGCCGGTGAAGCTAATAATAATGATTATGGCGATAAAGTAAAAAAGAAGATTCGTGGCGGAAATGCAAGCGGCAGCGGGCAGATAGACATAAATGGCATAACTATTGACGCTTATGCGGTAGCTGTAAAATTATCTTCTAACGAAGATGAACAGAAAAAGACCTTAAACCGTGTATCAAGCGGCGATTGGGACACTGCGTGGAATGCTGACAATCCCTATGTCATGATACAAAGTGACTGGACAGGCATAAGTAATGTATTTAAAGGCATTGCAAGCGGGCTTAACAGCGTTAAATATTCATCGGATTATGTAGTAACTGTCGCCGGTCCTTCGGTAGGGGGAGATGAAGACAGTGATAACTGTAATTTCGCAATTTCATTTGACGGTAAAAAACCTCTTGATGGTTCTAATCCTTCAGGATATTTTTTGAAAGGTAAAATGGAGCAACCGGGCGGGAAATGGAAAATAACCGGTATTGAAAAAACCGGTGTTACCTACAGCAAGACAGAAGCGGTGGAAGTCAGAAGACATCACGGTGTCAAGGTAGATTTCAGTTTTCCCGGAATTGGCGGGTTTCCTGCTAATGAGAATGTAAAAGCATATACTTATGGGAGTAGCCAGTGGAATGAAATGACCGGAACGGGTGCCGCCACCAGGAACAAAACCAGAACAGAGCAAAAGTCAGCAGTCATTTATCTGGTTTTGGACGCCACGTTGCCTGCCGCCGATATAGACAAGATCAGGGATGCGTCAAAAGCATTCATCAATGAAATGTACGATCTCAGCAAAGCAAAGTAGTTTTTCTTTTGCACGCTGAAAGCCCCCGGGAAACCGGGGGCTTTTTTTGTTAGAGTTTTTCTATTTCATCGTGTGAAAGCCCGGTGCCTTCTGCTATTTGCTCTTTCGGGATACCCATCTAGATTACATAAAGCAAATCTTCCTATTCCTCTCACGAACTCTGGTGTCTTTGTGTGAGGTTGGAAAATTCTTTGATTTCATACCCATATATGGCGCGAGTATGTGTGGCGCTTTAGTGAAATAGAAAATTACTTAAAAAAGAGTGACTGACCACCGTGAGTAGTCATGTTTTTTGTTTGTGTTACTAAAGCAGAAGCGCATCTATGCGCCATATATATGATGTAGCCTTAGATTACAGGCTGCGCTATACTGATTTTTTAAGGAGAAGAAAATGGAAACAGCAATGCTTTCCGATTACCAGCAGATTTGGACGCCTGAGCAGGCTTGGGAGTGGCTCAGAAAATCCAGAGAAGACTTTGACAAGCGAATGCAGGAAAACGACAAGCTAACGAAGGAAATCAAGGAGCAGATGAAAGAAACTGACCGGCGGATGCAGGAGACTGACCGCAAGATTAGCAGGCTAGGCAACCGTTTTGGCGAGCTGGTGGAACATCTGGTAGCTCCGGGTACCATTGAAAAGTTCAATAAGCTGGGGTTTCATTTTACCGAACAATCTCAGGACAAGAAAATTTTTGAGCCGGATAACCCCAATGCCTGTACGGAAATTGATATTCTGCTGGAAAACGGAGAGATTGTGATTGCTGTGGAAGTCAAATCAAAGCCGGTAAAGTCTGATGTGGACGATCATGTTAAGCGGATGGAAGTGCTGCGCCGCAGGGCGGATCAGCGGCATGATACCCGTAAATTCTGCGGCGCGATTGCCGGAGCGGTAATGGACGATTCTGTACGCAAGTATGCCCTTCGGACAGGGATGTATGTGCTTGAGCAGACAGGCGATACGGTAGAAATAAATATACCTGAGGGATTCATTCCCCGTGAATGGTAGGGGCAAAATGCAATATAGGATTGATAAAATTTCCGGCAATAAACTTTCGGTTTTGGGTTTCGGGTGCATGCGTTTTCCGAGGACTTTCGGCAGAATTGACATGCAAAAGTCCGAAGAATTGATCATGCGTTCCATTGAAATGGGCGTTAATTATTTTGATACCGCGTGGATATATCCCGGCAGCGAAGAGACGTTAGGCGCAATTCTGGACAAAAACAGCGCGCGCGAAAAGGTTTTTATCGCAAGCAAGCTGCCCCTCGTGATGCTAAAAAGCGCCGCTGATTTTGACAAATATTTTAATCAGCAGCTTGAACGCCTGAAAACCGGATGCATCGACTACTACCTGATGCACATGCTGATGGATTTTGAGCAATGGGCAAAGTTAAAAAAATGGGGGATAGAGGACTGGATTGCCCAAAAAAAGAAATCAGGTCAAATCAAATGGATTGGTTTTTCTTTTCACGGCGCTCAAAATGAATTCCTGAAAATCCTTGATGATTACAACTGGGAATTCTGCCAGATTCAATACAATTATTCGGATGAAAATTTTCAGGCGGGCGTTACGGGGCTTCGCGCGGCTGCGCCGAAAATGCCCGTGGTTGTGATGGAACCTCTGCTTGGCGGAAAGCTCGCGACCGGCCTTCCGAAGGATGCGGTGAAAATCTTCCAAAAAGCCGATGCAAATTTGTCGCCCGTGGGCTGGGCGCTGAACTGGATTTGGAATCAGGAAGAAGTAACCCTGCTCCTTTCGGGAATGAACGGCATAGATCAGCTTGAAGAAAACGTGCGCCTTGCTGACAAAGCTGCTGTCGGAATGTTAGGTGAAGCGCAGAAAGCCGTGTACGCCGATGTGATTGAGTCAGTGAACCGCGCCTGCAAGATTCGCTGTACCGGCTGTAATTACTGTATGCCCTGCCCTAAGGGTGTCAACATTCCTGGCTGTTTTACAGCGTACAACGCAAGTTATTCGCTTGGCTATGTGGCGGGGATGCAGCAATTTGTTACAAGTATCGGTCTTATGTCGGAAAAGGGAAGCGCTCCGAGCCTTTGCGTAAAATGCGGCAAATGCGAATCCCATTGCCCTCAGCACATTCCGATCATGAAGGAACTCGGAAGAGTCAGGCGGCGGATGGAGCCGTTGTGGTTAAGGTTCGTTGGCGCGTGCGCACGGTTCTTTTTGGGAAAGAAAAGGAACAAGAATTAACCATGCGAACGAAAAAATGTCCAAATCACGCTAGCGCGTTCTTAACCTTGCATAAACACTTGTTTTGCTTTATTAATTATTATTGAGATGTCAGGTGATGTGAAAAAAAATAAAATAAAACTTTTTGAAAAACAGCAGGTTCGCGCCGTATGGGATGAAGATGCCGAAAAATGGTATTTTTCGGTTGCTGACGTGTGCGCTGTATTGGCAGACAGTACAGACGGGCGGAAATACTGGAGTGTGTTGAAAACACGTCTTAAGATGGAAGGCTGTGAGTTGACTACAATTTGTAGTCAACTGAAAATGGAAGCCGCTGACGGCAAGAAGTACCTTACCGATGCTGCCGATACGGAACAGGTTCTACGCCTTATACAATCAATACCCAGTAAAAAGGCCGAACCGTTCAAAATGTGGCTTGCAAAAACCGGAAACGAGCGAATTGATGAAACTATTGATCCTGAGCAGTCAATAGACCGCGCAATACACAATTACCGCCGTTTAGGCTACAGCGAAAACTGGATTAACCAGCGAATCAAGTCTATCGAAGTCCGTAAAGCCCTGACGGATGAATGGGACAAAAGCGGTGTTAAAAAAGACAACGAATACGCCTTACTCACCGATTTGATGAGTAAGACATGGAGCGGTATGACTACCCGCGAATATAAAAAACACAAAGGCTTAAAGAAGGAAAATCTGCGCGACAACATGACCAACACCGAACTCGTACTCAATATGCTGGCCGAAGTTGCCGCTACAGACATTTCCATCGTCCGTCAACCAAGCGGATTACGCGAAAGCGCGGCAGTCGCAACAGAAGGCGCTAGGGCTGCAAAAGTTGCCCGCAAACAAATCGAAAAAAGCACGGGCAAGAGTGCTGTCAGTAAACTGAACGCCAAAAATTTAGGCCGGAAACTTTTGAATGAAATAGGCAATTGAGAACAAAATGAAAAAGATTATTCGTGCTGAGGGGTTTAAACCCCGAATGCAAATACCTTTTAAGAACAACATACCCCGTCCCTTCAGGGCGTGGTTGTTGATTGCTGTTGTTTGTTCCCTGCTGTTCGCCGCCTGTTCCCGGCAAACATCTCAGCAGGGGCTTTTGATCGCCGTGAGCATTCCGCCGCAGGAATGGTTTGTGTCGCGCATTGCCGGAGACAAAGCCGCTACTCTGGTGCTTGCCGGGCAGGGGCAGAATCCCCACAACTATGAACCAACTCCCAAACAGATACAGAGTTTAGCCGCCGCCCGCGCATGGGTGCTTTCCGGCTCCGAGTTTGAGATAAGCCTGAGGGGTAAAGTTGCCTCCCTTTTTCCGAATCTGCTCCTTGTTGACGGAACGGAAGGCGTGCGGTTCAGGCTTCTCGAACCTGCCGCCGAGCGAACGAATGTGAGCGAAGGTTCCCCTCCGGTAGATCACGATCATGACGGCGATGACGATCATTCCTCTCTTGAAATTGACAAACACACTTGGCTTGGGCGGGAACCGGCAAAGATTTTGGCGGCTCATATAACGGATACTCTTTCCCTGCTGGACGGCGCAAACGCGGATTATTATTTTGAACAATACGAAATTCTTGTCCGTGAAATTGACGATGAATTTGACAAGCTTAAAATTATTCTTGCGCCGCTTGAGGGCAGGAGTGTTTTTGTTTATCATCCTAGCTTCGGATATTTTCTTGATGAATTCGGCATACATCAGGAAGCGGTGGAAACAGGCGGCAAGGAACCGGGTCCCAGAGATTTACAGTTTTTGATTTTAAGGCTGAAAGAGGAGCAGGCGGCGGCGTTGTTTGTGCAGGCTCAGTTTCCCGCCAATGCCGCGAAAACTCTTGCCGCCGCTGTTGACGCTGAATTAATTGCGCTTGATCCCCTTGCCGGGAACTGGCTCGATAATATACGACGCATGGGTGATGCTCTTCAAAAGGCGGCGCCATGAGTCATTCGGACAGGAGCATCGCGGTAAGGTTCGATACTGTTTCTTTTTCCTACGGCGATGTGCGGGTTCTTGAAAACGCGTCTTTTCATATCCACCGTGGAGAATTTGTGGCCATAGTCGGTCCTAACGGTTCGGGAAAAACTACAGTGCTGAAACTTCTTTTCGGTCTTGAAACGCCATCCGCCGGAAGTATCGAACTTTTTGATGTTATTTGCAAACTGCCCGCCAGAAAGGGGAACTTGGCGTATGTGCCGCAGCATCTTCCGTCCGATCAAATGTTTCCCATAACGGTACGGGGCATTGTCAGAATGGGAATGTTAACTTCTTTTAACAGATATTCGCCTATTGCAACGAAGTTTCCCGCGCATGATAAGACTGCGATTGCTGAAGCGATGGAACAGGCGGGCATCGCGGATTTGGCGGCAAGGCCGTACCGTTCGCTTTCCGGCGGGCAGAAGCGGCGTGCGCTTGTGGCGCGTGCGCTGGCTTCAAAGCCCGATCTCCTTGTCCTTGATGAGCCGACCGCCAACATGGACGCCGAAAGTGAAACGCGGCTCTATGAAAATCTGGGGTCATACAAGGGAAAGACGACAATCATTATCGTTACACATGATACTGAATATGTTACCGCCCTCACTGACAGGGTTTTGTGCCTGGGAGATGCCGGCGGAATTGTGCAGCACCGGATTGAGGCAAGCAATGCTGCCCGTCACGGAGGTTTTGGTCAAGCGGCGCGGGTGCTGCACGGCGAAAATATTCCCGCCGATGATTGTTGCGAGTAAGGAGTATATGCAGAGTTTTATTGAAGCGTTGATTAATGCAGATTTTCCGTTTCTCAGGAACGCCCTTTTTGCTGGGCTGCTGTCTTCTGTTTTGTTCGGAATAATCGGCTCGGTGGTAACGGTGCGCCGGATAGGCAGTCTTGCCGGAGCGGTTTCTCACGCTGTGTTTGGCGGCATCGGTCTTGCGCTTTTTTTTACTGCCCGCGTTTTCCCTGTTCCTCCGATAGCGGGAGCGCTTTTGTTTGCGGTTCTTTCCGCCCTTGTTATCGGCGTTGTGTCCCTGAAGGCAAAACAGCGGGAGGATACGGTGATCAACGCAATCTGGGCAATCGGTATGAGCCTTGGGGTGGTTTTTATGGCAAAAACTCCCGGGTACGCCGATCCCTCAACATGGCTTTTTGGAAACATTCTTCTCATTTCCGGCAGGGACTTACTTTTTCTCGCGATCCTTGACATCATCGTCCTTTTTCTGGCATGGCGCTTTTACCCACAGATTGAAGCTTCATCATTTGATGAAGAATTTGCCCGCACCCGCGGTGTACCCGTTGAAAGGCTGTTTCTGGTTCTCCTTGGATTGACCGCCGTTGCCATCGTTTTGCTCCAGACATTTGTGGGCATTGTGATGGTTATCGCCATGCTGACCCTTCCATCAGGCTGCGCCGGTGTTTTTTCAAGAAGCCTCGGCGTAATGATGCTTTCAAGCTGCATTTTCTCCGTTCTGTTTTCCGCCGGCGGGCTTGTTCTGGGCTGGCTTTTCAATCTGCCAATCGGCGCCGTAACGGTAATCATTGCCGGGATCATTTTTCTCGGTTTTTCCGTATTCAGAGCCTTAGGATGGTGTAAAACCAGATAATATAGATTATAATTGAGTAAATGAAAACACTCTTTGTAGTTGACGACAGCGATGTAAACCTTTCAAAAGTGAGAGAGGTTTTTAAGGATAAAAATTACCGTTTGATGACAATGTCTTCCGGGGCGAAGATGTTCGAGCTTCTGGAAAAGGTAACGCCTGATTTGATTTTGCTGGACATTGAAATGCCGGAGATGAGCGGATTTA
Source organism: Treponema sp. (assembly GCA_031256035.1). Lineage (GTDB taxonomy): Bacteria > Spirochaetota > Spirochaetia > Treponematales > Breznakiellaceae > WQXQ01. The sequence continues at coordinate 50,360 of JAIRRJ010000067.1, read as the reverse complement.
AGGCATTGCAGCTTCTGAAATCCAACAAGACATACGCTGCCATTCCTGTCATATTTCTGACATCGTACACTGATGTCGGCATTGAAGCCCGCGGCTTTGAGCTGGGCGCGATTGATTTTATAACAAAGCCGTTTTCCCCTCCTGTGCTGATTAACCGTATAAAAACTCATTTGAATATCGAAGAAATAATCCGGGAGCGGACGGCGCAGTTGCAGCGGCTGGAAAACGGTATCGTTTTCGTTTTGGCTGATATTGTCGAGAACCGGGACAAAAAAACAGGCGGGCATGTTGTGCGCGTAACGAGGTATATTAAAATATTGATTAACGCAATGCTTGAACGCAAAGTGTATGCCGCTGAAATAAGCAAATGGGATTTGGACATGGTTGTTTCATCGGCGCGTATGCATGATCTTGGGAAAATCACGGTTTCGGACGTTATCATGAACAAGCCCGGCAAACTGGATGAGACGGAATTCGCAACGATGAAGACTCATGCCATGGAGGGCGAAAGGATCATCGATAATATCGTTGAGCAGACAGGGCAGGTAGAATTTTTGCGTAACGCGAAATTGTTTGCGGGGTATCACCACGAACACTGGGACGGTTCGGGCTATCCGTACGGGCTTAAAGGGACTGATATTCCGCTGCAGGGGCGTATCATGGCTATTGTTGATGTGTATGACGCGCTCATCTCAGAACGCCCCTACAAAGCGGCGCTCACACATGAAGAAGCGATGAGTACCATTATGGAAAAATCCGGCACACATTACGATCCAAAAATCGCGGAAGTATTTTATCAGGTAAACGATCTGTTTAAGGAAGTATCAGTGCTGCTATGACAATAAAACGTTTTATCAAAGGCACGAAAAGACGGATAACTCATCCGTTGTATGCGCAGATACTGGTCGTGGCGCTCGCCTTCGCGGTGATGATAATCTTAAGCTATTTATTTATGGGAAGCATTGTACACAGGAATATGGTGAGCGATGCGGAAGCCGAACTTGGCTCTACACAGGCGCGCATTACCGCTGACTTGAGAGAACTGGAAATGCTGGTCGGCAGTGTTTCAGAAACTATCCGTATAATGATTCTGCAGGGCGAAGATTTTGAAAAACTTAAAGCCTTTATGACATCCCTCACCGGATATATGCTTGCCGACAAGAGGTTTTTACCGCACTACAATGCCGGCATTTACGGGTTGTTTTATGTGTATAACGGCAGGCTGCATACCGGCTTTGACTGGACGCCGCCGGAAGGTTTTGTGCCAACGGAACGCCCGTGGTACAAGGCAGCCGTTGAAGCAAACGGAGAAATAGGAGTTACAGAACCGTTCTTAAGCGCAATACGGGACACGGTTGTCGTTACATTTGCACGCCGCATTTTTGATGATGAAGGCCGTCCCCTCGGCGTAGTGTGTCTGGATGTGGATATTGAAAAGTTCAGAGGTTATGTTGTCAACACATACTTCGCCGAAGACGGCTGCGGGGTGCTGTTGAGCAGTCAGCTTGAAATACTTGCCCACACCATCACCACGCTGGAAGGTAAAATGCTGCGCGATCTCAATATCGGCATTTCCGATTTGGCGGATGAACTGGAACAGGGGATGCCAATAACAGAACGCAGGGTTAAAAATCATCTGAATGAAGATGCCGTAGCTTTTTTCCGGCAGCTTGAAAACGGATGGTCAATAGGCGTTATTTTGCCCTTAAATACATATTATGAAAAAATATCACGAATGAGGCTGATCCTCATTGCGCTGGGAACTGCGCTTGCGTTAATAGTCAGCGTTATCCTCTTCCGTATCATTGCGGCAAAATACAAATCTGATGCAAAAATACGTGAAACGGAAGTTGCAGAAAAAAGCGGAAAAATCCTTGAAAACATACTGAACGGCCTTGACGAAATGATCTATGTTACTGTTCCGCAGACCGGGGAAATACTCTTTATAAACGAAGTTATGAAGAAACATTATAACATCGAAGGTGATTGCATCGGGCAGTTTTGTTATAAAGTTCTTCAGAAAGGAATGGATGACAGATGCAGTTTCTGCCCCTGCCATCAGTTGGATAAAGACCCCAAAAGTATTGTTGTATGGACTGAACACAGCACCTTAACGAACAAAGTTTACCGTAATACGGACAATTATATTGAATGGCCGGGCGGTCAAACGGCTCATCTTCAATATTCCGTTGACATAACCGAACTGAATGAAGCGAAAGAGCAGGCGATTCAGGCAAGCGGAGCAAAGACGAGATTCCTTGCAAAAGTAAGCCACGAACTGCGTACACCGATGAACGCGATATTGGGCATTACCGAAATTCAAATGCAGAATGAACAGCTTTCGCCGGAGATGCAGGAAGCGCTTGGTAAAATTTACGATTCCGGTTATCTGCTGTTGAGCATCATCAACGACATATTGGATCTGTCCAAGATAGAGGCGGGTAAGCTGGAACTAACGCCGGTCAAATACGATCTTGCGAGTCTGATCTACGACACCGTACATCTGAACCTGATGCTGTTTGACAGCAAACCGCTTGGGTTTAATCTACAGTTAGACGAAAACAGCCCCTCATTGTTGTTTGGCGATGAACTGCGCATCAAACAAATTCTGAACAACCTGATTTCAAACGCTTTCAAATATACGGAGAAGGGCGAGATTACACTGGCGGTTTCAGTCGAACATGCGCAGCAGGATGCTGCGCTGGAAACTTCGTTGCGAGATACACAGGTAACGCTTGTTTTCCGTGTAACCGATACCGGATACGGCATGACCCGCGAGCAGGTCGCTATTCTGTTTGACGAATTTACCCGTTTTAAGACGACAGAAACCAGCAGCATGATTTCAGGGACAGGGCTGGGCATGAGTATTACAAACAACCTTGTCAGTATGATGAACGGTGATATTTCGGTGGAGAGCGAACCCCTCAGGGGGTCGGTGTTTACCGTGCGGCTGCCGCAGGTAAGGGTCGGCAGCAGCGTATTGGGAAAGGAATTGGTAGAAAATATAAAACGTTTCCGCACCGGCAGCGAATCACAGATGAAGAAAGCGCCGCAAATTGTCCGCGAGTTTATGCCTTATGGCAGGGTTCTTGTAGTAGACGATGTATCGACGAATCTTTATGTAGCAAGGGGGCTGTTGTCTCCTTATGGCTTGTCGATTGAAACTGCCATAAGCGGATTTGAAGCCATCGATAAAATCAATGATGGTTCGACTTATGACATCATTTTCATGGATCATTTTATGCCCAACATGGACGGCGTTGAAGCGACAGGTATCATACGCGGCATGGGGTATAAGGGGCATATTATTGCGTTGACAGCTAACGCCATTGCGGGGCAGGCGGAAATGTTTATGGAGAACGGTTTCGATGAGTTTATCTCAAAACCTATTGACATACGCCAGATGAATGCTTTTCTCAACAGATTTATCCGCGACAAATACCCGCCTGAAGTAGTTGAAGCCGCCCGGCGGCAAAAGGAGAGCCTTAGAAAGTTTGCCCCTCAAAGTGCAGTACGGCAGGCTTCAAGCTTGCAGTCTGTAGACGTGCAAATGGCGGAGCTTTTCATCAGGGACGCTGAAATCGCTGTTGCGGCGCTGGAAGCGGTAATAGAGAATAATTATCGCAGGGACAATGACATTCAAATGTACATCATCAACATCCATGCGATGAAAAGCGCGCTTGCGAATACCGGCGAGAATGATCTTTCCGGCTTTGCGCTCAAACTGGAAAAGGCGGCGAGGGAGGGGAATGTTACCCTGATAATGGATGAAACCCCCGCGTTTCTTACCGCGCTGAAGGCTGTAATCGAAAAAGCAAAGCTGGTAGTAAAGGAAAGTGAAGCCGCGGTCGAGTATCCTGATGAAGTCTCCGGCGAAGCGCAGGAACATCTTCGCGAAAAGCTGGCGGTTATACAGGCGGCGTGCGCGGCGTATGACAGCAGAATCGCCGAAGATACGCTGACCGAACTTAAAACAAAGACATGGCCGCGCCCGATCAAGGAAATGCTGGATAACATTGCCAACCATATACTTCACAGCAATTTTGAAGAAGCCGCAAGCGCTGTAGAAAATCACAACAAAAATCCGTCCTGACTAAAGCATACTTCATAGCCGCGCCATATATATGTTGGAGGTATCTATGAAATATGTTTTCATTTCATTATTGATTCTGGCCATTGTCATAACCGGATGTGCGGTACTGGGCGGCAGCAGAATAACCGCTTCTGACGGCTATTATGAAGGAAGCGGCTCTGGTTACCGGGGGCCGATTAGCGTGCGGGTGCGCGTTGCCGGTGGAAACATCACGGAAATTGAAATCCTTGAATCCGAAGAAGATCATTTTGTCGGCGGTGAAGCCATCGAAGAATTGCTGGATTTGGTGATTCTATACAACACCACGGATATTGACGCAATCTCCGGTGCGACAGAATCCAGCAGGGGCTTTCTTGAAGCGGTAGGGAATGCTATACTGGGAAAATGAGCGATTGCCTTTTTTGTAAAATAATTGCCGGTGACATTCCATGCAAAAAGGTTTACGAAGACGATGATATGCTGGCTTTTCACGACATCAACCCCGTTTCGCCGGTGCATTTTCTGGTCATCCCGAAAAAGCACATAAAAAGCCTCATGGAAGTTGAGAATACGGACGCGGCGCTCCTTGGCCGCTTGTTGTTCAAGGCGCAGGATTTGGCAAAGCAGCGTTGTGAAGAAAGGGGAGGGCGTTTTGTGATCAACGCCAAAAGAGACGGCGGGCAGACTGTCGATCATCTGCACATTCATGTCCTCGGAGGGCGCTCTTTAAGCTGGCCTCCGGGTTGAAGGAATTTGTATGGCAATAGAAAAACATATAAACTTTTTTGAACTTCAGAAAGCTTCTGAAAAACCGGGCTGCCCGCTCTGCCGTATTGTGAGCGACCGCGCTAACAGGTACATAGACAACACATTATTTGAGCATGTCGCCGACCGGGGCTTCCGCGCCCTGCACCGCGCCGCGGGCGGATTCTGTTCCTTTCATTCGCGGCATCTGGTTTCCTTCCGGGACGGACTTGCGGTGGCAATCTTAAGCCAGGATATTCTGGAAGACCGGATCGAAAACTTTGAAAGCATCAGGGCATGGCGCCCCAAAGGCCGATGCCCCGTCTGTGTTGAACGGGAAAAAATTGAACACGAATATCTGGATTTTCTGAACAACTCCGGCGGAAACTCACCCGAAGAACGTGAGCTGCGCGAATTCTTTACCGCCTCGGACGGATTGTGCGCTCCCCATTACAACGCCCTTCTTTTTGGTCAGTCCGGCTGGAAAAGGATCGTGCCGCGCTGGATCAGGACGTTTCAGGAAAAAAAATTCAAGGAACTGCTGACAAGGCTTGGCGTATTTATCGAACTTTCCGCATACGGCAGGCAGAAAGAATTTGCCGCTCTGAGTGAAAAAGATCAGGTTGTCTGGAAGGAAGCGGCGGCGTGTTTGTCGCTGAATATCGAGTGAAGGTACGCAGCCTGCAATTAACAATCATATCTTTCAGGCGCTTGGTAAGTTTATCATAAAGAGGGAAAGTTATTTTTTTCTTTGTTTCTTGCTTTCTTCTGCAAATGACTGTTTCACCGCCTCTACAACTTCACCTATAATGTCATTCCTTAACCGCTGTAGTTCATCATGAGGGGTAGGGGCAACTGTAAAAAGTTCATGAGTTTCAATACCCAATGCGCCTGCAAGTCGATCCAGCACTTCCGGTGTTGGAAATTTACGGCATGTTTCAACGGTAGCCAGATACTGTGAGGAAATGTTGGCTATTTCAGCCAGCCCGTCCTGCGAAAAACCGCATTTACGGCGGTGTTCTTTTATATTGTTTGCCAATATGGCTCTTATATTTGCCATTTTGCCTTTAAGAATAAGATAATTGCTTTTTATTACTTGACTAATTGACCATTTGAATAATATATTATTCTTAAAGGCTAATAATTGAACTGTATTACACCCGTTTGGCGTAATTCAGGAAAAACAGCCCGTACAAGCCACCGTTGGCGGCTTTGATTAAACAACCGCTTCGTTGTTTCGTAACGGCGCAGTGTAAAGTGAGGATTAAATGAAACAGTTTGGATTTATTGTTGCTGTGTTTTTCTTTGCGGGGATAATTTCCGTTGCCGCGCAAGACCTTATTATCATGAAAGACGGGAATACTATTGAGGCAAAAGTGCTGGAGATAACTCCTCAGGAGATAAAGTACAAGCGTCATAATCATTTGGACGGGCCTACAGTGGTCATTCCCATAGCAGGGGTGCTTTCTATCAAGTACGAGAACGGCACTACTGAAATTATCAATGCCGGCGCTGCGGCTGTGCAGGAAAACGCACAGGCCAATGCTGCGGCTGGTGATGAAAGCACAAAGGGTGTAACAGAAACTTCAAAGGCAATTTTTGAGGCAGCTATTATTTATACCCAGAAATGACCCAAGAATTATAACCAGAATTGACACAAATAAAATATAAAATTAACCGATGATCCCTGCTTTTCTGCTGCTGTAACCGCACACGCAGTTTGGCAAAAATAATCTTTTAGTTTGGCAAAAAGGTGCTTTTTATCCTTGTTTTACCATGTCTTTTTGTGTTTTATCCTTCACCTTGCCCTGCTGGAAACTCGCTGTTTCATTATCTGTTTTCTCAAGCAGGCTAATACGGTCAACACCGCCTAACTTGTCAGCCCATTTTTCAGGGTAACGGTTGTAATACCAATCATGCCGTTTTTCAGATGACCATTTTTTGTGAAATAATCTATCCCAGATATTAGCGAACACCGCCGAAGGGATGCCTACCAGCAGTAAATAAAACGGCCCAAAAATTAATGATTGCCTGCTGTGCCCCATTTCATGCTTTATTGTCAACGGCGAACATCCATAATGAACAAATATATATCTGCCAAGCGATAAGCCCATTTTAGGCAAGGCATAGATTATTGTAGAATCATGCCCTCTTAAAACAGACATAACTTTTCTGGCGCATTTCAACACCTCCCAGACAACCAATGCCACTAAATGCTGCGGCAATTGCCACAAATAAAGCAATAGATTCAACACTGTGGGTTTCATTATTCATACCTTGAGTACAAATATTCATAAGAAACTGGCACAGTAAAATCTGCCTCTAAAGTGTCTGAAGCAGCCAAAGACTGCTGCGGGCGGTTCGTTGAAACCGTAAGGGTCTCCTCTGGCAATGTTGTAACGGGCGGGAATGTTCGCCGAGATGGTTGCCCTGTTCTCGCATACGATTTTAAGATGCCTCTCTTATTTGAAGTTAAATAAAACGTAGTTGCTCCTGAATAGGTTTCTCCATTGGCGTTATACCCTATTGTTATTGTTCTTGGCCCCTCGGTACCGTCCCATATTACAATGCTTGAAACACGCCCTGATTTTGATATAGTAAATGAAGATTGTACTTGGCGACGGTTTCTGTTATCCGTACCCCAGGGATATTTATACCATACACCGCCCAGCCGCCCGTTTAGATCATTTTCTGCGTTTTGATAATCTGTTGAAAATATGCTGCCAACGGGAAATAAATTGTAAACCGCCCCCGATGTTATCAAATTACCGCTTCCCTCTGCGGGCTTTGAATCTATCCCTAAAGACTGCCCGAATGTCCCCGCGGCCGCGCCGCCGGTTAAAACCCTCCCAGCGTCCGCCGCGGTTGACTGCGCCTGATAATCTGACGTGTTTAGGATTACAGGGTTTGACCATGCTATATTTCCGTCTTCAATTGCTGATATGTACCATTCGACAGCCTGGCCATTGTTTGTTTCGTCATTCAGAACCCTCGCGTAATCGTCAATCCTTGGGGTATTCCAGCCCGCCTCTACAGCACCGTTAACTGTCAGGGGCAAATCAGAAAAATAGGCAACCTGCCCCAGTAAAGTCGGCTCGTTCGGAGCGATTGGCGAAACAGTTTTTGTTTCAATTTCTATTGTTGCGCTGTCTATGTCTCTTATGTAAACGCCTATTGTCCCGTTTTCATCGTTTATGAGCGTTTTCCCGGCAGCAAAAACGGTATCCGGATCAAAAAGATTTTTTGCTGCAGGCGTTGTCCCGTTTATTACACGGGTTAAAAATGCGCCTGTTAAAGTGATAGCATGAACCCCGGCTAATACACTGTTTGCTGCTTCAATTTTTCCATTGAGGCTATTTTCAACCTCCGCTCCCTTCGCAGCCAGCCGCCCCTCCAGCGCTTCGGCTTCGGCCTTCAACCCCTCTTCCAGCGCCTGGACAGCGGCTTCGCGGTACCCGGTTTCTTCAGCCAGCCCCACATGCGCGTTAAATATCCCCTGCTCGATGTGGTTCATCCGTTCGGCGGAAAACGGCGTCCCCGGTTCGGCGATGGATTCCGGCTCGTTGGTTAAATAGACGTATTCCTCGGTTTCCTTGTCCTTGCGGAACCTGTTCTTGCCGGTTCCAACCCTCGGCTTCCATTCTTGTTTTTCGTATGCCATGAGGAGAGTATACAGCCTGTTAACGGCGGCAACCCTAAAGGGGATAAAGGCTTAGTCTGTACGGAAACCTATCCTTTTGGTTTTTGACGGCTGTCCTATAAGGTTGTTTAAGACGATGATAATATCATTAACGCGTCTATCGTTCTTTTCAATGTAGAGCATGAGCAGTTTTCGCAATTCAGCAATTTGATCATTAGTTTCATTTTTTGAAAGTACAAAATGCCGCATTTGTACAAAAATTCTCATTACCTGGATATTTATTTTTATTGCTCTGTCAGAATTCAAAACACTTGATAGCATGAGTATTCCGTGTTCAGTAAAGGCATAAGGTTTATATTTTCTGGTATCTTTGCCAAAGGTCACAATTTGTGACCTTAGATTTTTCCATTCACCATCAGTCAATTGAAACATAAATTCAGAAGGGAAACGCCCAATATTGCGCTTGACAGCCTGATTCATTGCTTTTAATTCAACTTCATATAAAGCCGCAAGGTCGCTGTCGAGCATGACCTTTTGCCCGCGAATTTCGTATATCATTTTTTGTATTTGCGTCAGCTTGTTTGCCATTTCTGTATTATTTTATTATACATTTCCCAGCTTGTCAATACTGTCTTATAGGCTTAATATTAATATAACTACACCAATAATTAAACCGGAGGCTGGCTATGAAAAAAACACTCTTTTCCCTGAGCGTTGCTTTACTGCTGATTTCGAATATAATCTTTACCATGAGTTGCGATGAAGTTCCTGACGAAGAAACACCGGAAAATGTTTTTGCTGGCAATGCGTGGGAGTGGGTGTATAGAAATAACGATAATACAAAAGTTCTACACTATAAAAAAATATCTTTTACAAACGATACATTTTCATTTTATGAAATGGCTGATTACCCACACCAAGAAACAGTGTATGAAAAAACCTCCACAGGGACTTATTCATTGTCAGACGGCGAAAGGCAAAATAAAATAATAACCTGTTTATCATCTACACCTGAAGCAAATGGCAGTATAACATATAATTTTAATTTTGACGGTGTTAATTATACAAACGGTGAAAAGGTATGGTTTATTCATTGGCCTGACATTTCTACAGGCAATGAATTCTTAGACGGTTTGATATTTGACAAAATAAATTAGTTTCGCCTAATTCTTAATGTTTCGCTGGCTACGTCTATGTACACCTGCCCTGTAGCAACAAGGTTTCTGCTTTCGGGCAGATCAGCTATTATAAATGTTTTTCCTGGTTTTGCCCCGCCTATTACAAGCTCCGAGCCTAGAGTGTTTCTGCCGCCTGAATAATCAGCCCAGCTCCGTGTAATTGTATTGCGTGTTTCTGCGTATGTCATTTCAACATTCCAGCGGTCAATATAGGTAGGCAAACCAACGCCCGTTGAAATTACGGTATCCTTGAATGTTTTTATAACAGATAAAGCCCTGCCGCCAAAACTTGCTGCTGTAGAAGTCACTCCAAAAACCCCAATCCCCATATAATCGCACACGGCCTTGGCGTTCTGCCCAATTGTAAATGTTTTCGGCGTTGCTGTTGTTCCCACAATTTGGTTAGAAATAATTACCGGCCCTGAAATTATATTGCCATAAAAAAACGAATCTCCCCTAGCGGTGAATTTATTAAATTCCGCATCGCCGGTATTGCCTTCTATGCGGAACCCAGCCGAACCGGAATTGTAATTTTTGCTCTGTATCGCCCCGCCGTCCTGCAGTTCGATGAGCTGCGTCTGAAGTTTCTCAATAAACGCATTCTGGGCGACAATAAGTTCAGCAAAAACCGCGCCGAACCATTCCATGTCTTTTTTCAAGCCTTCTACCGCAAGCCCGTCCTTGAAGCATCGGATATACAGTTCCGAGTAACGCTCAGGCTCTCGGTACTCCCACGCGATCCCGCCCCACCGGTAAACCCTTCCGGCTTTCCAGACAAGGCTGCCTACCGTGCCGTCCGCGACAGCAAGAACATAGTCCCCCTGCAGGGCGCGGACGCGGCCCAGGATCGGGCCTTTGAGGATAAACACTTCCGGCGTTTCCGGCAGCGTGTCGATTGTCCCCAAATACCGCGCTTCTCCGGCGCGTTGTTTCACCTGGATAAAAAGTATCTGCGTGTATATTCCGCCCTCATATTCCGCCTGCACGGTTATGCTGTGCTCATCCTCAAGCTCCGCGTCTGCGGCAACAGTGATAAGACCTTCCTGATTTATTGTTACGCCGCTTGGCGCGTCAACAAGCGAAAATTCAATGTCCCGATCCGTGGGAAGGAAATCCCCCAGCATGGGATCGAATAAATCGCCGCCGCTTCCCGGAAACCTGACAATATCGCTGGTGATTGGGATTTTATAACTCCACTTGAACAGTTCCGCCGTTACGGTGAAAGGCAAAAGCCCTGCAAGGAGGCTGCCTTCGCTGTCGGTCTCAAGAATTTTTGATTGCGGCGAAAGGGCAAGGTACACCGCGGTTATGTTGGCATTGCCCCTCTCGGCTTTGATGCGCGCCGGATTCCCCCATTCGCCGGAGTCGACAGATTCCGCCATTTTGGAGGACTGCCATAGCGCCTGGGACGTATGCGCGTAATGCCAGCCGTTTTCCTGCCCATCCCCTTGAGGCCGCATCGGCTCCTCCTCATCGTCGTGGTAAGTAACAAAGAGTTTCCATGCGGCAATGCCTATAAGCCCTGAATCAATTGCGCCTGAAACGGGGGTAATTTTATTGTCAAATTCGGGCAGGATAAAATTGGGATCGTCAACGGCGAAGATCGCGGGGCTGTATTCAACGCAGGTCAGGGCAGCGGACAAATCAGCCTGCGGCGCGATGTCTGTTATTATGAGGTCGATAACTTCCTGCCCGCGGATGCCGTAAGCGTAAATGTCGCCTGTTTTTGGAATGTCGGCGGCGGGGAAAGGCTCTGTGAAATAGATTTCATCCGGCTCATTAATTACCGCAACGTCTTTTAACTGTATAGCCCCGTCAGATCGGCGCAGGCGCACGGCATACTGTTTTTCTGGCGCCATCCCGACCGGCTCGTCAACGCGGATGCCCACGCAGCGGCCTTCGTTGTAAAATAGCCCTGTTATGCGCCCCTGCGCGGCGCCGGTGAGGGCGAGGTCTCCGGCGTACTGTATCCAGTCGCCCTTGTTGCACAGTAGGTATTCGATGTCTGCTTCGATGGTATGCACAAAGGGGCGGTTTTTGATGCAGGCATAGTTGTACATGCCGATACGGCGCGCCTGCACAGAACCTGTAACGCCCCATAGGTCGGCTTTTTGAATAGTTTCCGGTTCGGCATTGCCTTTGTTGCCGTCCGGCGTGTTAAAAACTTCCAGCTCGTTTTGCGCGTAACCTGATTTTTCATCAATGAAGCGCAGGGCGATGGCGTCGGGGGCATCGGCGTTGAACATCGTAACGCTGTAGCCCTTGGTATTTTCGGGGTAAACAACTGCATGGGGCTTGGCCGTTCAATGTCCTGCACTACGGATATTTTTGAATCGATGCGCAGAACGTCCGCGCGGGCTGTTCCGCCTATCATCCGCAGGAGTTCTGCGATAGTAACGGATTCAGAGAGATATGCGTCGCAGTAATATTTATGCTTTTCGCACCACAGGTAGAAGCGCTCAAAAGATTCCCAGTCGATGTCGCCCGGATCGGCCTGTTCCTGGGCGGCGCGCCCGCGCAGGGCGCAAAGGAGCATCAACGCGGGATTGCGCGTTTCTGCGGAATTGAGCCAGTATAGAGCTCCGGAGCCCGTGCCGGCGTATACCGGCAGTTTTGAAGTTGCCACATAATTGAAGGAGTCAACTACGCCGTTAAGTTTCCCAGTTGCCATTACGCGCAATGCGATGATAGTCAAATCTTTTTGCCGCTCGGCGCTGACAGGCCGCACCGGGGTATCATCGGGGAGCTTTGACTTAATCGAGCGTATGGAGCCGACGTGCGCCTGGTCGATGACCTTGCTGTCGGTTGAGTCTTTGGTTACGCGCTCTATCTTAACATCGTACTGGCCCGGAGGAAGGCCGGGCATTTCAGCCTGATAGCGTTTTGTTTTAAGCCCTGATGCGGAGATAGTGATTTGCCAAAATACCAGCCATGTGGAGCTGCCTGTTTTTCTGTAGGATGCCCTTAATTCCACCATTGTAGGCACGAGGCCGCCGTCATCGTTGTACTTGCCGATGCCGTTATAAAAAAAGACGTCAACATTGATCCTGTCGGTTTTATCCGGCGTGGTGCGGATTACTTCCCCCGGTATTTTATTGCCGTCCCCGTCGTCAATTTTATTTTGCAGCGGGGCGTTAATGGCGTCTTCATGGATGCAGAACGGGTACAGTCTTGAAGGTTCGCCGTTCTGGAGTATTTCCATGCTGACAACCGGGTCGCCTCCGGACAGGATTGCTTTGATGTCCTTTGTGCGGGAGAATTGCACCAGCGGCGTTTCGCCGAGCCTAAAGCTTGAAAGGTCGATGGAGCAATCCTTGTAACCGCCGCAGAAGAGCTGGGTATAGTACTGGCTATTGCCGATGATGCACGTATACGGGTTTGCCGCGAGGTCGGGGTAGAGCCTGTGGCGGCCAAAGAGGACGGGTATCCTTCCGCCCGGCCTTGCCTGGTTTTTCCCGCCGCGGATTGAAGGATCGTTTTTAGGTTTCTCGCTGTCTTTGAATGGCTGGGCGCTGACATTCATTAAGATTGTGCCGCCCAGGGCCATTGAGAGCCCGGCGCCGATTAGCGCGGTGCCGGCAAAACCGCCGATGCCCGTCCAGCCGAACAGACCTATGGCAACGGCGCCAAGGATCATGAGCGCCCAGCCGCCGGCCTTCATCCCCTCGCCGGCGCCATAGGGTACGAATTTGATCCACAGCGTGTCGCCGTCATTTGCCGTTAGCGAAAAATCTTTTATTATTTCGCCGTTACGGCAGACCCGCGCCTGGGAGAGCGGGAAGCCGGAGTTAAGCTCCGCGATTATATCCGCGATTGGTTTTGATTCAACAACGAGTTTTGTACGGGCAGGCCGGTGCGGGCTTAATTCCGCGATAACGTTAACTGACACGGTAGTACCCCTCAATGCGGCCCCGCAAGCCTGGGTGGGACGCCCTCTGGCAGACGGAGCCTGTTTTTACGCCGGTATGCAGGATATACCCGCTGCCGGCAGCAATGCCGATATGGGCCGGTACGCCGTGTTCTGTGATAACGGCGACAGCGCCTTCTTCGGGACACTGTAATTTAAGACCGGCAAGAAGCGGGCGAAGAGAGGCAAAAAGTTTCGCCGTTTCAGCTACGTTCAATGCGTTTTCGTAATCGTTTGACAGTTCCGGCAGGCAGATTCCGAATTCGTTATGCAAATCTAATCGCACAAGGCCGTAGCAGTCCGCACCTTCCATCGCCCTGCCGTTGGACACAAAGGGGATGCCGATATATTTTTTCACCCATCCGTACATCAAAAAAACATCCCCTCAAAATCCTGCGGCGAGTAAGTATCTTTTGGAAACTTGCGGTCAATCAGGTAGAGGTCGTACACCTCGCCCGATATGGTTTCTTTGGTAGCCCGCACATTGCGCAGCCGGTATTTAAGCGGCCCGCGCTCGTACACATCAGGAGTCTCGGCCATGATGACGCAGACCGTTACGGTAACGTCCTGCCCCACGGCCTGCTTTATGGTTTGGAAAATCGCAAGGTCTGTATTGTCTATTGCCAGGCGGCACGGTTTCGGCGCGTTGTCGGTCTGCTCGGGCAGTATTACGGTAAACCCCGCGGCGTTAAATTCATTCCCCCGTGAGGTGATATTCTGGTTATTGTCAACGAAACGAAGTACAGCCCCGTGTGACCCATGGTCACTTGATGTTTCGATGGTGAGCAGGTGCAGGAATACCTGTTCTGTTTCCGGCGCGGTTACGGCGGCTGTTGCCCCTCGCGTCAAGCGGCTCATTGCATCCTTTCCAGTTGCATGCCGACCTCAAAGTAGCCGTCAAGCGCGTTGACTGTGTAGTCGGCGGCGAAACGGAACTCGCCTGTTTCAAGGGAAACGGGATCGGTGAAGTTAAACCGCAGCACGCCGTCCGCGAGTATTGTTTGGTAGAATTGTTCAAATACGTCCAATTCCAATGCACTGAATACCTGCCTGCCGGAAAACTTTACTGACCGCGCGGTATAACGGCGGCGCGCTTTTTTAGGCCCCGCGTCCATTGATGTGCGGATAACGTTATTCTGCGGCTGCTTGGAAAGCCCCGCCATGAGTAAAGTAGCGGGCAGTTCTGCCGGCCAATTGATGTTCGCCATCTATACCCCCGCCGGCCGCAGGTTGTAGCGGCCGCTCAAGGCGCGGTCGGCTTTGCCTGAAGTGATGTGCCGGTTGACCATCTCGCCGATTATAACGTCAATCTGCACGTTGCCTTCGCCGTCCTCGCGCTCTTCCTGACGCACCTCGGCGCCGGAATAGTTATGAATTTGCACCGTAACATTTGCCCCGCCACCGCCGGAAGTCTCTACGCCGAGATTGCCGGACGCCATCCGCTTAAGCGGCACTATCGCTTCCGGTCCCGCTTCGCCCATAAGCCCTGTCCCCCGCGCGAACTTGAACAGCGTGGGCTGGCTGACGATCTGGTTTGTAAATGTGCCGCCATGAGCGAAAGCCCGGACACCATCGGCGTTATACGCATTGCCGTGGGCGTTTGGTGTCAGCCCTTCCGTAAGGCCCGCAACAAACGCGCTTGAACCGGCGGCGGCTACAAAACCGAGGCCCAGCGCCCATTGACCCTGGGCGATAAGCTGGAGGCCTGCCTGTAAAAATAAATTCGGCAGCGCGTTGAGAATTTCCCTGCTCATAACAACAAGCGCATCCTGAAACGATTGCGCCGCGTCCCGGCCTTCGCCGAACCCCTTGCCCAATTCTTTCAAGCCGCTCAATGCGGCCCCCGCGCCGAGCTGTATCAATGAATCTTTGATGCCTTTAAGCGTCCTTTCAAGTTCCTTCGCCTTTTCTGCTTCATCGCGCAGATCAAGCGTCTCGGTAAACGCGGCGAGTTGACCTTTGGTAGCCCCGGTTGCTTCGTATGTTGCAATTGCCAATTCCCGTTCCGAGAGCGTAAGCTCTTTTATCTGCCGTTCGTATTCTGCAACAATTTCTTTCCGGCGGTACTCGTTCATCAGGCCTCTGATTTGGTCAGCCTGGCTGGACAGCGCGCCGTTCGCGACTGCCGCCTCGCGGGCAAGCTGCGCTTCGGATTTGCCGAAATCATCTAGTTTCTGCCGGAGATCGCTGATGGTTTTGGCGTATTCCTGATAGGCGGCATCGTATTTCTGGGCGTCCGCCGCTTCCTTGGCCGCCTCGCCCAGGCGTTTATACTGCTCGATGAGCGGCTGTATTTGATCGCCGATGGCAGTAAACGGCTTATCTATATCCGCCGGGTTGATCGAGAAAAGCTCCACTAACGCTTTTTGGATGTCCGCCTGCTGGCTTTTCAAAGAATCAACAATGCCGAAATCTTCGCCTAACGCGGCGAACACGGTTTTCCCCGCTTCAAAAGACCGGCTGAATTCTGCAAGGTACAATTCCGCCGCCATGGCGCCTGAGTCTTTGAACAGTTCAGGATCGATTTTTGTTATCTCGCCGTACCATTCCTGCCATTTTTTCTTGGCGGCGGCAGGAACATCTGGCGGATCAATGCTTGCCGGATCAACGGACAGCGTTATGGGGATGTCAATAATGCCGAAACCTTCGCCCAAAGTTTTGCCGATTTTTGCCAGCTCCGCGTTTATCTCGCGCTGTAATTGCTCGGCTTTCGCCATGTGTTTATTTGCTATCTTGTCGTAATTTAGTTTTTCCATGGCGAGTTCGACCCTTGAGTCGGTTTCGTCAAAGACATCCCCCCATTTTCTGGAATTAGCAAGAGCGTTTTCAAATTCCGCCTCGCGCTGCCTCCATGCTTCGTTTGCATACTCAACAGCCGCCGTTTCTTCCCGCAGCGCTTTAATCCGCTTCAATGCGGCGTTTTCAATTTCGGTTTCGGTATTTTCTTTGATAAGCTTGGTGACTCCGCCAACTGTCAACCCGTATGTTTGAATTTCTTTGGCCAATTTTGGGTATAATTTGATGAGTTCTGCGGTTGTTTGCGCGTCAATTGTTTTTTCTGTGTTGCCGTCCGCATAAGAGCTTAAAAGCCTGTCGGCTTCTGTTTTAGTTTTTTGAATCTGGGTATTCAGATCGTTATACGCATTAGCCTGTTTGCTGATAAGCCCCACAAGCGCCGCGGTTCCGGCAATAGCCCCGCCGATTACCAGTATGTAAGGGTTAGCCGCAACTAACGCCATCGCTGCGCTCACGCCCTTAATCGCCATAATTGCGGGACCCGATATTGCGACCACTCCGCCCATACCAATGACGAACCGTTTCGTTCCCTCGTCCATGTCGGTAATGCCGCGAAGTATTGAGCTTGCGCTGCCCAGGAGTTCGGTTGCCATCGGCAGCATGAGTTCGCCGAACGAGGCAAGGGCGTGTTTCGCGTCTGCCGCGGCGGTGCTGAATTTTTCAAGTGCGGTGCCTGAAAGCTCGTCCATCATGCCGGCGAACTGCCCGCCAGGGCCGGTCATGTTTTTGAATGCTTTTTCAATATCGGAAAAACCGATCTTACCTTCGGCGGCAAGGCGGCGCACGCCCTCTTCGGAGGTGTTCAAATCTTTCGCGAGCTGTTTGAGTACGGGGATTCCCTGCTGCTGGAGGCTGTTAAGATCGCGTGTTGTGAGCTTGCCCAAAGCGCGCACATGCTCAAACGCGCCGCTGATAGTCCCGAACGACTTGCCGGTCCCGGCGGCGACATTTCCCAGCATTTGAATCGTCTTGGTCGCGTAGGCGGTATCGTGCCCCATGTTCACCATCGCGCGGCCAAGCTCAAACACTTCGCCGGAGGAAAGGCCGGGGGAATTGCCCAGCCGCCGCCATTCCTCGAACACGGCGGACGCTTCCTCTGCGGAGCCGAGCATGTTTTTTAATGAGACTTTAAGCTTTTCGTTTTCGCCCGCGAACTTGATCGCGGCGACTCCCGCGCCGCCGATAGCCGCCGAAACAAGGACAGATTTTTTTGATACAGCGTCAATGGCTTCGCCTAACGTTTTAGTTTTCTTTTCCGCGTCGTCAACGCTGCCGCCGAGTTTCTTGAAGTTTTCAATAGCGCGGGCGACTTCAGCTTCGACCAGTACCCGCAGCTCGTCTTTTACCTGCATCCTCGTCCTTTTCCTTCAGCAGCTCAAGCTCGATGTCGAATAACTCTACCATTTCGACCAGCGCGGCAGGCTCGCGTATCCAGTCAGGGCCGTGCGGCCAGCCGTAGCGCTTTATTTTCGCCCAAAGATTGTAAGCCTCATAGAATTCAGGGGTGAGGTAATTTTGCACCTCACCCCGCCTGATCGCCCACTCGCGCAGGACTATTTTTTCGGCTTCGTAGAGGGGCTGGGGTTTCCGCCCGTGCCATCCGCCCCAGATAAGCCCGAGCCCGATTCGGAGATTTTTTTTTGCGTATCTGTTATTTTGTCGGAAACAACCTCAATACAGATAGCGCTTACCAAAAGGAACATTCCGGCAAAACTCGCGGCCGCCAGTTCCTCGCCGTTTGTAATCGGCCTTTCTTTCTTTGGATCGTTCTCGTCGGCAATAACAAGATTTTTGATCTCCCCGACATGGCGGCGCAGGATTTTTGGCGCGTTGTGCCTGTAGACACATCTTTCCGCATCGTCTTTATGGAGCTGCGGCGCCATTTCCACAGAGGCAAGGGTCTGATAATCCTCCGCTGTCGGGCGGATTATTTCAATTGACAGCCGTTCGCTTTCCGGCAGATCAAGGTTGCCGTTAATGTCAGGATAGAAGCAGTAATTTTTCCGCGCGGTAAATTTCATAAGCTCCCCCTATGCCGCCTCTACCGTCCGGTAATAGATGCCGGGGTTGTGCGTTCCGTCTACGCGGTAGTTGAAATTGAAGGGGCAGACTCCTTCAATCGGTTTGTCGGTTTGGAACGATTCAATAACCACGGGAAAATATTCCCATGCCTCAACCTCGCCTTCGGTGATGGTTTCCCGCCGCGAGAGCATGAAATGGTGGGTTCCCGACTGCGCAGGCTTCAGGGAGATGTGCGTGCCGTCATCGGTTATCACCGCGTTAAACTCGTTAATAAGTTCCTGTTGCGCGAGGCTGCCAACATCAAAATAACCGTTAATGGTTCCCGACCGTTCTTTGAAAACGGACGCGACATAAGCGCGCGCGCCGCGCTCCACGTCGATTTGGGTAGTAACATCAAAAACCTGCCCCTGGGCGCTGGCGCCGACATCGGTTACAAATGAAACTTTGGTAAGATTCATCGGGATGAGGCTGTCGCCCTCGGCTACCTCTTGATCTTTGCGGGCGAAATAAAAATCGCCGGCCTTGAGTCCCCTCTCTCCCTTTTTAGCCGGATCGACACCCGGGATTCCGCTGCCGGTTGAAGCACAGCTTTGAATTTTGTAAAAGCCGTCTTTAGGAACAGTAACGCCCGCGCCTCCAACTAAAACCGGCCCAAATTTTACATCGTACAGATAACCGTCTTTTCCTGTAACTTTCATATTTCCTCCTGCGGGTTTTTACCCGATAATATGCGCCGGATACGCCACCGAAACCTCCCAGCCTTCGGTATATCGCAACGGCATTGATGACTCTTCCTCATTAGGATACTCGAAGCGCCCCGGAGTCCGCCGTACCCAGGCAGCCTCAAGGTAATATGTTTTATCCGCTTCGACCATTAGGCGCATCGTCTTTTCAGTCAGCGGCTGTAGCTTGCGCAGCGCGAGGATCGCATCGGTAACCCACTGGATATGACTGCCCTCTGATTTGAACACTGCGTTGAATGTTATCCGCTCCCAGCCGAGATTTCCGGTCTCTGGATTTTTATTGTCGATACCCGCCGGTTCAATGCCGGCGAGGTACAGCTCGATCCGCGGGCGGTTCGCTATTGCCTGCTGCGGCATGATGATCCCTTCCAGCCCCAGATCGCTAATTCCTTTCACCAGGGCGTTTAGAATTTTTTGCATTATGATTTCCCTCCCAGCGCTTTCATCACGCCGTCCTGTACCAGCTTCATCAAAAACGTTTCGTCTTTGTCGTCAATGTATAAAAACGGTCGCGCTTTTATTTCTACCGAACTTTTGATAATAAACAGGTCGATCTCCTCACCCCTCTTGCCGCGTTTACCGCTTTTCAATTCCCTGCCTTTTTTGTACACGACAAACTTTTTGCCCTTTTTGTAACCGGCGTAACCGGCATCCCGCAGCGCCATGATGAGCCGCCCCGGAGTCCACGCGTTGTATTGGCGCATAAGCTGCCGCGTTTTCGCGCTTGCCGGAATCCAGAGGCCAGACGCTTTTTTCGCGTTAATAACTTTACCCTCTTGCAAAACGCGGGCGTATTCCAAGTTAGTGAAGCGTCCGCCCACAAATCGCCGGAATGCGGCGCGATGCTTTGCGCCAGCGTTCCCATATCACGCAGGGTCTGGCTGCCGCCCTTGACCTCCTGCGTCAACGGCGCGTTTGCCGGGCTGATACCCGCGTTGATTTTTTTATTTGCGCTGCTTTGTAAATACATTGAAACCTTGCGCATCGTAGGAGCCAAGCCAGCGCCAAACCGCGCCGCGTAATCCGGCGGGCGCGATATAACCTTAACTCCCATACGGGGGAATCTCCGCTACAGAAACAGCGCCGGCGGCGGGGCCGGGGCCTTCGTTATATTTGGTGCTGATGCTGCCGAAATAGGTTTCGATGAGGTCTGCAGCATCCTTTTCTTTCATCTTGGCCCGGCTTTCCTGACCGATGTATGAAAACAACTCATACACCGCGCGTTTAAGCACGATGTCGCGGATCACTTCGTTTTCTTCGTTGTAATCGTTCCCGGTAGATTTGACTTTGCCGTAAACCCAGATTACCGCTTTTTGAATTGCCCGCTCTGATACCGCCGCATCGTCAAACGACAAAGTGCCGTAATCCTGCGCGGTCAATTCTTTTTTGAGGTCATCTGTGGTTATAATTGTTTCCGGCATGATCTATCCTTCATAAAAAAATACCGCCGGATAGTTTACCCGGCGGCAATCCTGTCAAAAACTAAGCCGCGAATTTCGCGATCACGATCCCTTTGCAGTTGACAAGCGGGAAGGGCTTGCTCTTGACGTACAAGTCCTCACCCCGCTGGTCGCTGCGCACTTTGGTGAACGTATAGAGCGGCACCGCCTGATTCATCACCACGTCATCGAGTTTGAGGTACGGCATTTTCTGCCCCGCGTTGACCGCGCGGGCCATCAGTTCCCGTTCCTCGACCATAGACTTGGTACTCTTAACACCAGTAGTCGAGATGTCCACCCAGTAATCGTTGTTCACGAGGATTTCAAACCCGGCAATGCCTATCCTGCCCGGCCCCGTGGTTACGGCATACGCTTTCTGATTTTGCGCGGCGGTAATGGCCGCCATGAAGAATTCGGGAGACGCGATAAACTCGACCGGCCCACCGATACCGCGATCCCGGATCGCGGTAACCATTCCCTGCATCTCTGTGATAAGCTGGGCGACGGTCAGGCTTGCCAGACTCACGGAACGGTTCAAGCCGGTAACATTGCCATACTCCACTTCGTAGCGGCTCATGGCCGTCCCGGCCTGCATCATGTAGTCGATAGTGCCGCGGTGCGCCTGGGCGCAGAGCGCGCGGGTCGTTTCCCGCACGATACGGAGGTGACCACTGATCTTATCATCGATCATCTGTTGCTTGCCCTGGTCGGTTGCCCGCTCCCAGTCATCAACTTCTACTGCGGAGAACGTATCATCGATCTCAATCGGCTGCGGCTCAAGTAATTTGACCGATGCGCTGCTTTCAGGACGCACGCCGACCCCGCCGCGTTTGATTACCGGCACGTTGCCGATTTCCCGTTCAATCTCTGCCACCGCGATGTGGGTGGAATTTTTAAGCGGTCGGCTTTTGAAATAATCCATCGCGTTTGATACTTCCGGCGCGTTATTTGCGACAATCCGTTCGATGTCTTGAGGTTTTATAATGATTGCCATAAGCCTACCCCTTCTTCGCGCTCGTGAAGAGCTGGACGGGATAAATCCCCGCCGTCCGCAGCTTTGCCGTCATGGCTGCTGTCGCTTCCGCCGGATTGGCTCCACTGGAATCCAGAAGCCGCCCTTTAACAACCATACCGTGCCAGAGTACCAGCACCTCGGCGTTTATGCCGTCAGAATCCTGAGCCAATACGCCGATGGGCGTGTCAGCCGGTGCGGCAGCCTGCAGCGCGTCTCCTGCGGCATTGAATTTCAGAATCGTTCCCGATTTGAGCTTTGCGGTTTTGTCAACAAGAAGCCCCGTGTCGATAATTGCCGGATGGCCGGGATGCACCACTTCCGCATTTTTGGTAACCGGCCCGTCCTGATAAACTACCATATTGTTTACCCCCTACATTTTTTGTGCGGTGGCGGCCCAATTGACTGACTTTTCGCCGTCCGCGCCATCGCTGAAATTGATTCCCGACGCCCCGAGTTTCGGCTGCGGCCAATCCCGTAGGACTTCACCTAACAACCACAGTGCGTCCCGCTTTTCGGTTTTCCCGTTATCGGAAAAATCGAATGAGCCGACATGCTCAATTTGTCCAGCCAAAGCATTTGCTTTCGCGGTAATCCCCGCAGGGATTTTCCCCGCGATGTCCCGGGCAAAAACTTCCAGCCGTTCCTTCCGGCGAGCGGCCTCAAGTTCGTTGACCCTGTTTTGCATGTCAGCAAACTCAGTGCTGCCGGTCGCCGCGCCAGCCGCAGGCGGCACGTCCGCTTTCGGCTCTGCTGTCGGCGGAGTTTGCGCTGCTGGCGCTGCTTTGGCCGCTTCCGTCAAAGACTTGTTTTCTGCTTCAAGTTCCTTGATCTTCGCATCCTTGTCGGCCATAGCCTTTTTTTCTTCTTCGGTCATAGTCTCGTTATCCTCCCTTTCCGGGATTGCCCCGGAAAATTTGAAATTATCTTTTTCAGCGGCGGCAGATGACCCGCCTTCGCCGAAATTGATCGTTACTTGCTCAAGCTCCGCAAGGCCGGGAATTTTCGGCGGCATCGCGCCGAGTATCGCAAGATGGTGCAGCACCCGTTTGTTGTCACTGTCCCTCCTCGGCATGGATATTGACCAGCCATCGTAATAATTCCCCTCGTAGAGCTTGTCGCCTGCTTCGCTAAACATAACAGGGCCAATAAGAGCATTCCCGTTGCTGGACGGCCAGCAGTCAAGCACGTCCCCGAACTTGGGAGCGCGGTCTGTGTTATGCCCGATAATCACCGGGCGTTTGCCCGCCATAGTCTGTGCCATCTCGATGATGTCCGCTTGCGTGATCTCGCTGCCGTCCAGACCCCACCTACCCACACGGGCAAGCTCAAGCACCCTGATTTTCCGCACCGGCATTATTTATTCAGCCCCTGGTAGATCGCTATACTCAGCAAGCTGACGCTCGATATTGCCAACGTAACGGTTGTAAATTTCCATTTGAACAATGATTTTTTGTAGGCTGTCTGCTGCTCCTCCACCAGCATTGATAGCTGCTTGAGTGTCCATTCGCGCCTGTCGAGTAGATTCTGCAATTCCGTCAATAACAGATCTTTCTCGTTCCCTAACAGCCCTAAGTCCGTTACTGATTGCTCGCTCCTGTTCAAGCTCTCGTTTACTTTCTTCAAGCGCGAATTCAATTCGTCTATCAACATCTGCAAGTTGAGCAGGTCGCTGTAGATTTCCTCTCCCAATGAAGAAGCCGATTGCGCCGACAGAAATGACGGCGACAATAACGATAGCAAGATTAAGAACAAAACGATTTTTTTCATTCATGATCCCTCCTTAGAATATAAATTGAATAAATACCCGATAAGAAAAAAAACGGACGGCACAAGCAGCGGCACCACTAACTGAACAAAGAAAAATTGGGCGATCATAACACCTCCAGTTGTACAGCTTCGCTTTTTTCAAACAGGCGTTGGATGAAATTGGCGACCCTTTCGGCATCAGCAGGGCTGTCAATGCGTATGCACCCGAGCGTGGTACTGCTGTCCGAGTAATGCAAAAGATACCCCGCGTCTTTTACCTGCTGATCGGTTTCTTTGCGATAATCGCCGTCCGCGTCAAGTTCCCAGGCTTTTACTTTTTGCCAGGCGTCTGTGCGGATTTTTACAGGGCCGTATGTTTTCACATCAAAGCCTTTGTCTTTCTGCCATTCAACGCCGGTAACATTCCACAAGCCAGAAGGAAACGACCGGGGATCGTAGGGCAAATTATCCGGTATGGAGCGCACTACTTCGTGGCCCCTGCGCGTTCCGTCCCGGACAGTCCGCACTTTGCAGCTCACGGAAAATTTCGCGCCGTTCACCAGCAGCTCGCCTTTTGTTAAGTCAGCGGTAATTCTCATTTACTTCCCCTCCTTTTCTTTATTTTCAAATTCAGCCATGTCGCTGTTCCAGTACTTGCCCTTCACGCCGTTGTTTGCCGTTTGTATCCCCATATACGTTGTGGTTATGGTAACTAAAGCAGCCAAGCAGGCCCCTGCCGGGACAAGCGAATAATCGTCTGACAGATAACCCGTTACGCACATCGCGCCAAAAATGAACGCGATCATGCAGAGGCATATTACATACGCCTTGCCTTTTGATAAATTGTTAAGATGTTTCATGCCCCTATTCTCCCACAGCGGCGGCGCGTCCAGCCGTATCAGGGAAGAGCCCCGGCTGTTTTTCCTGCGCGCGCCAAGCCTCTTCGATGCGCTTGCAGGCGACGGCAAAATACTTTTCATTGAGTTCAATACCAACAAAACACCGCCCTTGCTCCACGCATGCCACGCCGGTTGTTCCACTGCCCATAAAAGGATCAAGGATTGTTTTCCCTGGCCTTGCTACTTGAACAAGGTTTTTCATAAGTTCAATAGGTTTTTGTGTTGAATGCTCACGTTTTAAAGGGCTAGGAAATGGAAAGGAAAAGACTCCCGGCAAATAAACACTATCCTTGTCTTTCATGTCGATTTTTCGCGGGCCGTTTCTGCCCCAGACAATGTATTCTGCGCTCGACTTAAATCTGTCTGGGAAAGGACGGCCATTCTGTTTATCCCATACCGCAATACCTCTCCAAACACCCCCGCCGCACTGCAGAGCATCTGTGGTTGCTGGTAACTGCCGCCAATCCGTAAAAAGGCAAAACATAGCCCCCGGTTCAAGGACACGCAGGGCAAGGCTAATCCAAAAGGACATCCAATAAACCCATGAACGCTGATCGCGGCTGTCCCCTGAAAAATTGTCAAAGTATTTTTCTAAACCCGTTTGTTGATATTTTCTTGAGGTTTCAAGCGTACGGTCTCCACGTGTAAAACCGCCGGATGAATAGGGCGGATCGGTAACAACAGCGTCTACCTTGCCAAGCGTCGGCAGGACTGCAAGGCAGTCGCCCAAATACAGCGTGCAATTGCCGATTATTTCCACTCGTTGCTTCATGCCCCGATTTTCCCACGGCGGATATTTGCGGGGACGTTTCCAGCATAGGGGCAGACTCGCAAAAACGCCCTTAAAACAGGCCGCTTCGGGGTAAAAGGTAAAATGACTCGGGGTAAGGGGATATGATCAAAATTCAACCCCTATTCAACGCCTTAGAATCGATTTTAGAAATGGGTCAGTGGCGCAGTTTTAGGCGATTTGCCGGAACGTCAATTTTTTCTCTTGACTTTTCCCCGGTCAAGCCCCATATTTGAACTATAAGCGGTTCCGTCAGCCCGGCACCTCTGTTGCGGCAAGGATGTTCTTTTCCGCAAGAGAGGTGCCTCGTTGATAACGGAGCCGCTTTATTTTGCATAAGGCAGAATCCTACCCCTCCATGAAACCAATACATTTTGCAAATGTTCGATTTGCCGCAAGCGGCTTTTAACTTGCCTTGTTATTTCCTCCTGCTGATAAGCATCCGGCACCTCAATCAATATAAATGTCGCGTGCTGTTTCCTTCCCGCGTTTATCCTGTTTTCAATCGTATATTTTTTGGTGCCGCTAACGTGTTTGATTTCCGCTGTATGACGGTCGATTATAACATCAGGACTTATTTCCCTATCATCTTTTTTCATAAAGAAAACCCGGTGCCCTTCGTCAGCCGCCCGCATTGCCAACTCGATTTCCTTTTCGCTCGGCGCTGCCATTTTCGCTCTCCGCACATACCCGCCCGATGCCAGTTCGGACATGGGCTTTCCGCCTGCCGGGTACAAGGTTTCAAAGCCGCCCCTGACCACCTGATTCGCGTAATTGCTCATGCCCAGCTGGATAGCCGCCTCGGCAATTTCACCATCGATGCCGTACTGCCGGGCGCGGTCGAGCATTTCCGGCGTGAGCCGCCAGTAGCTTTCGTGGTCTAGCGGGTAACGCCCGAACCCTTTTTCCGGTTTGAAGCCCCGATCACCCTGCGTATAAAATTTATTTTCTCCGCCCGCTTCCTCAATCTCGGCTTCATCGTAAATGGCGCGTACGGTTGTACGGCAGTTAAAATGAAAAGGCGGCCAGAGTGTTTCCCAGACTGGGTCGTTATACTTTCGCCTGAACGGCGGCACCGTCAACGAATGGCAAATATCGGTCTGGCGCGTGTCGTCAATGCCGAGAAGCTCCAGCGCGATGGGCGGCGTTTCCTCATACGCCTTAGCGCGCCCGGCGTTGTAGATCGTGGTTTGATTGGTACGATATACCGTTTCGTAGTACGCGCCGTCCCCCCTGCCGAACCCGATGCCGTTCAAAATTTCGTTATCGGTCTTTTGCATAAATTTGGCGAACGTGCCGCCCTGCTCAAGGTTTTCGAGCATAATCCCTTTCATGCGGTTCACCGCGTCCGCATCATTGAGCCGCCCTACGGTGAACGCCCGCAGGCGCAGCCGGTCGTCAAGCGCGTAGTATTCTTTTTTGGTCAGGGGAATTTTAGTTTTCAGAAACTGGACCGCCTGCTCGAACGGCAGCGCGTCCACCGGCATATCGTCCGCGAAATTCTTTTTCGACTTTTTGCTTCCGGCAAGCGCGTGGTCAATTCCCATTAAAAAAGAGCGCATGAACATTTCATGGACTGCTTCAATCGCGTCATAATCCGGCGGAAGGATTGCGTGTTCGTCTTTAAGCAGATCGGGCTTGTCAGCCGCTGATTGTATCCAATCACGGGTGCGCTTCAACAAGCTTTCGGTGAGCCGGTAGCGGTACGGCGCTTCCATGCGGTCAAGCGCGCGGGCGTTTGAGGTTTCTACCCGCGCCGTCTTTTCCGCAAAAAAAAACTGCTCTTTCCCTTGTCGCCGAAATCAAAGCCTGTTGGGCTGGTTTTCACAAACGCATCTTTTTCACTTTCAGGCTCGGGCAGGTGCACCTTGTCATATAACGCCCTAAGCGATACCGGAATATTGCGGTCAATGGCTTCGCGGATCACTTCCCATTCAGCGAAGTCGGTGCTGTCGATGTCGAAACTCGGCGGAACCGCGCCGGGAAAATTCACCTCGACAAAATAATTGTAAAGCTGTTGATCGGACTGCTGGATGAGGTAGGCATCGTGAACTGTGGTGTATTTGTACGTTTCCTTGTGCAGCGTGCCCTGGCTCTTAGTGCCGTACTCCGCCTGGCTCGTCATCAGCGACTGCGCCGTGATGCCGTAGGAAATTTCCTCATTGCACACCCTGACGATGGTCTCAAAATCTTTGATCGCGCCGTCAACTACTTTGATTTCTTTAATGTTGGCGAACGCGCCTGACGATCCCGAACGCATATTGCGGAGCATGCCGTTTATTTTTTCCGCCTGCTTCGCCGCGTCCTCGGCGTTCTTGGTTTCAAAGATGGCGAGTATCGAAGGTACGCCAAGCCGCTCCGCCGCCATAATCCAAAACTTGAAGCCTAGCTGTTTGAACTTCCACGGCCAATAGCAGCTCCGCAGCGCCGGTGTACCCCAGAGGTTGCCGTCCCCTTTATCGTTGCGGTGGATGATCCACTTGTACGGCTCGTCCAGCGGCTTATTGAGCGCGGAAAGATAGGGAACGCCGTATTTGCCGTTCTGGGGGAAATTGATTGCTGTTCTTGGAACGGGGATAAAATCTACCGGCGCATAAATGCCTCCTTTTTTCTCCCAGACGATTTCGCAGAGCGCGATGCCGTACGGAATCGCGTTGAGTAAAATCGTATTCAATTTATACATGAGATTGAACGTCAGATGTTCCCGACAGGCATTGTCTACCATTGCGTTGCCGGAGTCGCTGATGCTTCCGTACATTTCCTGTACGCGGTCTTTGCGGTTTTCAATGAGCGATTCTATTTTCGGATCGTTCATCATCTTGGTGAACATCTCCTGGCTTTCGCCCACTGACGACAGCCAGCTATTCGTATCGTCCAAGTAGCCAATAATCGAGCGCATCGACGAGGAGATGTCAACGATTTGCGTGGTTAACGCTTCTTTTTTTCTTGCCATTTCAGTACCCGTAAAATATGTTAGCATCGCGCGAGCCGGTGAAGGCGATCACAGGCGGGGCGTTGCTTGAGCCTTCTTCTCAGGCGTACAGGCACATCGCCGCCGCCACCGCGCCGTCCCCGTGCCGCTTCGCTTTTTTATCGTCCCGATCCTTTCTTGTGGTATCAGGCACAGCCGGCTTGCCGTTTTTAAGGGTTACGATCCCGAAGTCCGAAAGAATATACAGGTCATCGGGAACTATAAAATCACGGTTCTCAAGGA
This sequence comes from Treponema sp., assembly GCA_031256035.1. Lineage (GTDB taxonomy): Bacteria > Spirochaetota > Spirochaetia > Treponematales > Breznakiellaceae > WQXQ01. The sequence continues at coordinate 22,155 of JAIRRJ010000067.1, read as the reverse complement.
GATTTTTAAGCCTCTGGAAAATTCCCGCATACCATGCGCTGGTGATCATCACCATTTCCGAGTTACAGGACAGCCGCCGCGCCGCCGCTTCAGCTAACGCCTGGCCGTTGCCACGGGCATCAATCGCGGCTCCTCCCAGCTTGCAATGCAAATTTATGAGCCAGAGTATCTGCCACTGCTGATCAAAGGGCACATTGTCCAGCTCAATAATAAGGCGGCTGGCCAACTCTTGTTTGCTCCGCTCCTCGCCGAGCCAGATAAGCGAAAGGTTGCCTGAACGGGCAAAGTCCTGGCCGTAGAAACACGTCCCTTTAATCTGCCGTAACAAGGGCGCAACTTCGACATTGAACCAGTCGTCAATTTTTTTCGTACATTTTTCAGGCAGCTCCCACATGAAGCTGTCTGGGCAGTCAAGCCGGACTATAGGCAGCTTTGATGAATCAGCCGCGCAGGCTGACAGCATCCCGTAGGGGAAGTATTTCGAGCCGGATCGCGATGGGATAACATCAAGCTCTTCCTCGGCTTTTGATTTGTATATGCCGCGTATTTCCTTGATAAAATCCGTTTCGCCTTTTTCAGTCCACTTAATTTTCTTTTTGATGCAGATTTGTTTATACAACCCCTGCTGTATTGCTTCGTTAAAGGTAGTCCGGTGCACACTCCAATCATTTTCTTTGCCGTCCCGGATTTCTTTCAGGAAAGTATAAAACTCGCTGTCATCACCGTTATGGGTTGATATGATTGAGAATGAACCGCCCCAGATGAGCATGGCAAGAGCCGCTTTTTTGACCTCTTCAAATTCGTCAGCAAACGCCGCCTCGTCAAAAATAATGCGCCCTTGCTTGCTCCGTATCGCATACGGCACACTGGGCAGCCCTACAATTTCTTTGCCGTTTGGAAATGTAATCCGGTAAACCGTAAACGCCTTGCCGTTTTCTTTGATGATCTCTTCCTGCAGTTCCCCTGCCGCGATGTTGATAATCCCTGCCCAGAATTTGCAGTCCGCGACAAACTGGCGGGTCATGTCTTTGTTATATGAAAGATAGTAGGTGCTCTGGCTTCCTGCTCCCTGGGTATGAAAAACTGAATTGAGTGCCTCCGTCCACGAAGCGCCGATACGGCGGCTCTTCTCCCATATCTTGAGCTTGCTTTCGTCCTCTATCCAGGCTTTCTGGTAAGGAAGCAGTATCTCCGCCGTTTGGGTTTTGTTTTTTGCGGCTTTCATTTATTAAGCCCGAATATCTCGTCTCTAATGCGCGCTTTTGTTTCTCTGGAAAGGCCCAGCGCTTCCGCTTTTTCATCAAGCTTTTTCTCCGCGTCCAGCAGCCCCTGCTTGCGCCCCCGCTCAAAGTTCAACTCCACATTGGATGCCAGCCCGATGGCGCGGGTTACCTTGGTCAGGAGGACTACTTTCTCGTCAATCTCCATCTTGCGGAAATTGTCAATTTCGGACACTTCCTCAAGCAGCTTCATCGCCGTTATCTGCAACGCGGCGTCAGCAATTTCCAGCCGCGGCGTTTTGTTAGTCGCTTCGGTTAAAACTTTTGCCCAGTCCTGTTTTTCTTTCAGTTCCTTGAGCTGTCTGGAGTGGCTTTTGAGCGTCCGGTGTACCTGCCCTTTGCTGACCTGATAGCCCTTTTTGGCAAGCTCGGCGGCAATGTCCGCCTGCCGCTTGCCCTGCTGGTAGTACATCTGGATAATTGTTTCGACAAGGCCCTGCAGGCCGATCTTACTTCTCCGCGGCACGTCGCCCTCCTGTCTCCACCGCACGGCGCCCGCCCCGCAATGAGGCAAGCGTTTCTTTGATGTAATCCAGCTTGGTTTCAATAACCCCCATTGAACGCGCCATCTCAACTTGTATGCTGCCTGTCTCGTTTTTTAGCGACGCAATCTCCCCCTCGGCTTTGCTCTGCTGCTTTTCAACCATGTCCAGCCGGTTCTCTTGCTTCCCGATCCGCCCGCCGATTTTAATCCATACCGCAATAAAACCAATAACTGTTAATCCCGCGCTGCATACCGCAACTGTTTCCATTGTCATGCCATGCCCTCCCACAATTCCCGTTTACTGGTCAAGTGTCTTTATTATATGCGCCCGTTTTTTCCCAAGCGTTATCGGGCTAATGAAAGCGTTGAAGTCTGCCAATGTTAATCTGACGCTCCCGCCGGAGTCCCGCCACGGATCGACAACCGCATAACCTGAATCGGCTTCACGCCCGGTTACCGCCACCGCGTGTTCAACCGGGGTTTTTGGCGCTTCAAACGGCGGAATGATTCCCGAAACAACCGCCGCGCCGCCCGCATCAAGCGCGGCGTCAATTTCCTTGCGGCTGACTGCGCCATAAAACGTTACCGGCGAATGGTCAATGCCGAAATTGCGCAGGAACCGGTTTGTGCCGAAGGCAAGAACCTCATCCCATTCAAACGGCGCACGCCTTCCGCCCGGGTCAAGTTGCCTCCAGCGGTTCAGCGTTACCGGGTCGGTCATTATGAACCGCGTCAGCGCGTCAACCGGATTTTCTCCCGCGGGAGCCATGTCCCCGACAGGCCAATGCGCCGCCTCAAGCGCCGCGACCATTGCGGCGGCGTTGCTTGACGATCCTGGCTTGACCTTGTACGACCGTTTTTCGCACTGCTCTTTCAAATCAATTTCCTGAAGTGTTTCTTCAAAAAAATTATTGTCCATAACATTTCTCCTCTGCTTGAATCGTAGCAAATGAAAACGCCCCGGAGCCGTCCGGGGCACACACATCACAGCGCGTCAAGATGAGCCTTGAGTTTGGCAATGCGCCGGTCCTGTTCCTCTTCCATGATTTTGACTTTCACGGAGTGAACGCCGTGCTGCGCCAGCCCTTCTTTGTCCAGCTCGCAAACAAGCTCTTCAATTTCGCGTTCGTCCTCTTCAAGATACTCAAGGTGTTTTTTCGCCCTGGCCGCGAATTTGCGCGCGTCAGAATCGTCGCCGTGAGTTTTCATTTTGCCGGCAATCTCGCACAGCTCCTCAACGTCCCGCATGTCCTCGGCGGCGGCTTCAACCCAGAGGCGAAGCCGTTCCATTTTATTTTCCATAACTCCCCCTATGCCGCCGCAGCGCGGATCGCCTGGTGCAGCGCTTCAACATCCGCCGCCTTGAGCGCCAGCGTGCCCAGCGGAAGGCACATCATGCTAAGGTCTACCACCGCGTCCTCTTTGGCTGCCTGCTTTTTCAGTTCGCCGATAATTGTCTCGACATCAACGCCGCCGGATTCGTCAATCAAACCTAACGCCTTGACCAGTTTGTTCGAGCGGATACTCTCGATGAGGGTATCCGACTTTTTGAACACGATCCCCAGCAAAGCTCCCACGCACCAGCGGGGCAGCCCCGATGTTTTGCTCAAAATTTCCTGCTGGATATACGTTTCCAGCCCCGCCTTGACCTGTGCAATCGGCACCATCATAAATTCCTCCTTAAAAATCCGGGGCAGTTTTTAGCCGCCCCGAAAAAGCGTTACTCGGTAACGGGAACGTCAACCACGAGGCTGGAAGGCATCACCATTGTGCCGGGCACATAGTGGGCCTTGACCCATTCCTTCAGGGCATGGTTTTCGCCGCCGACCTTGTCGATCTCGCGCTGCATGTGGAAGAGCTGTTTTTCCAGCCCGTTCACCTTGCAGTCCGTGTACTTCTCGAACTTCGCCGAGGCGAGTTCCGCTTCCAGCTTTCCGATTTTATCCGCCTGCGTAAGATCGAAACGGATGCAGCGCGTGTTCTCTGAACAGCGCGGCTCCCGGTCCGCCAGCGATAGCAGCGCCAGTTCTGCGGGTATCGCTGCGGCGGCGCCCCTGTCCCCTCTGCCCCCGAACAGCCCGTCGAAACCGCCCCGGAACAACTCAAGCGCCAATGCGCCCACCCCTACGCCGAGCGCCGTACCCGCGACGCCCTTGCTTGCAAATTCAGCCATAATCGGCCTCCTCAAAATGTATTTCCCTTTTAAGGGATACATCCGAAGCTAGCGCGATTCCGGTTCACAAGATCATCAACATTTTCAAAACGGCGGCAAGTTTTTCACAGCAGCGTTAATTAGTTGACATTTGCCTAATGTGCGCCAGAAGCGCCGCGCGGCTTTCAAACTTGTTGCGCTTCACCGCCCGCGTTATCCGCTGCGAGATGCATGACGCGCAAACTCCGGCCTCGATGGCAATCGCTTTCTGCGACTTGCCCGCCGCCCATGCGGCAAGCGCGTCGTATTCCGCCGTTGAGAGATCAATATTTCCGATGATCCGTACCCGTGGCATGGGTACAGGTTACTATGCGGGCGTTATGCGCAGCCGTACCGGGGGACGGCGCGCCTGATAAGGCGGACGGATTGATGTGTGGGGGATAATGGCGGCATGGAGGATTGTTTATGACTGATCAAAAAAGACCAATGAAGGATTTACAGGCGATTCGGATTTAATGAAAGCGGTAAGGTTGCTTGAGGAAAACGGGTTTTATGTGGTTCACGCGGATTCGGGGCATCAGAAGTATGGTGAAAATAATATGCACGGAGGGTATCCCGGCGCTCTTTCAATCAGGGCATATCCAAAACGGACAGTGAGCGTCACATATCGTCCTGATCCAAATAGATGATTTTATCCGACAGCTTTTCTGAAAAGTTCATTTCGCTTTTCACGCAAGCGGAGCAATTCTTTCGCAAATATTTCAGCTTCCTGTTCAGGGCGACCCTGTAGATCTCGAGAACCATTCAAGTTGTCAGTTTCAATAAGTGATTCCGTATGCAAGACAATGTGACCAAGCTCATGTGCCATCACTCTTCGCAGTTTTTTTACACCACCCGGTTGGAATAAGCCACTTTCATCCCTTGCTTCTACAGCTAGCGTAATCGGCAATGAAATTATCAGTTTGTTTTCAGCTTTTATTACCCTGCCAGCATCTGGGTCGTCTATGTTAATGTAGTCAACGAAAATGTGGTATTTCCTCACTTTGTGTGACTTTATTCCATCCATGATTTTTGTTATTTTAGCTGTATCCTTTTTCCGGTAAGCTTCTTGCAGCTCAGAATTCATCTTTTTGGTTTTTTCTCTGCCAGCTTTCCTAAAACTATCAGATAGCATTTTATCGCAGGCAAAAACGGCATGTGTCAGATGATAGTCATAGGAGATTTTATCAACTTCGAAGGCCTTCTCTTTTATTTCTGCATCAGTCATCTTTAACGCCACTTCTGATTTACTATAGCTGAGAGTACGGCCCGATAATCGGACTCGGTGGGGTCGGTAACACCATCAATACGGGCAATGATAGACACATCGAACATACCGTACAAATAAGAAAGCTTCTCGGCGGTTGCCCGGCAGGGTGTGAATTCAATAATAACTTTGTCAGCTTCTTCCCATGTATCGGAAAACTCAATCATGGTTTTTATGGCTTCTTTTCCCGTATCCATTCTTCAACCCTTATCCTTTGGTATATTTCTACCTTATTGTCGGCTTTTCCCTACAAAGCCATTATTACCGTTATTTTACCACTTTTTGACCGGACTGTAAAGCCACTCGTCAAGCCCCCGCCTAGGTGCCAACCCCCAAAAATGGGCTGCCTGGCGCCCTCTACACCCCGCCCCGGCCATGAGCCTCCCTGGCTTCCGCCAGCAGCCGGTCAATTACCTCTTTCGCCGCTAACATTCCCGATAGTTTTTTCCTGTCCGCTTCCGATATGTCCCAGCCGATGAAATCAACAGGCGGGACGAATCCACTTTTGGCTGCTCTTTCTATAGTCCTCATAGCTTCCTCTAGCTGGCGCGGGCTGAGGTCTTCAACACGCTTCTTTGGCTTTCCCATCACTTCACCCCCTTGACCGCCGTCAGCCCTCTACACCCCGCCGCCAGCACACGCGCTATCACACCCCGTATCCTACCCCCGCAACGGCGGCCAAACCCCGCCGCGTGGGACAATTGAACCAAGGAGAAAACGCCATGACAAGAAACGAAGAAATTATCGCCCTCATCAAAGCACTTGAAGCCCTCGGTTACGGCATCGACAAGCTGGAAGTTACCCCGCCTAACAACCATAACGCTGCAGTCATCGAAATCGAAATCAAGATTTCGAAGTAGCATCTTCGCCGCCCGGTTCCTTTGCCGGGCCGCGTGTGCCGGTCAGTATGCCTTCCGCAAGGTAAACGGCATCAGACCTGATCGCCGTCTGGCCACCCCATTTTACCGCTATCAACGCCTTGGTCAACTCAAGCCGTATGTACTCCTCTTTTGTCAATTCTGGTACATTCATCACTCCACCCCCTTAATCCCTCACACCCCGCCTCGCCTTCCCGGCGTTACGTCCAATATCGCCCGAACCCTGCCCACAATGCTTAGATGCCGCATACCTTCAAACATATAATTAGCACTATTCCGATTACAACAAGAGAAATAATCATCATGCGCCTATTGTCAGATTTCACTTTTTCTTGCCTTGCCTGTTGAATATCCTCCGCGGTTATTCTTAGAGTTACTGTATCCCTTACATACGTAACCCTGTCAGGGGAATCTTGTATAACTGGTTTGCTGCTTTCAACAGAAATATATTCAGATGTTTTTGCTATTTCGTTTATTAAATCTACCGGATCGCCGTTTGAAATTAATTCATAAGAGCGCCCCTTTTTATTTCTGGTTATGTACCCGAATTTGTCAGCAAAATAGAGGGCGTAATATACATCGTCTTTTGCTATCGGGCGGTCATAGTTGTATAATTGCCCCCAATTCATTGCCTCAAATTTGCCTGTGATTTCTGACTGGAGAATCCCCGGATTTTCTTTTATTCCCGCGTTGAGGGCAATAAACAGTTTTTTGAAAATAGGATCGCGACTTACAAATGCTTCATATTCTTTGGTTGCTTCCTCGTGTTCTGTCGTCGCTTCAGCCTGCCTAAAACATTCTACGCATTTTGTATAGTTCATACGAGTTGCAAGAAAATCGCCTGTTTTTTCGGATTGCCTTGCCCTTTGAAGATGAAAATTACCATCATCAAATCTGCTCATCACACTCCTCCTCGCCTTCCTGGCATCATTACAACCGCCGCTCGCACTTTGCCCACAACGGCGATTTTTTCAACATCCTCGGTGTAGCTTTCGTACATCCGGTTATCGCTCACGATTCGATACCCTGCCGAGGTATATTGCACCCTTTTTACAAAGGTTTCTTCATCCGTTTTTATGACGTAAATCCCATCGCCGTCCCAACCGCTCCCATCGCAGACAACCATGTCGCCGTCATGCAGGGTGGGGTCCATACTGTCGCCCCTGACCGGCAGGCTGATAAGGTGAAGGTATTTTGCCAATTCTTTTGGGGCGTGAATGAATCGCGTGGGTATTTCCTCATCGCCAATGCCCGCCCCATTTCCGGCGGACACTGGGTTATCCCCCAGCACGGGAATAATAATCCCGCCCTCAAATTCTTTGTCTCCTTCAAAAACAAGGGGTATGCCGCCGTGGCCTTTTGAGGTTGTATTTCCAACCTTTTCATGCAAAATTTTTTCTTCATTAGGTTGTATTTCCAACCTTTTTTTGTTTAAGAAAATGGGCTGATTTTCCCCTTCTAGCCATTTGGGGTTCACTCCTAGCTTGTTAATCAAAAGCAAGGTAATGTTTGAACCTGGGTTTTTTGAATTTCCTTTCTTTATATCTGAAATAATACCAGGTCTGACACCTAAAAGGCTGGCAAGCTTTCCCCTATCGTTTTCTATTCCCATTTCTACTTCGATACATCGTATCTTGTCAGCCCAATCCATAAATTTTCCCCCAAAAAAAATATTTGAGAAATATCGAATTTTCCACTTGACATGTTCGATATTTCTGGTCGTTAATCGAATTATCGGCAAGTTGGAAATACAACTTAGCCAAAAATGATAAAGAGAGAGATGCCCTATCTTGGCCGATTGACATCCCTCTCTAACCACCACTGAAGGAGGCATACTTTGACTTTAACAAAATTACCGCCAGTCCGCAAGGATATGGCAGTACGTCTTAGGCCCAATTATGATGAGGGTCTTTCCATCCAATACCGCCTGAAAAGAAAAAGATACAGTTTTGTCCGTATTCAGGAACGTTTAGGGGTGTCAAACCAAATCATTGCAAACGTCATCTCAGGCCGCCGCCGATCCGCGCGCATCGAAGCGGAGATTGCGCGGATACTCGGCAAGGCGGACTGGAACGAGGTTGTGCTGGAGGCCCGCAGCGAAGTGCAGGGCAAGCCGGTCGATGCGGTGCGGGAGGAAGCGCGGCGGGAAATGTATCAAACGTGGGAGCGGAGGGCAATGAAGAGAGCCATCGCCCGCGACAGGGATATGGCGGCGAAATTGAGACAGCTCGCGAAAGAAAAAGCGGAGGGGTTACATGGATAAAGAAAAACCTTCTACTTGCCAGCAAGGCTACGGAACCCGGTCGCAGGGAATATGCCCTTTTGACATTGAAGGAGGAACCTGCCGGAGCTGCCCTGAATCAGTCGCGGCGTTCGGTGTAGTAGAGAATGTTCCCGGTAAAGATGGCGGTTACGGTAATAGCGCAAGCCCTGTCCCCCTCAAGGAAAAGGGCGCACGCTTGCTTTTTGCAAACCGTTTGAAAAAACGGGCACAACTTTTGATCGGTTGGATTAATAATCGGCGGCATAAAAATTCTCCTTGCTTTGATTGTATAAAACGCGGAGGCATTTGCCAACCTGAACGCGAAAGAAGGAGGAAGGCATGAGTGAGGAAAGCATACTGCGTTTTACAGAGCGTTTGAAAGAATGGGCGCTGTGCGTTATCAGCCAGTTAAGCAATCAACAGAATAATGATGCTCCTTGCTTCGACTGCATAAAACGCGGAGGTATTTGTAAACCTGAATGTGAAAAAAGGAGAAAACAAAATGAACATAACCAGCGTTAAATGTAAAGCCTTCGCCAACGGCTTTAATTATTTCTGCGAAGAATGCAATAACTTTTTTTCAGTGCAGTTTGAAGAGGGCGGCACCGGTACGGTGGAAGTTTGCCCTTACTGCGGGGAAGACAGGCTGGCTGTCAGTATCAAACGGCTTTTAGAATACTGCGCCGACAACGGCGCAGACCCGGTCAACTTCTACCACGCCTTCCCGCCGGATGAGCCAATCCCGAATTCGCGCACCGGCGCCACACGCCGGCAGGTGGAATGGATCATCGGCTGCGTAATTAACGACAAGCAAAAAAAGTTCCCGGTAACCGTTGAATCAATGGCGATCCAGCTTGGCTACGATCAGGAAGTCGTCAGAAAAGTTTTTGAAGAATTACACATAACAGAAACAGGAGGAGAATCATGAAAAGCATTTATCTATGCGGGCCGGTATCCGGCAGGACAATCAAAGAAACCGCCGGGCATTTTCTTTCGGTAGAAGAAACAATCCGCCGGGCAATGAAAAACAGCGGGCGTTCAATTATTTACGTCATATCCAACCCATTGCGCTTTTGTTCGCCTGACAGCGATTGGCGTAAGGCAATGCGGGATTGCGTCCGTGAATTAGCAGACTGCGGTGGCATCGCCCTCCTGCAGGGCTGGCAAAAGTCAAAAGGCGCGGCCATTGAACTCAAGCTGGCGCAGGACCTGCACATCCCGGTTGTCTACATCGAGCCGCCGGTAGACAGCCTCGATCTTACCGAACTGTTTACCGCGGCTCCTGAAGCACTCCGTTATTACATCGCCCGCCTGGCGCAATTCCACAACGAAGGCACAGAAGAATCGCTCGCCGAAAACCGCGCGGTTGTGGAACTTACAAACCGTTTTCTCGACCCGTACGGGTTTGAGTATATCGACATTGAAGAGGGGGAATAACATGGCAAGGTTAAAACCGCAAATGGGGAAAATTGAAACTCTGGATCAGGCCAACATGGTTCTTAAGGAAATTGGCCTGCTGGAGAGGGAGCTTGAGGGCATCGACAATGAAGCCCACAAGCAGATTGCCGAAATCAAGGAAGATGCGGCCAAACAAGGCGGAGTTATCCGCAAACGGATCGTTGACGCTTCCGCCCGGATCGGGGCGTACGCCGACTATAACCGGGACGAACTCTTCAAGGATCGCAAGAGCGTCCAGCTTTCCTTTGGAAGTTTCGGCTATCGGAAAAGCACGTCAATCAGCGTTAAAAAAACAACGCTCGAACTGTTAAAAAAATTGCAGTTGATCAAATGTATCCGCACAAAGGAAGAGCCGGACAAGGAAGCGATGGCCGACCTTGACGACGACACCCTGGCGCAGGTCGATTCGGTTCGGAAAATCAAAGACGACTTCTTCTGCGAGGCAGACAAGGAAGAAGTCAACAAGGAACTGCTGAAGGAGCAGGTAGCCTGATGGACTTCAAATTATTTTATCTTGCCATACGCCGTTACGCCAAACGAAAAATAACCCGTAGAGACTTTATTGACGCATGGAAATACGCGCAGGGCAGGAACAATGGGGGGTAAACCATGAATAAGCAACAAGAGTCCGGGGCAATGCCGCTGGAGCTCACCAATAAAATCCACCGGTGGAATTACGACAAATCGGTAGAAAAAATGCGGGAGCTCGGCAAGCAATGGAGCAAGATCACGGCGGAAGTTGCCCGCGAGCTGTATCTGGCAAAAGCGCATCTGACCAGCCAAAAGGGGCAGCACCGTAACCCTGATGCTGATGACTATATCCTGTACACATGGGATAGTTATTGCGGAAACATTGGCCTTGACCGCCAGATCGCCGATTACTGGATCAAAAAATTTGTTCCCCGTGAAATAGCCGGCACAACAAAAGACGTGCTGCTGATCAAATCCCCGGTAAAAGAGGACACTACCGCAGCCCGCGCTCTTTTGCAATCCCGTGTTGATGAGTTTTTACGCACCGGCGAGCGTCCGAAAGGTTGGGGTGACGAGGAAGAATCGGAAGCCAAACGGCGGTTGGAAAACGCCCGGCTCGCGGAATGGGCAGAAAAAATCAACGCACCGGTTATCGCGACAACTAAGGACTATTTTTCTGAAACCATGCGCCGTTCAAAAGACATTGTAAACTTCAAGTTGGATAATCCCGCGCAGATACATGCCCAGTTGAAAATTTTCAAATACATCGAAGCGTATCTGGATACTTTCAACGATTCCGAACTCCGCGCGCGGGCGGCTTTCAATCTTGCCCTCAAAACAAAAAATCTAGCCAACGAGGCTGCGGAATTAAACAGTCAGTTGACCGAAGCGGAGGCCGCGCAATGAACGCCACCCTCTTCGCGTCCGGCTCAAAGCTGTCCAAAATGGCCGCCGTGCACCATGACTGGAAATGCCGCAACGCGCTGCAGCCGCTAAACATGGCGTACGAAAACCTGTCGCGCAAACACGGCGTATCGGTTTCATCGGTCAAGCGTTATATCGGCTACATCGACACCAACGGCTATCAGCCGAAACAAACCGCTATGCGGCCGCTTGTGGCATGGGATAACGAAGCGCTCAATTTCTTCAAAATGTTTTTCCTCAAAGTAACCCGTGAAGCAGGGCGATGTACGGTGCGCAACGCCTATAAACAGACCGCGCTCATGGCCGCGCAAAACGGCTGGAAGATCGGCTCCGAACAATCGGCGTACGTCCACGCGCGGGAAGCAATCCACCCGATGCTCAAACTCTATGTCAAAGGCGGCAGCCGCGCCCTGGACAACCTGTTCTACATCGCCCGCGACCTGTCGAGCCTGCGCCCCTTCCAAATCGTAGTCGGCGATCAGCACCGCTTCGACTTCTGGGTAACAGACGAGAACGGCGTCTATTTCAGGCCGGAGTGCTACCTCTGGCTGGACATGCGCACCCGCCTTCCGTACGGCATCTGGGCAATCGATCCGCGCACCAATGAGGCAATACCCCTCACGCCGGTAACGCCCATCCCGATGCTTGACGAAAAAGCCACGTCCGCAGCGATAGAGCAGAAGCGCGGAAACATGAAAGCGGTAACCGGAGCCTACAACACCATGACAAGCGGCGCGCAAATGCTCTTTGACCCGGACAAATTCCGCGAGTTACGCGAAGCGAAAGCCGCCGCGGCGAACCTTCCCACCACGCGCAATGAGACCTCAAGCCTCCCTGCGCCGGAAAGCCCGGCAATGACGCCTGAAGAATTCAGCGCCGCCATCGCCGCAAAAATCACCGTCGAGCCGAACATCCGCGAACGGTCAAAGCTGGTTTACCTTACGCCCCGCGACCGCTACGAATCATTGCGCATAGCGCTGGGCAATAACCAAAAGATTTCCGCCGCCGACCTTGCGTTCATGGCGGAATACGAAGAAGGAATGGATGACGAGGAAGAAGCCTACTTCGCCAGCCAATTCAGACTAAACAAACCAAAAGGAGTATTAGCATGAGTTTACGGACAATCCTGACAGCCAACCGGCTGTCCCTCGGCAAAGCCGCCAAAATTTTCGGGTGCGACAAAAGCACAGTTTCAAAAATATGCTCCCAGACCTACCCTGCCTGGGAGCAAAAGGAAGAAGAATATATCGCGCTTCTCAAAGAGAAGGGATACACCAAAACTGTACCCGACGAGTTCACGGTCGATACGGACGTGGTCATACCGACCCGCTCTGTCGCCGCGTTTAATTCCCTCGCCGACGACCTCTCTGATCCTGAAGGTTCGCAAAGCTCATCCCTGGGCATGGTCATCGGAACCGCCGAGCGGGGAAAAACCCACACAGCACGCTGGTACGCCGAAACCCACGAGGACGCATGTTATGTGCTATTCATCGAAAAATCTACTTGCGTCCAGCTCCTGCGGGACATCTGCGAAGCCCTCGCCAATGTCCGCCCGATCACCTTTGGCAACTGCCTTAATTTTATCCACGAACATTGCGACAACCGCCGCCGGCTCATCATTATTGATGAGGCTGACAAAATGCCGGTCGCCTTCCTGGAATTGATACGGGGTATCAATGAGCGCTGCAAGGTGCCGGTGCTCCTCGCCGGCGAAGAAGCCCTCAAAAGCAAAATTGACCGCGTCCCCCGGCTCCGCTCCCGCATACGCCGTCCCGTCGTCCTCTACGATTCAGTCGGCGCCGTAGACATCGCCGCCTACTACGCCCTCGCCTGCGGCATCGAAATCGATCTCGAAACCGCCGAAGCACTCGCCAAACGCTCCCGCGGCGCATGGCGCTCATTAGTCAACGACGCCCTGGCACTCGCCCGCATGGGCCGCGCCTCCGGCATCGCCACCGTTACCCCCGAAATGATCGGGAAACTAGGTTGAGGGGGAAGCAGTGTCGGAGCTATTTCAGTCATTACCGGTTTCAGTAAAACGCAAAGAAAAATGCGGTTCGTGTGTTCACATCGAAAAATGGCAATGCAACAGCAAATTCTTTTTCTATTGCAATGCTGTTAAATCAAACAGAACAGCAAACGGTTTGCAAAAAGTAAAATGCAAAAATACCGCTTGCGTTTTATACAAGGAGCGAGAGAAATGAAACCAATAGAAATTTCGGATGATTTATTTTGCGGCAGAATGGACTTTTGCGACGCGGCTGTCAGTAACGGCTGTGAAGAACTCTCCTGCGGTGAATGCCACCGCAAATGGCCCACGCCCGAACAGTTCAAAGAGGAATATGGCTATGAGTGGCCGAATGACGGGCCCGTTTGGTACAGACACTCTTACAATCCGGTGGTTGAGCGCAATAAGAAAAACAAACCTGTAAAAATTGACATGGAAACTATAAAGTACAACCCTTGGTATTTAACAGAATTTGCATCTGCAATAAAAAACCATCCTGTACACATAGTTTGCGCCTGTACTCCCTGGGGCAAGCCGCCTGATGACTGGAGGCCGAAATAAATGAGCTTACGCATAGATTGTCGTTCAGATTTACTATATCACGCTAGAAATATGAAACTTCCAAAAGGCTATAACTGGAGGAAATGTCATGTGTGCGCTCATTATGCTGTAGAGCTATTAAGCGGAATTGGAAGCGTTAAAGGTAAATTCTGCCCTCATTCGGAACAAATGAAGTACGAATTAAAAAACGGTACACCCTGTGAAAATTACACTAAACGGGAACACGAATTGTATTTAAGGGAATGTGCGCCAAGGGTATTGGATGCAGATAAATGTTTTTATGATAACTAGGAGGAGGCCGGAATGACCGAAATCCAGAAACAGAAAATGATTAAACTCATCCACACCCAAAAGACCCTCGCCGGTATTGATGACGAAACCTACATCTGCATCCTCATGGGCGCGGCTAATGTTCAGTCTTCATTGTACTTGGAAACTATTCAACAATTTTCCGACGTGATCACCGCGCTTAATAACCTACTCATTGCCCAGGGAAAAACAATTTTTGGCGGATCTTTGCCGCCGGTTTCCCGAGATGTATACCCGCTGGTAAAAAGAGCTGAGCGCATACTCGGCCCTAATGCGGACAAGCGACTCGGCGGTTTTATCCGCAAGTTCGGCAAAAAGTCAGTGAATGATCTCTCGCCTTTTGAAATCCGCAAGTGCCACGGCTTCCTGACCCGCCTTGAGCAAGAGGGGGTTCGAAAATAATGCGGAGCGGCGAACTCTTTGAACTCCCGGAATTACGCATCACGCTTTCTCCAGTCCAGAGAGAAGCCTCACTGCGCCGCATTGTCGAAGCCGCCCGCCTTGGCGCCCGGTACACCTACACAATCAAAGAAGCCTGCGGCATTTTATCTATTTCTCGCGACGCCATGGATTATCTGATTCACTTTTACCGCATGGACGCTCTTTCAATCGGAATCATCTACCGTATCCCCTGGTATTCTCTCGCTGAATACATTCTGGACACGGACGACGACACAGAGAAGGCTTTGGATGAATACATTCAATCTCGATACAGAGCAGCTTGATCTGGACGAAGCCAGAGCCGCCCTTTCCGGCTGCCATATCGAGCGGCTGCCGAACGTCCCACCATTCCTGTCAAAAAAGGAATGTTCTGTTGTTTTGGGCGTTTCCATGAAGGTTATTAATAAGCTGATTGAATCAGGGCAGCTACCCCTCACCGACATCCCCGATGATTCCCAGCCGGTCAGCTTTGACCTGTTTGGAGAGCCGATAAACCCGCCGCGGGAAGAAGTTATCCTACGCGCCGATCTCATTGTTCTTTTTGAAAAATTGCTGGTTTTCCATAAACCAATTCTTAAACCTAAAAACGAATAATCTAGTTTCACTAAGCCCCGGTAAGGTTCGCTAAGCCCCGCTAAAAATATCAATTTCGGTTATAAATCGGGTTCAATTTTGGCGAGAATTGACAGCAGCTTCTGAATTAGTTTCACAAAACGGCGAGATTAAGGCGGATGATCTTTTAACAGAGTTGGGCAAAAAGTTTCCGGGTCTGAAAAAGCCGCTTTTATTTGCAATTCAAGGAAGTGCTATTTATTTTACCTATCAGGGCGAGAGTTACTTCATTAACTCTATTATGGGCGGAGGCAAAGGAGGAAAATCAATTGTAACGGACATTGCCTCCGTTAAAATAAGTTTAACAGAGACAGAAACTTCACAGGGAATCTTTAAGGCTGCTTCTGATTTAGTTCGTTCTAAAGGAGGCAGAATTAAAGCAGACGAACTTATAGCAGGTTTGAGCCAAAAGTTTCCCGGTCTAAAAACGCAGCTTTTGTTGGGAATTCAACCTGATCTGATTACAGTGAACTATGGGGGTACACTCTATATTAATTGCACTATGGATGAAGCTACGCTCAAAACCTCTGAAAAGTGGGGAATCACTGTAACAACTGCTAACGGGAATACCATTGTTACCGGTATTACCTCTGTTAAAGAAAGAGTAGAACCTGATAAAACCGCAAGGACAAAGTCGGAAGGGGATTCGGACAAAACGGATTTTGGAATCAGCACCGGTATTGGCGGATTTTTCGGCAGTGATTTTGACATCGGTCTTAAATTCGGAGGTTACGCTTTTCTGGATTTAACTTATGCTGAAATTTCTTTCGGTATCGGCAGCAGTACATGGAAGGATTATTCAACAACTAATTTGGATATCAGCTTGTTGGGAAAATACCCTTTTTGGATTAATGACAACCTTTCTGTTTTTCCGCTTTTGGGCATTGAGTATGATATTGCCCTTGCTCATTATTATAAAGGCAAAGAAGTAAAAGACCTCGGTGATTTTAGCGCCTTATGGTTTAAACTTGGCGGTGGCACGGATTTTTATTTTACCGATAATGTATTCCTCAGATTTGGGGTATTATTCGGCATGGATCTCTCCTATGGGGAATCCGGTTTAACCGCAAAATTGGCGGTAGGGTATAGATTTTAGAGGGAGACGCAAAGGCGTTAGTCACTTCTTTAAGCAGGGGTTGCTGACAACAGCTCCCTGCTTTTTTTCTTTGTGAACGGTTCGCGGTACCCCTCTTGAACCTCTTTATTCGAGTAAATGCAAAAATGACTGACGCTATATGATCTCAAGCAATCCATAATCACCATTCTCTAAATCGACAATAGATGATTTTGCCTGCACCAATATTTCTCCTTGAGTTTTTCTGTCAATGTTTCCTACCCGGAGCAGAACTATCTTTGGCGGGAATCCTCTTGTTTCAAAAAGGTTTAGAAAATCAGCATCTTGAGTAATTATTGTATATCCTTTTGCGGCGGCATAATCCCATATTTCGGTATCTTTAGCCGGTTTCGGAAGATCAGTTTTGTTTACGTGAATACATTCACCAAAATGTTCTGATAATAACGCCATTAAACGCCAGGATATATTCGCATCAAGCAACAGTTTCATGTACAATTACTTTGGTCATTGCGTCCCGTTCTGCAGCAAAGGCAAGCGCTGCTCTGATGTGTATCCTCTGCAATTCTGGATAATCAGCTATTATTTCCTGTTCGGTCATGCCCCCTGAAAGCCATTGCAGAATATCTCCAACGGTTATTCGCGTTCCCTTTATACAAGGCTTACCGAACCGTATTTCAGGATCAACAACAATGTGCGTCCGTAAATAACTCATGCACCAAAGAATATCATACATATCCCAGAATGGCAAGAAAAAATCCCCATTGAAGAAACAACCCCAAACAGCCGATAATAATGATGTGTTTTCCCCGGAAGTTCTTGAGTTACTGAAACAGGTAATCACGTCGTGGCAGGTCATTGCTGTAACCATTGCGGTAATTTTGTATATATACATTGTCTCTTATGCAGCCAGAAGTTATCGCCGTCCCCGCGCAATCAAAAAACCAAAGATAAAATTGAAAAAAGTAAAGGCTGCATCCGTAGCAGGCCCTGAGGAAGCGGGACAAGGCACAAATACCAATGAAGAATTGGGGCTTGAAGAAGCCTGATAAAAATTAAATTCTTTCTTCATCACTAAAGCAAAATGACATGTACGCCCCATATAATAGCCGGAGGTGTATATGACTGATAATGAATATGTTGACCCCCTGGGTGATGCTGTAAACAGCCTGTTCGGGCTTTCCTACTTGTTTCCGTATCAACGGCTTGTAATTACAAATATTCTGGAGGCAGCGCAGGCGGCAGGGATTCCCCTTAAATGGCAGAATGATGAAACCTCTCAGGCAGAACTTTCCGACAGGGAGTGTTTGGGCAGGCAGATTGTTATCCTTCCAACCGGAGCGGGAAAATCTCTGTGCTTTCAGTTACCCGCAATGCTCATGGAAGGGTTGACCTTAGTAATCTATCCAATCCTGTCGCTGATGGCAGATCAGGAACGCCGCCTGCATGAACGCGGTTTTTCACCGGTAATACTGAGGGGAGGGCAAAGCACAGAAGAAAGGGACGCAATCTGGGAAAAACTGAAATCCGGGCAGAGCAAGTTTATCATTGCAAACCCCGAGGTATTGCTTACACCGCAGGTGAAAACACAGTTGGAGAAAATAAAGGTCGTTCACATTGTTATTGATGAAGCGCATTGCGTGAGCGAGTGGGGGGAAAGTTTCAGGCCAAGCTACCTGGAAATCAATTCAATTATTAATTCGATAAACCCGCCTCTTGTTACCGCTTTTACCGCAACCGCAAGCGCTCCTGTGCTGGAAAAAATCAGAAAATATATTTTTGGCGATATTGAAGCTCATCAAATTGTGGGAAATCCCGATCGCGCCAACATCTCCTATTCAGCGAAAGGCTGCATCTGCCGCGACCTTACGGTACGGGATATGCTCATTCAAAATTCCCGTCCGGCGATTGTCTTTTGCTCGTCCCGCGCCGGTACGGAAAATCTTGCCCGCTACCTGCGGAATGAATTCCGCGACATGAACTTTAACTGGTATAATGAAATCCGGTTCTATCACGCGGGTTTAAGCAGGGAAGAAAAAGCTGAAACCGAAAAATGGTTTTTTATTAATGCCGAAGCTGTGTTATGTGCAACTTGCGCCTACGGGATGGGCGTTGACAAGGCGGATATACGGACGGTAATCCACCGCGACTGCGCGCCGTCTGTGGAAGCCTATTTGCAGGAAGCGGGCAGGGCAGGCAGAGACGGCACTCAGTCCACAGCGGTTCTTCTGTTTGGTCCTGAAGACGAGATTGCGCTGGCAAGAGCAGGAAATGAAACAAACCGCGGCAGGGTTTCGGCGTTATTGCAGTACGCAAGAGATACGGAGAAATGCCGGCGGCATTCGCTGCTTTCTCTCCTCAATTACGATTCCGGCGGCGAAGTCCCCGAAAAATTATGCTGTGATGTATGTGAAAAAACGGCTGATAACAGACTTCGTGAAGAAGCTGGCATTATCAAATTTTTTCGCCGGAATAAACGGCGCTTCACGGCGGATGAAGCCGCCGGAGTTTTGGCGATGAATGAAACAATCCGCTGGTCAGAAGAAGAATCGGCTCAGATTGTAAGTTATCTCCTGAAAACCGGAAACTTGAAAAAACTAAAAATGTTCCCCTGGAAGAACAGGATTACCATAGGCGCAATCAACAGCGCTGAACATTTCCAGGTTTTCACATAACTTTGATCTTCGCCGATACGGGAGCCGGTGCGCCTTTTTCCGCCGAAACCGGAACAGGTGCGGCGTCTGCGGCAATCACTGTGTAACTGCCCGGCAGCAGCACGGATTCTCCTTCATCGTTCACCGTCTCGAAGGCGGAGGCGGAAAGTTCAAAATCAACCGCCGCGCTTTTGCCGGCAGTTATGCTGATGCGCCGGAAACTTCGCAGTGAAAACAACGGATCGTTTTCGCCGCGATCATCTTTCGATATATAAATTTGCACTACTTCATCGGCATCCCGTTTGCCGGTGTTGTTTACCTGTACTTTGACCTTTACCGAACCGTTAGCGGAAATTAAGGGCGCAGACAGGGCAATAGAATCAAAACGGAAGCTGGTGTAGGAAAGACCGAAGCCGAATGGATACAGCGGTTTTTTTGTCATGTAGCGGTAGGTGCGTCCCTTCATGGAATAATCTTCGTAGGGCGGAAGCTGATCCGTGGAAGCGGGGAAGGTGATGGGCAGTTTCCCCGATGGGACAACATCGCCGAAGATAATGTCCGCCACAGCCTTGCCGCCCTGTTCGCCGGGATACCATGCGAAGATTATCGCATCGGCAATATCTTCCGGGAAGGCAATCGGGCTGCCTCCGGTAAGCACCAGAATTATTTTTTTACCGGCAGCCCGCAGCTTTTTCAGGAATTCTAGCTGCCAGGGTGGAAGTTCAATAGTGTCGCGGTCTCCGTTTGAATCAGAAGCGATTGCGTCTCCCTCTTCGCCTTCGATTGCGCCGTCCAGCCCCATTACGGCAATAACAATTTCCGAGTAACTTCCCTCGCCGTACCCTTCGTTTGTATTTTCGCCGTACATCAGGCAGCCCTGCCGGTATTCAAGACTGACGCCGAATTTGTCCATAACCTTTTCAGCTAACCCTTCAAGCACGGTAACAAAGCGGGAACTGACCCCGTAGTAATTTCCAAAGAGAGTGTGAGCGTTAGCCGCACCCGGTCCTGTTACGGTGATATTTTTCGCGCTTGAATCAAGGGGCAATATGCCATTGTCATTTTTAAGCAGAACGATGGATTTTTCCGCCGCTTTGAGCGCAAGCTGCCGGTGTTTCTCGCAGTTGATTACTTCGCGTCCCAACTTATCGTATTTGCCGCTTGCCGGCGAATCGAACATTCCCAGCTTGAAACGTGTGCGCAGTAACCGCGCAAGAGAAGTATTGATCGCCTCTTCTTTAACCAGCCCCTTTTTGTGGGATACGGTCAACATGGGATAGGTACAGCCGCAATTTAGATCGCACCCGGCGTTAAGCGCAAGAGCCGCTGATTCTTCGGGGCTATTCGTTATCTTGTGGTTTTCATGGAAGTCGCGGATTGCCCAGCAGTCAGAAACCACATGACCCTTGAAACCCCAGCGTCCGCGCAAAATATCTTTTAACAGGTAATTACTGCCGCAGCATGGTTCGTCAAGAGTGCGGTTATACGCGCCCATTACCGTTTCGACATTTGCCTCTACCAGCATCCTGAAAGCGGGAAGGTAAGTTTCGAATAAATCTTTTTTTGAAACAACCGCGTTAAAAGTATGGCGTAATTTTTCAGGACCGGAATGGACGGCGTAATGTTTCGCGCAGGCGGCTGTTTTCAGATTTTCAGGATCGGCACCCTGCAGCCCTCGCACCAAAGCAGCGCCGATGCGTCCGGTTAGATGGGGGTCTTCACCGTAGGTTTCCTGCCCACGTCCCCAGCGCGGATCGCGGAAGATGTTGATATTCGGAGTCCAGAAAGTCAAACCCCAGTACTGCCCGCGGTTGCCTTGTTTAATCGCTTCGTTATATTTTGCCCGCGCCTCATCGGAAATAGCGTCCGCTGTCTGTTCGACAAAATCTTCATCAAAGGTTGCCGCCAGCGCGATAGCCTGCGGAAAAACTGTCGCTACGCCCGCCCTTGCGACCCCGTGCAGGCACTCGTTCCACCAGTTGTATTCCGGTATCCCAAGGCGCGGAATCGCCGCGCTCGTGTAACTTAATTGTGAAACCTTCTCTTCCAGTGTCATTTTGGAAATTAGCTCTTTTATCCTCGCTTCCCTGTCCATAAAATGCTCCTTTCTTTTTTCCGCAACATCATTTATACTAACATCATTATGACACAATCCGGCAAAATATGGATTATTTTAAATCCTACGGCGGGGAAGGGAAAGGCGGCAAAACAGTATCCCAAAATCGAACGTTTTCTGCGCGAAACCGGGCGCAGTTTTGAAATTATCCTGACAAAAAGGCCGGGTGATGCTTTGGAAATAGTGCGAAACCTGCCTCCGGGAGAAGATGATGTAACCGTTGCCGCCGGAGGGGACGGGACATGTAATGAGGTTATCAATGGTTTATTGACAAGGACGCCCGCTCCATCGAAGCCGCCGATATTTGGGATTTTGCCCATTGGCAGAGGCAATGATTTTTCTTCAACGCCGGGAATACCTCAGGACACGGAAAAAGCCCTGCGTGTTCTTGCCGCCGGAAATTTACGGCCTCTGGACGCGGGTCTGGTGAAAGGCGGCTTTTTCCCGAACGGGCGTTATTTTGTAAACGGAGTGGGCATAGGCTTTGATACCAAGGTGGGATTTGACGCCGCCAAAATGAAAATAAAAAGCGGCATCGCCTATGCGTTAGGCGCAATCATCAACATTGTGCGCTACGATCCGTCTCCGGTGTTAAAGATTTCCTACGACAATGAAACAATGACTCTTCCCGCAGTGCTTGTCTCCGTTGTGAACGGCAGGCGCATGGGCGGCAGTTTCTACATGGGGCCTAATGCCTTGCTGGATGACGGTCTCTTGGACATTTGTTTTGTACGCCGTCCTTCCAGCCGGTTCAAACTGATCAAGGCTGTCATGCGCTATACAAAAGGAACTCAAGGCGAACTTGAAGGCGTATACATGAGCAAGGCTGTACATTTTCACCTCACAGCGCTTGAGGGGGGCATGGCCGCCCACTGCGATGGTGAAACTGTCTGCTATGACGGCAAGGAACTGGAAATGTCATGCATCCCCGGCGCTCTGCGGTTGATTGGGACGGCATGAGCTTCAGGCGGACTGCGGTCAACTTTGTATTAAAAGGGATACTGGATACCCTCTGCAAAATCGACAGCCGTGAATTCAGGGAAGCATTGTCAAAAAACAGTCCCTTGATTCTTGCGATGAATCATATTAATTTTCTTGAGGTGCCAATTCTCGTTGCGCACGGTTATCCACGGTATGTTACAGGCATTGTAAAATCGGAAACATGG